>NZ_JBJACT010000054.1:0-23598 GCF_044778005.1 Mesorhizobium sp. IMUNJ 23033
CGATGCCGGTGGTGACGCCACAGCCGATGTAGCAGATCTTGTCGAAGGGGGCGTCGGGGTTGACCTTGGCCAGCGCGATCTCCGGCAGCACGGTGAAGTTGGAGAAGGTCGAGCAGCCCATATAGTGAAAAATCTTGTCCTTGCCGATCGAGAAGCGCGACGAGCCATCGGGCATGAAGCCTTGCCCCTGCGTGGCGCGGATCGCGGTGCACAGATTGGTTTTTCTCGACAGGCAGGACGGGCACTGCCGGCATTCCGGCGTATAGAGCGGAATGACATGGTCGCCCTTCTTGACCGAGGTGACGCCCTTGCCGACATCGACGACGATGCCGGCACCCTCATGGCCGAGGATGGCTGGAAACAGGCCTTCGGGATCAGCGCCCGACAGCGTGAACTCATCGGTGTGACAGATGCCGGTCGCCTTGATCTCGACCAGCACCTCGCCATCGCGCGGACCATCGAGGTCGACCTCCATGATCTCCAGCGGCTTTCCGGCGGCGACAGCGACAGCGGCGCGCGTTTTCATGTGTGTTCTCCAATTTCGACGACATCGGCCTGCGAACGACAGGCCGGTTCTTCACGGCTCACGATACGCCGGCCGCCTGCGCGAGCTTCACCTTGTGCCAGGCGATGATGTCCATCAGTTCCGGCGAGAACGCGTCATAGGCGGGAATCCCCGCCTCCGCCAGCGAGCCGCGCACGCTGGCCATGCTGGTCGCCGGCATCCCGGTTTCGACGAGCGAAGACACAAAGGCCGCGAACTCGATCTTCGGCTGGCGCTCATCCGTCGCCAGTTCGGGATGCACGAATTCGAGGCCATAGAAATGGTGATCCGGATCGGACACCTTGCCGACCATATGCGTCCCGCAGGACCTGCAGCGGTGGCGTTCGATTTTCTGCGTGGCGTCCACGGCCTCGAGCTTGTCGCCATGCGCCTTCACCTCGACGCAGCCCGCCGGCACGACCGCGATCTGCGCGAAGGCGGCACCGGCAGGCTTCCAGCATTTCGAACAGCCGCACAGGTGATTGTGCGCCACGGCCTGATCCACCGCGATCTCCACCGGCTCGCTGGCACATTTGCAGCGCGCAGTGAACGCGCCGACCGGCGCAGCCGATATATCCCGCTCGACGGCCGGGTGCAGCTCGACCGTCTCGCCGCGCAACGCTTCCGCGCGTGCCTTCAGCGCGCGGTTCAAGTCGTGATAGGCCGTTCGCAGGTTGGTATCGATGCTGGGCCAGCGCTCGTCAGCCATCGGACCGTCGAATATCTCGTTGTGGCGTACCCGCGTGCCGCCATTCTCGGTCGGCTCCAGGATGAAAATGTGTTCCGCGCTGAACACGCCGCCAGGCGCCTGGCTCAGCCAGCGAAGTTCCCGCGCGCCCACGATGCGGGTGATGGTCGGCGTGACCTCGCGCTCGGGGACATTGGGCTGGCGCAGCGTTCCGACGACGCGCTGACCGACGGTCGTGTGCCCGCGCAACGCCGGCAGGGCGGGGTTCCATTCGGGGTAACGCCCGATGTCGTCCAGCACGGCCCACACGGTCTGCGGCGGCGCGTCGATGACGATCTCGGTTTCAAGCAAGCGCATGGGGCATCCTCATTCGTGGAGCAGATGTGTTGGCGTGCGGCAGTGCGCTAATGCGCTGCCGCCGCGGCGGCGTCGCCGAGGTAGGCGCTCATGACCTTTGGATCTTTGAGCAGGTTTGGCGCCGTGTCTTCGCCGACGAACCTTCCGGTCTCGATGAGGTAGCCGCGATCGGCGGTCTTGAGGCTCAGCCGCGCGTTCTGCTCGACAAGCAGGATGCCGAAGCCTTCGCCGGCGATGGCGGCCAATGACTTGAACAGCTCTTTGGACAGCAGCGGCGACAGTCCGAGAGAGGGCTCGTCCAGCATCAGGATGTCCGGTTTGGACATCAGCGCCCTGCCGATCGCGACCATCTGCTGTTCGCCGCCGGACATGGTCTGCACCAGTTGGCGAGGGCGTTCGGCAAGCCGGGGGAACAGGCCGTAGACGAAATCAAGCATCTTGCCCGCACCGGCTTTCGCGCGCCTGGCATGGCTTCCAAGCCGCAAATTCTCCACCACGGTGAGTTCGCCAAAGATGCCGCGGCCTTCCGGAACCAGCGCGATCCCCTCCTCCACCATCAGATGGGCGTCGAGTTTCGTGACATGCTTGCCGTTCATGACGATGCTTGTGCCGGGCTCCGTCCCGACAAGCCCGGCGACGGCGCCGAGGAAGCTGGACTTTCCAGCGCCGTTGGCGCCCAGGACAACGCAAATCTCGCCCTTGGAAACGCGCGCGGACACACCTTCGAGCGCGACGTGCCTTCCGTAGCGGACACCGAGATTGGACACCTCAAGCATCGTCGTCTCCCAGATAGGCGCGGACGACCTCCGGGTCGGCCAAGACATCGGCCGACCTGCCATCGGCGATCTTCGTGCCGGAATTCATGACCACGCAGCGTGAACAAAGCGAACGGATGGCATCCATCACGTGCTCGACCATGATGATCGTTCGGCCCTGGGCGCTGATCTCGCGGATGAGTTCTATGCCGACCCTCAACTCGCTCGGGTTGAGGCCGGCGAGCCATTCGTCGAGCAGCAGGACATGAGGGTTCCCCGCAAGGGCACGGGCGAGCTCGATCCTCTTCTGGTCGATATAGGTCATCGCCGCGACGGGAACCTCCTCGCGGCCTTTCAACCCGACCCGCTCCAGCAGATCGCGGGCGAGCGCAAGCGCCTCGGCGCCCCAGAGCCTGTTGTGCCCGAAGACAGCGCCGGCGACGACGTTCTCCAGCGCGCTCATCGACGGCAGGACGCGCACCAGCTGGAAGGTTCGGGCGACCCCGATGCGGGCGATCTTGTGGGCCGGACGCCCGGCGATGGGCTGACCGGACAGCAGGATATTGCCCGACGTCGGCGATAGCGCCCCCGATATGAGGTTGAGCATCGTGGTCTTGCCCGAGCCGTTCGGGCCGATCAGTCCCAACAGTTCGCCCTTGGCGACTTCGAAACTTACGTCGTTGACGGCGACAAGGCCGCCGAAGGCTTTGCGTATCCGATTGATGGTCAGGAGAGGAACGTTCATCTGCCCTCCTCGACAGTCGTCGTCAGCAAGCTCTTGTCGGTTGGGCGACGGCGGAACAGGCTTTCCAGCTGTCCCGTGACGCCGTCGGGAAGCACATAGACGATCGCCAGAAATGCGAGTCCCATGATCACCGCCGTCTGGTTCGGGAAGTGGCCCGAGATGAAGTCCATCACCACGGTGAAAGGAACGACGCCGACCAGGGGTCCCCAAAGCCGGCGCGTGCCGCCGAGCAGCGCCATGATGACGACGAGGAAGGACGTCATCGGATTGAACGCCGCATCTGGTGTGATGTAGCTGTAGCGGGGCGCCATGATCGCGCCGGCCACGGCAATGAAGGCCCCTGAAACGGCGAAGAGGATGATCCTGGCGCGAGCGGTGTCGACGCCGACATGACGCGCCACGGCTTCGTCATTGCCGATGATGCGCAAGGCCAGGCCGAGCCTGGATCTGTTGATGAGCCAGCCGGTCAGAAAGACGACAACCGTCAGCGCAAGCAGCATCCAGTAGAGATGCGTCTCGGTGAAATCGGTGAAGACGTAGAGCCCGATCGTGCCGCCGAAATTGGTCTGCACCCAGGTCACGATCTGGCCGAGGAGTTCGGCAAGGCCGAGGGTGAAGATCACGAAATAGACCCCTGAGAGCCTGAGGGTCGCCAATCCGACCAGCGTGGCCAGCAAGGCGCCGGCGACGACCGCGATGAGGATGAGCGCAGGGAAAGGCAGGACGTCGATGAAGATCGCGACCGAATAGGTTCCAACCCCGAAGAAGGCGGCGCTCGCCAGCGAGACAAGATGCGTCGGCCCGGAAAAGAGCGCCCAGGCCGTGCATATGGCGGCATAGAGCATGATGTTGACGCTGAGCGACAGCCAGAACCCCTCGGTCACCAGGGGGAGGAAGGCCAGCACGGCCGCGCCGGCAAGGCCGGCGCCAAGAGCCAGGAGCTCGTTGCGCGGGATGTTCATCATGCCGGCCGCTTTCCGAAGATGCCCTGCGGCCGGAACAGCAGAACGACGATGAAGAGGGCGTAGTTTGATGCCAGCGTCAGTCCGGGATCGAGCAGGCTGGCGACAATCGTCTCGGTCACGCCCAGGACGAGAGCGGCAAGAACCGCGCCGCGCACGTCGCCGACACCGCCCATGATCACGATGATCAGCGCCTTCATGGTGAAGATCACGCCCATAGACGTGTTGAACGTGTAGAAGGTCGACAGCAGTGTACCAGCGCAGGCCGTGATCGCTCCTCCGAGCGCAAAGGCGAAGGCCGCGGTCTTGCGCACGTCGATCGCCACGAGCCTCGCCGCGCGCGGATCGACGGCGACGGCGCGAACCGCCGTGCCGCGGTCGGTGCGATAGAGGAAGACGTAGAGTGCCGTGGCGATCACGGCGGCGGCGACAAAGGCCACGACGCGGTTCAGGCCGAACGAGTCGCCCATGATCGAGAAGGGCTGGGCGAGGAACTCGTAGTTGAAGTAGGACCCGCCGAATGCCTGCAGCATCAGCCCCTGGAACAGGAACAGCAGTCCGAAGGTCGCCAGGATCGAATCGACCTCGAGCATGCCGCGATTCCTGGCCCGCTTCACCAGTGGCTGCATCAGCCAGGTGTAGATCAGCCAGTTGACGACGAAGGCGCCGGGGCCGATCACCAGCAGGCCCAGCAGCGGATTGATCCCGAAGCCCGTATACAGCCAGAAGGTGACGAAGCACGCGGCAACGAGCGTCTCGCCATTGGCGAGGTTCATGATCCGCGCCACGCCGTACTGGAGCGTGAGCCCGAGCGCGATGAGCGTATAGGTGCCCCCAAGGAGCAAGCCTGTCAGCAGGATGAGCATTGTACTCTCGCAGTCACGGGCCCGGCGTCACAAGGACGCCAGGCCCCTGGGGAGGATCGGATCAGTTGCTGGGCCAGGCGGGCTTGAGCACCGGCGGCTGCGCGCCCTGGAGGTTGCCGGTCGCCCTGACGCCATGCACGACGCCATCGCTCCACTGGCCGACCGTCCAGTTGTTGTTGTTGATGTTGTTGTCGAAGTGGACATCGCCGATGACGGTCTTGAACGTGCCCGACTGGATTTCCTTGTTGAGCGCTTGCTTGTCCAGGCTGCCGACGTGCTCGACGGCCTGCTGCAGGATCTCCAGGCTGGCATAGGCCACCGGGCTCGCCCACCAGTCGGCTTCCTGACCCGTCACCGCGAGGTGCTCCTTGCGGTAGGCCTGGAAGACGGGATCGCTCGCATTGACGCCGCCCATGATCAGGATGCCGTTGGCCGCGGCGCCAAAGCGCTTTCCGTATCCGTCGAGATTGCCGCCGACGCTGACGAAGAACGCCTTGACGTCGAACTTCTGCAGTTGCGCCTGCTCGGTGAGAGCGAAGCTGTCCGGTGGATAGGAATAGGCGACGAAGGCGTCGGGGTTGGCCGCCTTGGCGCCGGCGATCACCGGAGCGACGTCCTGGTTCCCAAGCGGATAGGAGGTCTCGTAGACGATATCGAAGCCGGCCTGCTTGAGCGCGGGCTTGCCGGTCTTGATCATCTCGAGGCCGAAGGCATCGGAAACGTTGACCACTGCGACGCGGTTGCCGATCTTGCCACCGTCGCGCAGATCCTTGAGCGTGCCGACGATGCCGTCGGCGATGCCCTGCGCCGGGCCGAGCAGCCAGAAGGTGTTCGGCCAGCGCTTGACGAATTGATCGAGATCGTTGGCATTGCCGGTGGAGACGATCTGCGGGTAGCCATATTTCGCGATCAGCGGAGCGGTCGCGAGATTGAGGCCTGTCGAATAGGGCGGGATGATCAGGTCGACCTGGTCCTGGGTGGCCAGACGCTGGATGTTCTTGACCGCCTCTTCCGGCGACGACTTGTCGTCATATTCGACGATCTCGATCGGCCTCATCTGATCGCCGACCTTGAGGCCACCGGCCTTGTTCACCTTCTCGGCCCACAGCTTGATGTTCGGCCAAAGCACGCCTGACGCGCCGCCCGCAAGCGGACCGGTCTTGGATGCGCTGACGCCGATTCTGACCGGGTCCTGCGCAAAGGCCGCGCTGAACGTGCCGGCAGCCAGGGCCGCCGAAAGCATGAGTACGTTGAAACTGCGTCGCAACATCGAAATTCCTCCCAGTTCTGGTTGTGTTGGCCTCCCCTCGCCTCCCAGCGAGTTGGTCGACCGATCCCCTAGCGAAACTGCTTAGGCCATTTTCCTCCGCGATCCAGCAAATTTCGTAAACTTACAGATTTTCGTTATTTTCTCCCAGTGACGATATTCTCGGTCAGCCCGTGGTGCCGACGTTGGCCCCGAACGTTTCTGATTGGCCGCATTGCGGAAAACCGGTTCCGCAGTGCATCATTTAAGATACTTTATAGTATGTGGATACGCTAACGAATGTCAATGCCGAGAAGTCTACCGGTTCATCCTATTTGTCCGCCGCAGGCGACACGAAAGGCCTTTGCCTCGCCCGGGCGCAGCCTCATTTCGCGGCATTCGCCAAGACCTCGAGTGCCAACACCGGATCCGCGACCTGAGCGGGATCGGGGCCGGCCGATATGGCAAGGAGGCGCTTGCCGATCAGATAGTCGCGCGGCGCATTCAGCCCATCGACCGCGACGAGCTGCCCTTCGCGGTAGTACCAGTGCGACCGTCCCGGTCCCGCCCCCTGCCTGACGACCACCGTATCGTCCGGCCGCGACAGGCCGGCGATCTGCAGCTTGAGATCGAACTGATCCGACCAGAACCACGGCTTTGGTCTGTAGGGCTGGCGCGCGCCCATGATGTTGCGGGCGACCAGGTCGGCGCTGTCGATCGCGTTGCCGACGCTCTCCATCCGCAGCCCCCCTTCGGGCAAGGAAAAATTGGCGCAATCGCCGGCGGCCCAGATGAAGGGGTCGCCCGTGCGCCCGTACGCGTCGGCGGCGATGCCGTTGTCGATGGCGAGACCCGCCTCAGCCGCCAACGCCGTTTGCGGCATGCCACCGATTCCCGCCACGACGACATCGGCGGCGACGATCGTGCCATCGCTGAGCCTGGCGCCGGAAACCCGGTCCGTGCCCAGCAACTCACCCACCGATTTGCCGAGATGAAACGCCACGCCCCTGGAGCGGTGGAGCGCCTCGACCGCTGTGGCGGTTTGCGCCGAGGCCACCCGCGCGAGCGGGCGATCGGCGGCTTCCACCACATCCACCGTCATGCCGAGCCCGCGCGCGACGGCGGCGATCTCGAGCCCGATATATCCGCCGCCGATGACAAGGAGCTTGCCGTGCTTTTCGAGCGTCGGCCGCAATTGATCGATGTCGGCGAGCGTGCGGATGGTGAAGATGCCCGCAAGACCGCGCGAAATCGCCTGCGGCAGCTTTCGGGCGGTGGCCCCGGTTGCGAGCACCAGACGATCGTAGTCAAGCATGGCGCCATCGGCCAGACACACACGCCGCCGCGCGCGGTCGATGGATGCGACGCGCGTCCCCAGTCGCAACGCGATGCGGTTCCTGGCGTACCAGTCCTCCGCTTTCAGCTTCAGCCGGTCGCGTTCAAGTTCGCCCAGAAGATAGGTCTTCGACAGCGGGGGACGCTGGTAGGGAGCATCCGGCTCCTCCCCGATCAGGGTGATCGATCCCGCAAAGGCATTCGCCCGCAGCTTTTCGGCCGTGGACAGGCCGGCCTGCCCGGCACCGACGATGACGATCCTGCTTTCGTTGCCAGGCCTGGCCGCGGCGGGATGATCGGCGTCAAGGGACATGATCAGCCTCAACCGCTAGGCGGCCGGAACGCGGACGGAAATATTGTCCAGCGCGTCGCTGACCTTGATCTGGCAGCTCAGCCGGCTTCCGGGTTCGCGCGGCGCCTCGGCGAAGTCCAGCATGTCGTTTTCATGCTCGCTGATCGGTCCGAGCGCCAACATGATTTCCTCGGGAAGCACGACATGGCATGTGGCGCAGGCTGCCGAGCCGTTGCATTCGGCGATGATGCCCGCAACGCTGTGTTCAAGCGCGGTTTCCATCAAGCTGCGGCCGTTCTGGGCCTCAACGGCGAGCTCCGCGCCGTCCGCGGAAAGGAACCTGATCGTTGGCATGACTCTCTCCCTCAAGCGTCCCAGACAACGGGCATGTGCGTGGGGCCACGAAACACCCAGCCGCGGATGCGGACGAGTTCCGGATCCTTGAGCCGGAGATTGCGCAGCCGCTCGAACACCATCGGCACGGCGATCTGGCTCACCAGCGCGCGCGACACCCACGTGCCGGCGCAGAAATGCGATCCGGCGCCGAACGCCAGGTGGGACTTCTTCTCCCGGAAGACATCGAACTTCTCCGGATCGCTGAAACGGCGGTCGTCGTGGTTGGCGGCGCCGACGCACAGACCCACCTGCTCGCCCTCGCGGACCAGCGTGCCCGAGATCTCGACATCGCGGGTCAAACGGCGAGGGTACATGCCGATCGGTGAGATCCAGCGCACCGCTTCTTCGAAGGCCTGCCCCCAGAGCGAAGGCTCGGCACGAACGCGCGCGAGTTGGTCCGGGTTCTGCAACAGGCCCAGGATCAGCGTCAGGATCGAGTCGCGGGGCTCGTTCAGTCCGCCGCCGATCGCGACCTTGATGTTGGCGTAGATCTGCTCGACCGTCTGCGCAGGATCAGCCTGGAGCATCGAAGACAGCATCGAAGGATTTGGATTGTGCCGATGATGGGGCAGCATCCTGTCGACGGCGCTCTCGACGCCGCTGGCTGCCTCCTTCGCCTTGCGCGCGATTTCCGGGTTGTGCGAGTAGTTGCCGGAACCGTCAATCAGCGACTGCGACCATAGCGCCATCGTCCGCCAGTCGACGCCGTCGAAACCCAGTATGTCGGCCAGCGAGCGCGCCGCGATCGGCGCGGCGAGTTCCTCGAAAAGTTCGGCCTCACCCTTGTGCTCGATCTGCGAAATGACGTCGTCGCAGATGGCCCGCATGGGGTCGGCCCAGCACCGCTTGACCACGCCGGGACGCAGGCTCGGATCCATTGCCGCCCTTCCGCGGGCATGGTCCTCGCCGTCCTTGCGCATCAGGTTCGGCCCGATCACCGTGTTCAGCAGTGACTGCGGATTGACGGAGGAAAACGTCTCGGGATCGCGTTCGATGGCCATCACGTCGTCGAAGCGCGTGACCATCATGATGTTGGCCGCCTCGACCTTGACGACAGGCCCGAGGTCGCGGACGCGTTTGAAGACTGGATACGGATTGGCAAGCAGGTCTTCGAACGAGACGTCGTCGACCACTTTCACGGCTTCGTACATGGTTTCCTCCCTGGTCGGGAAACGAGGTACGAAATCCACGTGTATTCAGCAATGCGATGAGTTAGATAGAGGTCATCGAAAATTTGCATGGAGGAGAACGGCCGTGCTGCCCGACGAGCTTGCCAGTGTTGACCTCGCGGCCTTGCAGACGCTTGTTGCTGTCCAGGATCGCGCCTCGTTTTCCGACGCCTCCCAGCTTCTTGGCGTCAACCAGTCCACCATAAGCTACGCCATCAAGAGGCTGCGAAAGGCCTTCAACGATCCGCTGTTCGTCCGCCAGGGCAATTCGATCGTGGCAACCGACAAGGGCGAACAGCTCGCCCAGCAGGCGCGCGGCATCCTTGAGCAGATGGCCGCGCTTTCTTCGCCGTCGGGCTTTGACCCAGCCACGGCCGAAGGAAGCGTGACGGTGTCCTGTAACCACCACGAGCGCATGTTCGTCATTCCCGACTTCGTGCGCCGGGCGCAGAAGGAGGCGCCGAAAGCGACGATCCACATCTTCGAGTCTGCCGTCGACGGCAAGCAGCAGTTGAAGCAGAACACATGCGACATCGTGCTGGGACCGGTCGCGATCCTCGGTGACATCTACTACCGCAGGAAACTGTTCACCGATCACTACGCCTGCGTCATGGACCCGGCGCACCCGCTGGCGCGGGGAACGCTGACGCTCGACCGCTACTGCGCCTCGCGTCATGTCGCGGTCACGCACAACGGACGCTGGGAGGCGCTCTATTTCGCCGCGCTGCGCGCAACCGGCGTCGAGATGGAGCCGGAGGTCACCGTGTCGAGCCACGACATACTGGAGCGGCTTATTCCAGGCTCGGAGCTGGTGGCGACGATTCCGTATCGGCTGGCGCGTCGCCTGTCGGACAGGCTCGCCTTGCGCCCTTTCCCGATGGATGTCTTCATCCAGGTCGACATCTACTGGACCGAGCGTACGCACCACTCAGGTCTGCACCGCTGGGCCCGCCAGATACTTGCAGAGGTCGCCGAAAAAAACCTCGGCGGCGGGGACGCGCACGAGGCAGGAGGAGCCGACCACTTACCGGGCCGACAGTACCGACAGTAGGCCCGGAGAGACGTCGGCGCCGCCCAACGGAGTGCCGGTGGGCGGTGCGTGCGACGCGGCCTATGCCGTTGTCGCACCAAGCATGACGACCGAGACCGTCACGGGCTCGTCGAAGGGATTGCGCCAGGCATGACGCGCGCCCTGCTGCACGACCGTATCGCCCTGCTTCAGCTCAACGGTCTTGCCGTCGTCCAGCTCGAGGACAAGCCGGCCCTTGACGACGGTCACGTAGTCGACCGTCGGCGTCTGGTGCATGCCGGGATTGTCCATCTCGAAGCACTCGGCGATGCCAGGCGCGGCCTTCAGGTGCTCCGGACCCGCCAGTTCGGGCTTCCAGTCGGGCGACATCATCACGCTGTCCGGCGGAAAGGTGATCATCCAGAACACCGATCCTCCGACCGAAGCCAGCATCGTGCCCTCGCTTGCCATCGGATCGGCACCGCCCCGTTTGGCCAGGTCCGGCGGCCCGTCGACCTTCCACTGCGGGGAAGAAACGAAACCGGGCGTGTGCCGCAGCGCCATCTCGCGCGGCGAGGCGCCGTCGCTGATGAATACCGATTTTCCTGCGGCGTTCTTTCCGGTGACGACGCGGCGAATGCTCATGTCTTATCCTCCCAAGGAATAACTCAGATACCATTCGGTATCAGCATACTACGATGCATTCAACTATGGATGGATCACAAAATTCGAGAAGCCACCATGACGCACGGCAATGCCCGAAATGGCCTCGTTGACCTTCTCCATCGGCGTCGCATGGGTTTCCAGGAGGTCGAAGCTGACCTTGCCGATCCCGACGAGGTCAGCCATTTCCTGGCCCTCGGATGTCGTCAACCATGCCGAACCGATAAGACGCTGGTTGCGGTCCATCATCATGTGCACGTCGATGGGAACCGCGCCCATCACAGCGCCGATGTCGACGGCGATACCGCCGCGACGCAGCGCCCTGAGACCCGCCAGGAAAGGTTCTTGCGGCGTGCCCGGCCCGTTGCAGTCGATGAAGGCGTCGACCCCTTCGCCATGCGCTGTCCTGGAACGGGCCCATTCGTCGGGCGATCCGTCGTCCAGCGAATGCGTCTCGATAATGCCGGGAGCAAGCGCTTCGATCTCCTTCAGCAACTTCCTGTCGCGACCGGTGCCGAGAAGCTTCTTGACCCCGAACGACGGACCGAACACCGCGATCGATATGCCGAGCGTGCCGGAAATGCCGTTGACAAGGACCGTGTCGCCGGGACCGACCTGCGCCTTCTTCAGAGCGGAATAGCCAGTGCCCATGTAGCCGAGCCGTGCCGCCTGGTCGAAGGTCATGTTGTCGGGAAGCGCCACGATCGCCGATGCCGGAGCGGCCATGTACTCGGAAATGCCGCCGACCGGGTAATCTCCAAATGTCTGCAGCGCGTCATGGCTGAAGCCGAAATACCCCTGGAAGGCATAGTGGCGGCAGGAGATCGTGTCGCCGCGCCGGCAATGACGGCAAGAGCCGCAGGAGCGCCCCGGATTAACGTAGGCGCGATCCCCAGGCTTCAGATTGTGGACCTGGCTGCCGACCGCAGCGATCTCGCCAGTCGGGTCAAGACCGAAGATCGCTGGCAGCGGCGGCTGCGGCATGTGGGGAAACCAGGTCGGCCACAGCGCCAGGATGTTGGCGAGGTTCGGCACGATGCCGCACGATCTGACGCGAACGAGCACGTCCATCGACCCAAGCTTCGGGACCGGCACTTCCTCGATCCTCAGCTGGCCGCCGATCTCGTGCATGCGCGCGGCCTTCATCGTCTGCGGAATTGCTGTCACGTCGATACCTCCCGTTCGCTCAAACCAGTGCATGCCGAGCTTCTCGTCGTGCACATGGGCCTCCTCCCGAGGCCAGATCGGTGGTCGCACATTTTTTTCGAAATATCAATCTTTTTTCGTAACTTTATCGTGACGAGCAAAATCCGGTTGCACGCCCAATCAGCAATCAGGCCATTTCGGCTCGAGATCGGCTCGCTCTGCCACCGCCTTCCGACGACTTGCATATTTTCGAAAATCCGATTTACTCTGAGCAAGAGGTACCTGCCTTCATGGCACGTCCCAAATGGGTGAGCCTTTGAAATTCGCTTCTTTCGTTGATCACTTTGATGCCGGCTATGGAATCGTCGAAGGTGAAACGATCCTGCGCCTGGATTCCGTTCCTGGCGCGCCACGGGATCTCAAAGCCTATCTCGAGAGCCGGTTTCCCGACCTCGCGCCCGACGAGCGCGATCTCGAAGCCATCCGGCTGTCCGAAGTCAGCCTGCTCCCTCCGATTCCCAACCCGGGCAAGATCTTCTGCGTCGCCACCAACTTCCACGAGGATAGCAAACCGGCGCCGCAGTTCCCGCTGCTGTTCACGCGGCACGCGGAAGCACAGGTCGGTCATGGAAGCGCGATCCTGAAGCCGGCGGCTTCCGAGAAGCTGGATTTCGAGGGCGAGCTGGCGGTGATCATCGGCCGCCGCGCCCACAAGATCGCGCGCGCCGAAGCGATGGCATACGTCGCCGGCTATGCATGCTTCAACGAGGGCAGCGTACGCGACTGGCAGAAACACTCGAGCCAGTTCACGCCCGGCAAGAACTTCTACCAAAGCGGTGCGTTCGGCCCGTGGATGGTCTGCACGCGCGAGATCCCGGACCCGGCGCGGCTGCTTCTGGAGAGCCGGGTCAACGGCGCGACCAAGCAGTCGATGGCGATCGACCGCATGATCTTCGACATCCCCTGGCTGATCTCCTACATCTCGACTTTCGCTCCGCTCGACCCTGGCGACGTTATCGTGTCAGGCACGCCATCAGGCTTCGGCGCGAGCCGCAATCCGCCGGAGTTCCTTTTCCCTGGCGATGAGGTCGAGATCGAGATCCAGGGGATTGGGACGCTGCGAAACACGGTGGCTTCAGACAGTTCCTGATATTTCGTAATAATACATTTTTTTCGAAAATTATTGCCCTCGGGCTGAGTTTGCTCTAAGGAGGTCGCCAAGGCCATGCTGCGACCGCAAGAGGAGGATAGTGATGCACCTGGTATTTGGGGTCGGTCACATAAAGCTGAATGTCCGTGACGTCGGGGCCATGATCCATGACTCGACGGAGATTCTCGGGCTGCGCGTCACCAAACAGGCGGCGGGCGAGACATGGCTGAGCTCGAACGGCCGCAAGGCCGAGCTCGTGCTTCTCCAATCCGATGAGAATTCCTGCCACACGATCGGGCTCGAAGCCCTGACCGCCGAGGCTGTCGCGGAAGCCGCCTCGCGTGTGGACGGCGCCGGCTGCCGTGTGCTCTCGCGCGAACCCAGTCTGGCCTGCTGCGATGCCGGCGTGACCTTCGCAACGCCGGAAGGACTGCGCTTCGAGGTTCACACCCCGGCGCGCGACGACATGTACAATCCGCGCTACCCGACCAACGGCATCAAGCCGCGTCGGCTCGACCACATCAATCTCATCACGCCCGACCCGGTCGTCACTAGGCGGCAGCTCTCCGAAATCTGCGGCATGCAGCTCACCGAGCGCATGGTCAACGAAGCCCTGAGCTGGATGCACGGCGGCAACCGCCAGCATCACATTCTGGGTCTGGTGAAGGGCCCGATCGGGCTTCACCACTATTCCTTCGAATTCAGCCACTTCAGCGACTACTGCCGGCTCGGCGACATTCTCGACGGGTTCGACCGCCAAGTCCTTTGGGGGCCGGGCCGCCATCGTCCAGGCGACAACACCTACGCCTACTACCTGGATGCCAGCGGCGCGATCGTCGAGTGCTCCGGCGCCATGCACACGGTAGCCGACGACGCCCACTTCGTGCCGAACGTCATCGCCAACCTGGAGCGCCCAGGAAACGTCCGCCAGATGAATGTCTGGGGTTCTCCCGCCCCTCAGGAATGGCGCGAGCACCATTTTCCATTCGCCAGGGTCGACTGATCGGGAAGGCGCGGCGGCCGGCCGCGCTTCGGCACACCGTACAAGGAATCAAGTGACGCGGCTCGACCGGGTGGGGCGCCGCTTCCGAAAGGAGATTGCCATGCAGGAAAAACTGACGTTCGAATCCGACGGCCTGAAACTGTCGGCGATTCTGCACATTCCCGACAGCCACCGTCCGGGACAGAAGCTTCCGGCGTTCATCGTCTGCCACGGCTTCGTCGGTTCCAAGGACGAGTCGCACGCCCAGATCCAGGCGGAGATGATGGAAGCGTTCGGCTATGCCGCGCTGCGCTTCGACTTCCGCTGCTGCGGCGAGAGCGAGGGCGAGCGCGCCCAGGTGCGCTGCTTCGATCAGGTCGCTGACGCGAAGAACGCGCTGACTTTCCTCGCCAGGCGTCCCGAGATCGACCCGAAGCGAATTGGCATCACCGGCCACAGCTTCGGCGCCGCGGTTTCGGTCTATACAGCCGGGGTCGACGAGCGGTTCGCCTGCGTCATCTCCTCATGTGGCTGGGGCCACGGCGAACGGAAGTTTCGCGGCCAGCATCCCACGCCGGAGGCCTGGGAGCGTTTCATGGGTCTCCTCGAGAAAGGACGTGAGCACAAGCGCACAACGGGCGAAAGCATGTGGATCTCGCGCTTCGACGCCGTGCCGATCCCGGAAAAATTGCGCAAGAACCTGTCGCCCAAGGCAATCATGGAAATCCCGACCGAGACGGCATGGAGCATGATGAACTTCAGGGCGGATGACGTGGTGGCCAACATCGCGCCGCGGCCGGCCCTGTTCTTCCATACCGCCGACGACATCATCACGCCGACCGAGCAATCCATCCGCCTGTTCGAGAAGGCCGGGCAGCCAGCCGAGCTGATGCTGATCACGGGCACTGCCCACTTCCCGCTCGCCCCGGAGGACGCGCCGCGCACCAGGATGATGATCAAGGGCTGGCTCGACAAATTCTTCCCGGCAACGCCGGCAGCTTGAGGTCAGCGCAGCCAGACCAGGAGACATTCGGCATGCCCGTCGTCCAGGAAACCGAACTTACCGATTTTGCGACCGCGCTCCTGCATGCTGCCGGCTATACGCCGGACGAGGCGGAACAGACCGCGCGGCTGCTGGTGTGGGCGAATCTGCGCGGCGCGGATTCTCACGGTGTTCTCAGGATCCCGCGCTACATCGAGATGATCAAGACCGCCGTCGTCCGCACCGGGCAACAGCCGAAGCTGATCCGGGAATTCGGAGCGACCTGCGTCTTCGACTACGCAAAGGCGCCGGGCGCCGGCGCCATGATGCACGCGGCCGGCAAGGCCGGCGACCTGGCGGAAAAGTTCGGCATCGGCTGGTGCGGCGCCCGCGCCATATCACATGCCGGCGCAATCGGTTACTTCACGACCCAACTGGCCGGCCGCGGCCTCATCGGCATCGCCATGACCGCATCGAGACCGCTCATGAGCTATTTTGGTGCAAAGGGCGAGGCGTTGTCGACCAATCCACTGTCGATCGCCGTTCCCCGGCCTGGTGGCGCCGATTCGATCGTGCTCGACATGTCCACGGCCGCCGTCGCGCTCGGCAAGATCATGGCGGCGAAGGATTCCGGCAACCCGATCCCCAAGGGCTGGGCGATCGACACCAACGGTGTCGAAACGCAGGACCCGCATGCGGTGGCAGCCATACTGCCGATGGCCGGCCCAAAGGGATCCGGCCTGTCGTTGATGATCGAAGTTCTGTCGAGCGTGCTGGTGGGCAACGCCGTCATCGCGCCGTTCCTGCGCGGTGAGAAGAAAGGCGGCTTCAATGGCCTTATGCTTGCCATCAATCCGGCGGCCTTCGGCGACACATCGTCCTTTCTCGCCTCGGTGGACAGCCTCGCCAGCGCGATCCATGCGCTCGAACCGGCAGCCGGCTCCGATGGCGTGAAACTACCCGGCGAACGCGGTTTCCAGACCGGGCGTGAGCGCATGGCCAACGGCATCCCGCTGGCGAAGGGCACCGCGGGGAATCTCGCCGATGCAGCCGTTCGGCTGGGGCTCGCGGTGCCGGCTTTCCTGCAGTGATGCCGCGCGACAGCCGCACCGAGTCCGGCCAGAGGGGTATCCCTAGATGACGCAGGATGAAGCGGACGTCATGGTGGTCGGGCTCGGCCCGGTCGGCATCACCTTGTGCAATCTTCTTGCGGCAGCAGGAGTTCGGGTTGAAGGCATCGATGCCGCTGACGACGTCTACGCTCTGCCTCGCGCGATCGGCATGGACCACGAGGTGATGCGGGTCTTCCAGAACATAGGCGCGGCCGACGCCGTTGCCGCGGCGACCGGGGAATATCGTCCATCGGAATACAGATCCGCCGACGGCGTGTTATTGCGCCGGTTCGAGTCCCCTTCCGAGCCCTGCCCGCTTGCCTGGCCGCCCTATATGACCTTCCTTCAGCCGGAGCTCGAACGGGCTCTGCGCGCCAACGGCAAGAAGTTCCCCAACCTGACGCTACGCACCGCAACGGAGCTTGTCGACCTCGAGAACCCCGATAGACCGGTCCTCACCTTGCACGACAAGGTGAGCGGCGAACGCTCAAAGCGCACCCCGCGCTATGTCGTCGGTTGCGACGGCGCAGCGAGCTTCGTCAGGCGCAGGCTGGGCGTCGCGCTGGAAGACCTCGACTTCGACGAACCCTGGCTCGTGGTGGACATGATATTGGAGGACGGGCACGTCGCGCTGCCGGAGACCAACGTCCAGTTCTGCGATCCCGCGCGCCCGCATACATATGTGCGCGGGCCTGATCGACTCCGACGCTGGGAGTTCATGATCCTGCCGGGTGAAAATCCGGCGGAGATCAATCGACCGGAACGGATCCGGCAGCTGCTTTCGCCTTGGCTTCGGCCGGACCAGGCCAGGCTTTGGCGCTCGGCGACCTACAATTTCCACGCTCTTGTTGCGCAGCAGTGGCGGGTCGGCAGCGTCTTTCTTGCCGGCGATGCCTGCCACATGACCCCGCCATTTCTCGCACAGGGGATGGTGCAGGGCATCAAGGATGCAGCCAATCTTGCGTGGAAGCTGGCCTATGTGATCGGCGGCCGATCAGAGCGCCTGCTCGACACCTACCAGGCCGAGCGCAGGCCATTCATACGTGAGGTTATCGAGATCACGAAGCGGCTGGGAAGAGTCATCTGCGAGTTGGATCCCGGCAAGGCCCGCGCCCGCAATGCCGAGATGGTAGCGGCCATGCACGCGGGCCAGGGTGTCCAGGTCCGGCAGAACCTCTTTCCGCCCATCCGTCATGGACTTGTCGCCAGTGGCGTTGACGGGTCGTCGATAGCCGGAGCCGGCGAGCCCTGTCCACAGCCGTGGGTCGTCGGGCCTTTCGACCGGATGCGGCTCGACGACGCTTTGCCACCCGGATTCCAGCTTCTCATCGCCGGTGAAATGGACCCCTCGCCCAGGCTTTTGGACAAGTCGCGCGAGGCGGGCGTCGCCGTGCATCGCGTGGCGCAGGATAGATCCTATCCTTCGCTTCTGGTGGAAGAAGACCGCGTGCTGGCGGACTGGTTGACGTCGAAGCGTGCACGCGCCGTCCTGGTGCGGCCCGACCATGTGGTTTTCGGCACGGCCGCGGATTCAGGCGAGGCCGAGCAGCTCGTGGAACAGTTGCGGACAGTGCTGGCCGCGCCCGATCCACAAATCGTACCGGCGTCGTGACTGCCGGAAAGCCCGTCGACCAGAACGAGCCAGAGGCCTGGAACGCCTATTTGCGGGAGGCTTGGTGCTTGGTGTGGCGGTAGAGGTGGGCCTGGTGCATCGAGGTGAGTGTAGCTCTTACCATCTCGCCCGGAGAATCGTCCTTCATGAAGCTGGAGAGGCCGCCATAGATCAGCTCGAGGACGACGCCGCCCACATAGAGTGGTTCGATGTCGGAACCAAAAGGAAAGAGCTTTCCGGACAGCAACCGACCCAAGCCCTCCCACTGGTCCTTGAACAGGCGCAGATGCCGCTCTTCCAACGTGTTGTCCCGGCGGGCGATCCGCAGCAGGTCGATGGCAAGCGTTCCCCACCGCTTGTCCTTCGCCCGCTGATTGGCCCAATCGCACATCGCGTCGATGATCGCTTTCGGGTCATCGTAGCCGTCGAGCAGGCCGGCGAGTTCGACCACGTCGCCGCCGGCATGGCGCTCAAGCAGTTGAAGGAATATCTCTTCCTTTGTGGCGAAGTTCGAATAGAAGGCGCCCTTCGAATATCCGGCCTCTTCCGCGATGCGTTCGATGGTCGCGCCAGAGTAGCCGTCGCGAGCCACGACCTCGCTCGCAGACAGCAAAAGCTTCTCGCGGGTCAGAGCCTGGCTCTGTTCGCGTGTTAGTCGTGCCATCTTCTGTCCTTCCAGCCCATTATCTGGATACCTTTGGTATCCGAATCGACCGAAGGTTAGAGGGCCGAAACAATACAGGCAAGCGCCCAGAAAATCGGATATTCGGGGCCCATCAGCTGCCAGCGCCAGTGCGGGCCATAGATACGCACCACCGCATAGCCTGCCCCCAGCAAGACAGCCACAGCGCACGCGGCCGCCCATCGCGGATGAATGTTGAACACCATTCCAACGGCGGCAAGAACCTCCAGCACTATCGTCAACACGATGAAAGGCTTTCCAGGCTTCAGTCCGGCGGCCTCGAAGGTCTTCGTCGCCTTTTCGAAGTTCCTGATCTTTCCGACGAGATGCGGAAGGAACCAGAGCCCGCACAGAATGCGCAGAAGATCGATTGGCGTCAGCGTAAACTCCGGCACTGATCCCTCCGTGTAGGACGGTGAACGGGCCTTCGATGCCCTTCATCTGTCCTTGTTGCCTGGATGGCGCGACGTTCTCTCATTCAGCGAGCGAAGTTCGCGCGGCGAAAGCGTTCTTCGCCGGGCCAACCGGCACGGCATACGCCGAGATCTCCTGCAAATGCTGTCGTCAGTGGTAATCGGCTCTTGCGTCACCCAATCCAGATACTGTACGGTATCTGCAGTCCGATGAGAATGTCAATGAGGCATCTCCGCGAACCGACATATTGGGAGGAACAGAGATGACGATCATGATGCGGGCGGCACGGCTGCATGCCGTGAACGAGCCGATGCGTGTTGAGGAGGTAGCGAAGCCGGTGGCGTCCGGCACCGATGTGGTCGTCGAGGTCAAGGCCTGCGGGATGGTGCCCAACCTCGCGAACGTGCTGAACAACTGGGAAACCTGGTACCCACATCAGCCGCTGCCAATGAAGCCGGCGATCTTCGGCCTCGACCCGGCGGGCATCGTGCACCAGGTCGGCAACCAGGTCGTGGCGATCAAGCCTGGCGACCGCGTCTACGTCAATCCGCTACGCTCCTGCGGTGCATGCCATGCCTGCGTCAGCGGCCATCAGGCGAAGTGCGAGTACTTCACCTTCAATGGCTATTTCGGCTTCAACAAGAACAGCCTGGATATCTACAAGCGCTATCCGGAAGGCGGCTTCGCCCAGTTCATGTGTGCGCCCCAGAATGCGATCGTCAAGATCCCCGACACTATGACCTTTCCTCAGGCCGCCCGCATGGGTTACCTCGGCACATCCTATTCCGCGATCAAGAAGTTCGGCATACCGACCGGCAAGTCGCTGATCATCAACGGCGCGACGGGCACGCTGGGCGTCGGCGCCACTCTCTTCGCGCTCGCCATGGGTGTCTCGACGGTCTATGCCGTGGCCCGTGGCAAGCCCCTGCTCGAGCGGCTGAAGCAGCTTGCCCCGAACCGGGTCCAGACATTCTCCAACCAGGACGGCCAGGTCGCCGACTGGGTCCGCTCGCAGACCAACGGTATTGGCGCCGACTTCATGCTCGACTGCCTCGGCGCAGTCGCCGACGTCAATGCCATGAAGGACGCCATGATGGGGGTCAGGCGAGGCGGCCGCATCGTCAACATCGGCGGCACCGGCAGCGACATGCTGTTCAACACCAAGTGGTGGATGGACAATTCGATGGAGCTGATCGGCTCGGCCTGGCTGACCACGGCCGAGGGCATGGAGATCGCCGAGATGGTCCGCTCCGGCACGATCGATCTCTCGGTGCTGGAGGCCAGGACGTATCCGCTCGAGCAGATCAACGAGGCCATCAACGGTGTCGCTTCCGGTGACGGCGGCTTCACCAACTACGTGCTCGAACCGTAGGCGTGGCAATCGGCAGCGGCGGACTTCAGCGTCCGCCGCTTGCCGGATCGCGTCGCGAAGAGAATCGAAATGATCATTGACTGCCACGGCCACTACACGAGCGAACCGCAGGACCATCATGCCTTTCGCAAGGCGCAGGTCGAGTTCGTCGAGGGCGCGCGCGACGCAAGGCCCGCCTATCCCGGCATTGCAGACGACGTGCTCAGGGCAACGATCGAACAGAACCAGCTGCGCCTGCAGCGCGAACGAGGCTCCGACGTGACCATCCTGTCGCCGCGGGCCTCGGGGATGGGCCATCATATCGGCGGCGCCGAGACCAATGCCGAGTGGTCGCGCATCTCCAACGACTTGATCGCCCGCATCGTCGACATGTTCCCAGCCAACTTCGCCGGCGTATGCCAGTTGCCGCAATCGATGAGCGGCGACCTGAAGCCGGTCCTTGCCGAGCTCGAGCGTTGCGTCGCCGAGCTCGGCTTCGTCGGCTGCAACCTCAATCCCGATCCGTCTGGTGGCTTCTGGTCGGCGCCGCCGATCCACGACCGCTACTGGTACCCGCTCTTCGAAAAGCTGGTCGAGCTGCAGGTGCCGGCCATGATCCATGTCTCCGGCTCCTGCAGCGCATGCCTGCACACGACCGGCGCGCACTACATCAATGCCGATACCGCTGTGTTCATGCAGCTGATCCAGGGCGACCTGTTCAGCGCGTTTCCCGATCTCAAGCTGATCATTCCACACGGCGGTGGTGCGGCGCCCTATCACTGGGGACGCTATCGCGGCCTGGCGATGATGCTGAACAGGCCCGGACTGGGCGAGCACCTGTTGCGCAACGTCTTCTTCGACAGCTGCGTCTATCACCAGGCAGGCATCGACACGCTGTTCCGCGTCGTTGGTCCGGCCAACATCCTGTTCGGGTCCGAACTGCTCGGAGCGGTCAAGGCCATCGACCCGGAAACCGGCTTCGACTTCGACGACACGCGGCGCTACATCGACGCGCTTTCGCTCGGCGAAGCCGAGCGGCGGGCCGTGTTCGAAGGCAATGCCCGCAAGGTCTATCCAAGGCTTGATATGCGACTGAAGGCGCAAGGGCGCTAGCGAGCCCAATGATCACCGTTCGGGCGCGGGCCAGAGGCCGCGCCTCATCTTTCCGGGAGAAACACCGATGGCCAGAGTCGTCACCAAGACCGAGCGCACGCCGATCGAGACCTGCGAGGCTCTTGGCCAGCTTGGCGTGGCCACGGTTCACGAGGCGCAGGGACGGACGGGCCTGCTCGCGGCTCGGCTGCGCCCCATCTACGATGGCGCCAGGATCCGCGGCAACGCGCTGACTTGCGAAGTCGCGCCGGGCGACAACTGGATGATCCATGTCGCGCTGGAGCAGGCGCGGCCAGGAGACATCCTCGTCGTCACCCCGACCTCGCCCTGCGAGGATGGCTATTTCGGCGACCTGCTGGCCGAGTCGGCCAGGGCGCAAGGCATCAGGGGCCTGATCATCGACGCGGGCGTGCGCGATGTCTCGACGCTGCGCTCCATGGCTTTTCCGGTCTGGTCGAAGGCGATCAGCGCGCAGGGCACCGTTAAGGAGACGCTCGGCAATGTCCAGGTGCCGATCGTCTGCGCCGGCGCCCACATCCGGCCCGGCGACGTGATCGTGGCCGATGACGACGGCGTGTGCGTGGTGCCGCGCGAAACCGCTGCAAAGATCCTCGAAATCGCCCGCAAGCGCGAGGCGATGGAAGAAGAAAAGCGAGCGCTCTACGCCACCGGCAAGTTGAGCCTCGATGTCAACGATATGCGCGAGCGTTTACGGCGCAAGGGCCTCGTCTACGAACAATAACCGCCTCGCTGGTTGCGCGGCTGAACAAAGGTAGGCGATCCAGCCGTGCCTGTGCGCGACCTCGCTGAGCCGTTTCGTCAGTGGTATGCCTTGTGATAGTTCCCCGAAGAATCGGTGGAACGGTCAAAGCCGCCCACAACATACCCACTCGCCCGGAGTCGGTAGCCAGGGTGCCATCTGCTTGGAGAGTGAGATCAGGACGCCGAGTGATGGATCACCTTGACATCCGAAAAGGCAGCCTCTGGCAGCCCGTTTCATCGCCGGCTTGATAGGGGAATGTGGTGCTCTGTTTGCTTTTCCAGAAGGGGGGTTCGAGTCCACGTTTTGGGCCCGTTGATAAAAATATAAAGAAATCAATATATTAGACTGGTGTTATGGTAGGCCCGGAGGGCGTACTAAAGCCTTTGATTTCATTGAGTTTTTCGTGGACCAAAATTTAGAAGTCTTCCCGTATCGTTCCGCATGGTTCCGTAACGCCTTCACACTCAAATTTAGCTACGTCTATCCCCATATTGAACCGCACCCAGCACCCAGCCAAGACGCCGAGTGCCGCGCCACGCCTTCCAGGCAGCGGCGCAATACCGCCCGTAGCCGACCTTCACGAGCAGCCCTTCTTCGCACATCCGAGAGAGATAGCAGCGTGGGATGCCGATGTCGGTGAGATCGCGGGTCCGCACCTCGCCGCGCTCTTGCGCCAGAGCAACGGCGCGATCCCGCAGCGATGGTGGCGCACCTGCAAGGCGTAGTGCTTCTGCGCGGTCCCGATCACGTTTTCGCATTTGATGCGGCCATGGCGCGTCTCGGTGTAGCGGTATGGCGAATTCGTATTTCGCTGCTTCGTCGGTCCCGGCGAGCCACCGCCTTTTTCTACGCCATGGTGCGATAGTGCGCACCAGCGCGCGACTTTTCCCTTCGCTTCGATCTCGTTAGTTCTGCTTCCAGAGTGTCAGAGCATCGAGGACCGATGAAATCAAGCGCAGAATAGCGGCCTCGCCTGCCCACGCCTATTCCTCGCAAGCCGCAATCGCAGAATCGGCGGCTACCGCGTGGAAATACTAATGATCGGCAGCTTTGCGCCGCATGTCGGTCGTAGAGACAACTTTTGTCGATTCCTGAAAGCAGATGAGGTGGATGGCTCCCGCTCCCGGCATCACAGTGCCACAGTGGGTTTGCTGTCAGGCAACCCGAGCTAAGGAGCCATCCGCCATGCAGATTACCACCGTGGGCCTTGATCTGGCCAAGCGCATTTTTCAAGTTCACGCCGTCGACGCGTCTGGAGACGTTG
>NZ_JBJACT010000055.1:0-21654 GCF_044778005.1 Mesorhizobium sp. IMUNJ 23033
CAAGGTCGAGCGCGATCAGGTCGAGGATTACGCACGCCGCAAGGACATGCCATTGGCTGAGGTGGAGCGCTGGCTTGGACCGATCCTCAACTATGTTCCCGCGCTCTATGCCGAGGCGGCGGAATAGCGGCGGCAAGCTCTGTCTTTTTCGCTCTGACAGCGAGCGGTGACGGTACTTTTCGAGACGGCTTGGGCGCGCCGTCGAACGCCGCAAAGTGCAAAAATCGCCCGATGGTCCCGATAGTTGGTGAAACCTCAAAATATTTTTTGCGGCGATTTTTCCCTTTAAAAATCAAAAGCGTAACTTTTTGACGGTTTTGATGTCGGAGTTTGCGCGATGTTGGAAAATATTTGACAGTGATTTCAATGGGTTATATGCTGTTTGAACAATCGAGTGGGAGTGAGGGGAAAGACCTGCGAAATTCGGCGAAACGGCTATGTTAGCGTAGAAAAGCATAGTGTTATCTGCGATCTCATCGACTATCGGCACTCCATAGCCAATTGGACCTCGGATATCGGCAAGCTGCTGATTTTCAAGAGGCTGATTTTGATTGCTCCAGACGACAAAGGAGGCAGCGGGAAAATCTGACGGTATTTCCGACTGTATATTCGCAAGCGTCCAAGAGCGGTTGATTGCATTCCGTCAAATGAATCAGCGTACTGCCGGTATTTCTCAACGGCTTAAGTTTTGAAATTGCGAGAGGAATTGCCGTCAAAGGAGCCGTATTTTCCCTGACGGTATTTTGCCCTCCAAATTGGTCGCTCACACTCACTTTGAGCGCGAATTATCCACCGGCTGCGCCAGACCGCGTCAGCACAGTGTCCGCGCCTGCTCGATCGCCTGGCGCAGGCGGCGGATGCCGGCTTCGCTCTGCGCCTTGTTGCAGGCGGCATACCCGAGCACCAGGCCGTTGCCTGAGGTCGACCAATAGTATTTCGACAGCGGCGAGGCGTTGACGCCGAGCCTGTAGGCCTCGACAACCGCGCGGTCATCGCAACCCTCCGGCAGATCAGCGACGAGCTGAATGCCGGCTCCCGCCGGCGAGAGCGTCACGTCGGCGGGCAGTTCGGAGGCGAAGAGATCGTGGAACACTGCATAATCCATGCTCTGTATCGCAGGCACCGGCCGTCCCTGGAAGCGGTACTCGCCGTCGAAATCGTCCTCGATGATCCAGGAATTGTGGCGCTCGGCGATCTCGAACAGGCGCAGCCGCTGGTCCATGCGCATGGTGATGCCAAGCGGATGCTGCAGGCCGGCGTTAATAGATCAGCCGCGGCGCGATGTCAGGCGGGTTCATCTGCCAGCCGTCACGGTCGACGGCAAGCGGCATTATGTTGGCGCCGGCCACGGTGAAGGTCGCCCTGGCGGCATAGTAGCCGGGCTCCTCCAGCCACACCGTGTCGCCGGGGTCGAGCAGCAACCAGCCTATCGACTTGTCGATTTCTCTCAAAGGATTTTCAGCCGCCTTCGATCGGGCGGCCGAGCTGATGAAGTGACAGAGCGGGCTTGCCACGGCAAGAGACGCATCGCGGTCCAGCGGAAAGGTCCTCGGTCTCAAAGACGACCGAACTCGTTAAGCAACTCTTCAAGTGTTTTCCCTTGGGCGACCCGTTCGCGGGTCTTCTGTTCGCGTGCTGCCTGTTCGCGCGCGAGCTCCACGACCGTTTCGGCGCTGGCTACCGGCACGACGGTCACGCCGATCGTGTCGGCGACCACGAAATCGCCGGGATTGATAGGTACGCCGCCGCATTGAATTGGCACGTTGATCGAGAGCTCATCCTTTCTGCCTGAATACATTGTGTGCGTGCCTCGCGCCGTGATGGCGCGGGTCCAGATCGGCCAGCCGATCGCCTCAAGCTCGTCGATATCGCGGCCGGAGCCATCGATGATCATGCCGCGAATGCCGCGGTTCCTTGCGAGCCCGCCCATCAGCCCGCCGCACACCGAGGTTTGCCGGTCGCCGCCCGCGTCGACGACGATGATGTCACCATCCCTGCCCATCTCGATTGCCCTGAGCGGGTCAACGAGGTCTCCGGAAGAGAGCTGGACCGTGAGGGCCTGGCCGACGATTCTCGCCGGAAACGCCGGCTTGATCTCCGAATCCATCACGCCCTGACGGTATTGAGCATCGGCAAAGACGCATGAGGCGCTGTAGCATTTGGCGACCTCATCGAATTTTGCAAGCAGCGCCGGCTGCCGCTCGAAATCGTTGAAAACCTTGAGCATCGCACGACCTCCCTTATCTTCGAGCCGGCGTTCGCGTCAGCTCTACTGCGTTAACCGGGTTGAGCGGCATGCCGCCGGTCAGCACGCGCGCGACTTCTGACGCGGCGGTTTCGCGGGCAACCCGGATCGACTCTTCGGAATAGTACGCCGTGTGGGGTGTCACGATGACGTTGGCAAGCGAGAACAGCGGATTGCCGCTTGGGTTCCAATTGGCGAGCTTGGCCGGCTCCTCTTCAGGATCATCCAAGCCGGCGCCGGCGATGCGGCCTTCGGTCAGCGCCCGATAAAGCGCGCGGTTGTCGATGGTTGGACCGCGGCCGGTATTCACTATAATTGCCCCCTTCTTCACCTGGCGGAATTCCGCCGCGCCCAGGAAATGCCGGGTCTCGGGGGTTATCGGCACCTGCATCATCAGATAGTCGGAGTTTTGGAGAATCTCTGCCTTGCCGACGCGGCGCGCGCCTTTCGCCTCGGCGACGCCCTTCTCGATGTAAGGATCATAAACAAGGATATCGACGCCGAAGCCTTTGGCGCGCTCGGCAATCGCCTGGCCGATCTTGCCGAAGGAGACGATGCCCATTGTGCGTCCCTTAAACCGATGGATCGGTTGCCCGGTCTGCCAACGCCAGATCCCTTCATGGGTCGCGGCGTTGTATTGGAAAAGCTTGCGGGCGAGCGCGAGCCACAGCCCGATCGCATGGTCGGCGACCTCGTCGGTGCAATAGTCGCGGACATTGGTGACAAGAATGCCCTTGGCGGTCGCCGCGTCGACATCGACTATGTCGACACCGATGCCGTAGCGGGCGATCACCCGGCAGCGCTGCATGCGTTCGATGGTCTTCGCGCCGATGCGGGCATACTGGTTCATCATCGCGTCGCAGTCGATCGCCTCGGCAGCCAGTTCCTCCTCCGACTTGGCCTGGAGCCCTACGACGCGCGCCCCGACTGCCTCCAGCACGGCCCGTTCGATATCCAGATTGCCGTAGTCGTAGTCGGTGATGACGACCTTGGGGTGTTCCGCCATGCCGCGTCTCTCCTGCGCTTCAGACGTAGGCGCCGGCCGAATAAGTGAGCTCATAGGAGTGACTGTAGAGCTCGATGATATTGCCGAAGGGATCCTCGCAATAGACCATGCGGTAAGGCTTTTCGCCCGGATAGTAGTAGCGGACCTGGCTCATCCGCTGGCGGCCGCCGAGGGCCTCGATGCGCTTGACGCGCTCTTCGAGATGCTGGTCCTGCAGGCAGATGTGGAAGATGCCCGGACGCCAGTATTCGAAGGGCCGCTTCTCAGGGCGAGTTTTGGGGAACTCGAAGAGCTCGATGCCGATGCCGTCGCCGGTCGAGAGGTGAGCGATCCGGAAACTTCCCCAGCCGGCTCCGAAGACGTCGTCGCACATCTGGCCGATAGCGCTGTCGTCCTGGCTGACCTTGGTCGGCCCCATGATCACATAACAGTCGAAGGCCATCGAGTAGAACTCGACTGCTCTTTCGAGGTCGGGCACGGTGATGCCGATGTGGGAAAAGGTTATGGCGGTCATTGATCTACCTTTCCTTTTTGTCTTGGCAAGGTGAGCGGGCCGACGATGAAGGCGAGTGCGCGACCGATCTCGCCGCGCCACATGTCGACGCCGACCGCGGTCACGATGATGGCGCCGATGATGACGTTCTGGGCCGACGCCGGCACGGCGTTGAGGTTGAGCGCGTTCTGGACGATGACGATGGTAAGCGCGCCGATCACGGTGCTCACGATCTGGCCGCGACCGCCGGCGAGACTTGCGCCGCCGATCACTGCGGCGGCGATCGCCGAGAGCTCCATCCCAACGCCATAATTGGGCGAGCCGGAATTGAGCCGTGCGGCCATGAGCACGGCTCCGACCGCCGCCATCGCACCGGCAATGACGAAGGCAAGGAAGCGCGTGCGGGCGACATTGAGCCCGGAGAGCGCCGCGGCCTGCGGGTTGCCGCCGACCGCGTAGATCGTGCGGCCGAAGGCGGTGTAGCGCATGACGAAGAAGGCGAGTGCGTAAAGGCCGACGACGTAGAAGAGCGGCAGCGGCACCCCGAGAAGAGAACCGTAGAAGATCGGCTCGAGCTTCGGGTGCACGGAGAATACCGGCGAACCGTTGTTGAACATGAAGGCGATGCCGCGGAACGCCGAGAGCGCCGCGAGCGTGGTGATGAACGACGGGATACGAAGGTAGGCGGTGAGGACGCCGTTCACGGCGCCAAGGAGCACGCCGATCAGGAGGACGAACAGAATCGCGAACGGCAGCGGCACGTCCCCGAATTTGATCGCCATGGCGAAAACCATAGTCATCAATGCGATGGCCGAACCGGGGGAAAGGTCGATGCCGCCGGTGAAGATCACGATGGTCGAGCCGATCGCAACGATTGCGACGATGCTCACCTGCAGAATGAGGTTGGACAGATTGCCGACATCGAGAAAGCGGTTGGTGGTGAGCGCGACGACGACAGCCACCAGGAGAAGGGCAGCAAGCGGACCGACGATCTGGTTGCTCACCATCCGCTTCATGCGGCAAGCTCCTCCTGGTCGGCGGAGGCCTTGACCAGGTCGGCCTTGTCGAGGCTCCTGGCATCGCGGATTGCGACGATCCTTCCGCGGCTTACAATGCCGATCCGGTCGCTCATCGCGAGCAGCTCGTCATAGTCGGAGCTGATCAGGATGACGCCCTTGCCGGCGGCTGTAAGCTCGTTGATGAGCTGATAGACGGCGATCTTGGCCCCGACATCGATACCCTGGGTCGGCTCGTCGAGAACGAAAAGCTCGGCCTCCGCGAACAGCCACCGGGCAATCACGATCTTCTGCTGGTTGCCGCCGGAAAGCTCGCCGACCAGCGCCGTCTCGGCAGTAGGCGTGATTCTGAGGCTCCGGATCAGGCCGTGGGCAAGGCGTCGTTCGCGGGCGTGGTCGAGCATGGCTCCGTGCGTGATCCGGCCGAGCCCGGCGATCGAGATGTTCTCAAGCCCGTGGAAATTGAAGAAGAGCCCGTCGGATTTTCGATTCTCCGGCACAAGCGCGATCCCGGCGGCGATCGCGTCGCGCGAGGACAGAAGCTCGAGCGATTTGCCGCGGAGCCGGATTTCGCCTTGCCGAAGCACATCGACCCCGAACAGGGCGCGGGCGATTTCAGTGCGGCCGGAGCCGAGCACGCCGCCAAGGCCGAAGACCTCGCCGCGGCCAACCGTAAAGGTAGCGCCGGCGACGCGGTTGCTCGTGTGGATGGAGCGCACGTCGAGGAGGGCGTCACCCGTGGCATTCGCCGCCTTGGGAAAGTGTTCGTCGACGCGGCCGACCATCTTACGGACAATGGCCCTGATCTCGACCGGCGTTTCCGCTGCGTTCGATACCACGCGCCCATCCTTGAGGATCGTTGCTTCGTCGACCAGTTCAACGACCTCGTCTAGGCGATGCGAGATGTAGAGGATGATCCTGCCATCGTCCTTGAGGCGCAGGAGAAGGCGATGAAGCTCGGCGATCTCGTCGGGGCCGAGGGCGGTGGTCGGCTCGTCGAGAATGATCATCGAGGCGTTGGCCGCGATCGCCTTGGCGATCTCCACGAGTTGCTGGCCGGCGGTTGAGAGTTCGCCCACGATCGCGTCCGGGTCGATCGCGACGTGGATGCGGCCAAGCACGCGCCGGGCTCCCTCGCGCATTGCCGGCCAGTCTATCCGCCATCGGTTTCGCGGAAGCCGGCCGAGATAGATGTTCTCCGCGACCGATAGCGTTTGGACGAGCGAGAACTCCTGAAAGACCGTGGCGATCCCTGCGCGCCGCGCGGCGATCGGGTCGGAAAGCACGACCGGCCGGCCCGCACACAGGATCTCGCCCGAATCGGGCTGATGCACCCCGCACAGAACCTTGACAAGCGTGGACTTGCCGCAGCCATTCTCGCCGAGCAAGCCGTGAATCCGCCCGGCAACGAGGCTGAGCGACACGGAATCGTTCGCCACAACGCCGGGGAAACGCTTGGTCACGTTCCTCAGCTCCCAGACGGGAACGCTCTCTTCCATAGTTCTCCACGCGATCCTTGCTTCGCCCGACCGGGTGGTCCGGCCGAGCGAGGGAGGTGCTGCTTAAGGAACATAAGTTCGTCTCAATACTGCATCGACGGCTTCGGATAGAGCTTGTCGGGCGCCTGCAGAACCGGCAGCACATTGGCCTTGTCGACAATCGTTGTCGGTGTTTCGACAAACCCTCCTGCGAAATTGCCGTCGAGCACGTCGATCGCGACCTGCAACGCAATCTGGCCCATGACGAATGGTGTCGTGTTGACAGTCGCGGTGACCGTGCCTTTGCTGATCTCCTCGAGAGCGGCGGTGTCGCCATCATTGCCAAGCAGCATCAAGTCGTTTCGACCGAGCGACTTAGCGGCGAGTTGGGCACCCATGATCATGTAGTCGTTCGCAGCAAAGATGACGTCGACGTCCGGATGACCCTGGAGCAGGTCCATGCCGGCGGTGTTGCCACCCTCAACATTCCAGCCGCCGGGAATGCTCGCAACAATATCCACATTCGGCTTGCCCTTGACGGCGTCGAGGAAGCCGCCGACGCGCTCTGTCGAATGATAGCCGGGCTGGCCTTCGATGACCGCGGCTTTGACCGATTTATCGCCGAGCCTCTCAAGGAGGTATTCGCCGATCTTGTGCGTGCCTTTGCGTTGCGAATAGCCGACCACGGCATGGACCGGGGTCGGAAAATTGGCGATGTCGGAGTTGACGATGACGACGGAGATGCCTTTGTCGACGGCCTGCTTGACGAGCGGAGCGGCGGCCGCCTCGTCATGGGTCGACAGGACGATGGCGTCGACGCCCTGGGTGATCACGTCCTGGATCATGCCCATCTGGCCGTTGATGTCGGCGCCGCTTTGCGGGGCGAGCATGAAGGTCTCAACATTGCCCTTCTCGGCCGCTGCGGCTTTGAGGCCCTCGCCGATGGCGATGTAGTAGTTGAACTCGGTCGCCGGCGGCATGTAGGCGATGCGGATCTTGTCCTTGCCGGCGCCCTTGGTGATCGGCGCCTGTGCGCCCGGTTGAAGCGGTTGCGGTGCGGCGTAGTCGATGGCGAGGGCAATACCGGTCGCCGTGAGTACTACGACCGCGCTTGTCGCTGCTATCGCGATCAACGATCGAAAGCTGAAGCTCATGTCTTTCCTCCCTTGGACGCTTGACGGGTTCTATCCGGCGAACGGCGCGTCCACGACGCCGCGCACGCCGGGTTTGAAAGCGAAGAGAGAGCCGGCCGTCGGCTCGGCGGCGATCTGCTCCCGCGTCGCCTCCAGTCGCGATGTGGTGATGTAGAGAGTCTCGAGTTCAGGCCCGCCGAAAGCGCAGCAGGTCGGCTTTAACACCGGCACCTCGACCACCCGGTCGATGCTCCCGTCGGGCAGGATGCGGACGACTCGCCGGCCTTCCCATTCGGCATTCCACACGGCGCCTTCAGCGTCGACGCACGAGCCGTCCGGAATGCCCGGCTCTCCCTTGAAATCGTTGAGGACTTGTCGGTTGCCTGGAACCCCGGTGCCCGGATCGTAGTCATAGACCCAGATGGTTCCGACGGAGGTGTCGGCGAAATACATGCGGCGCCCGTCGGGCGAGAAACAGGTCGAGTTGGCGCAGCCAACGCCGGTAATGATCGTCGTTACCGATTCGTCGGGATCGATCCGCAACACGGTCGACTTTTCCGGTCCGGAACCCTCGTTCATTCCGCCAGCGATGAATCGGCCCTGGCGATCCGTGCGGCCGTCATTGAGGCGCGTCGCCAGTTTGTCGGGCTCGAAGCGATGGATCGTCGCGAGTTCGCCGGTGCCGGGGTCGAAGAACGCCACCTCCTTTGCGAGGGCGAGAATGAAACCGCCTTTCTCGCGGGGCGCGAAGCAGCAGACGCGGTCCGCCATGGCGATTGAACCCGAAGCACCTGATGAGGGTTCGAGCCACCACAGACGCTTCCCGTGGATGTCCGTCCACCAGACCCGGCGGTCATGGTGGTTCCACAGAATTCCCTCGCCGTGCAGGTTACGGCAGTCGAGCGCGAGCTCGGCTCTGTCCATGTCTCCTCCCCGGAGCACGTACCTTGGCTTCGTAACGGGCCGTCAGCGAAGCCGCTTCTTGTTGCCGAACTTTCTGGTGTCTGGTATATCACCTTGCAGATGGCAGGCAATACCAAAATCAGCGGCCGGCTTCCCGTCGCCAGGATCAAGCGACCCAAATCGCTTGCGGAAACCGTGCTCCACCAGCTCCGCGAGTCGATCGTCCACGGTGACCTCACGTTGGGTCAGCCTCTCTCTGAACGTCAGCTCGCCGACGATCTCGGCGTGTCGAAGACTCCCGTCAGAGAGGCGCTCGCCCAGCTCCGCGCCGAGGGCCTGGTGCTGATCTATCCGCAGCGCGGCGCCTTCGTCTTCACGCTGAGCGCTCGCGAGGTTCATCAGATCTGTGAATTCCGGAGTGCGGTAGAAACGGCGGCGCTGAGGCTCGCCATCGCGCGCGGCCCCGATGGCTTCGCGGCGGAGCTTGAAGACATCGTGCGCGGCATGGCAGCCGCGCAGCGGCAGGGCGACCGGCGGCTCTATCTGTCCCTGGACACCCGCTATCACGCGGCCTTCTTCGAGCACTGCGGCAATAGCTATCTCCGCGACAGCTATGCGCGCTATGTCGGCAAGATCGCTGCGCTCCGGACCCACCTTGCCGGCAAGCCGCTACACACGAAGCTGTCGTTCCAGGAGCATCGACAGATGCTCGACACCATCCGGCGTGGCGACGCAGACGCAACGATAGCGGTTCTGGATATCCATATCGGACGGACGCGCGAGACCTATTCCAACGGAATCGAGGACATTGCCGCCGCGGACAAAGGAATTCCGGAGGCGAGCTGATGGCGGCACCGCTCCTCGAGCTCAGCGGCATCACGAAGTGGTACGGCACGACGCGGGCCCTTGACGACGTCGATTTCGATCTGAGGCAGGGCGAGGTGCATGCGCTTGTCGGCGAAAATGGTGCCGGGAAATCGACACTCCTCGCCATCCTCTCCGGTGTGGTCGCGCCCGACAAGGGTACGATCAACATAGACGGGCGGGCGGTCACCATTAACGACCCATCCAAAGCGCAGGCGCTCGGCATCAGCACAGTCTTCCAGGAGCTTAGTCTCGCCGGTGCCCTAACGGTCGCCGAGAACGTCTTTGTCGGCCGAGCTCCGACGGCCTGCGGGGTCATACGCTGGAGCGAGCTCCGGCAGCGGACCCGGCAGATCCTTTCCCCCTTCGGCATCGAAATCGATGTCGGTCGCCCGGTTGACCGCTTGCCCGCGGGTACGCGCCAGCTTGTCGAGATTGCCAAGGCACTGTCGCTCGACGCTCGCATCCTTCTCCTCGACGAGCCCACCTCGGCGCTCACCTCCGATGAGGTCGCAGCGCTGTTTGACATCATCACTCGGCTTAAGACCCGGGGCATCGGCATCGTCTATGTGAGCCATCACATGGCCGAGGTCTTCCGGATCGCCGACCGCGTCACCGTGCTGCGCGATGGCCGAAGGATGACCACGCGCGCGGTGCCGGAGACTTCCATTGACGACGTCGTGCGCGCCATGGTCGGCCGGAACCTCGAAATCTTCGCAGCCGAGTCGGCGCTCGTGCCTGGTCCGGTGGCGCTTGCAGTCCGTGGCAACGGAGCCATGGGCAAATCTCGACATCTCGAGCTTGAAATACGGTTCGGTGAGGTCGTCGGTCTCGCGGGCTTGATGGGATCGCGCCGCAGCGAGCTTGCACGCAGCCTCGTCGGCCTGCGGCAGCCGTCTGGAGGAACTGCGATCGAGATCAAGGGCCGTCCGACGCGCCTGCGTGGTCTCCGCGACGCGATGGCCCGCGGCATCGCCTATGTGCCGGACGATCGCAAAGCGGAAGGCCTGTTCCTGTCGATGTCGGTCACCGATAATTTCGTCGTGACTGCGCTTCGTCGGTTCGCGCGGCTCGGTTGGATTGAGAGGGCGGCGGCGACGGCGGCGGCGGGTAGGGCGGTCGAACGCTTCCGGATACGAGTGCCGAGCCTTGCGGCGGCGGCTGGAAAACTCAGCGGCGGCAACCAGCAGAAACTGATGCTGTCGAAGTGGCTTGCGAGCGACCCGGCGATCGTCGTGATTGACGAGCCGACCAAGGGCGTCGACGTCGAAGCGAAAAGGGAGATCCACAAGGAAATCCGCCGCCTCGCTGCTGCCGGTAAGGCGATTCTCTTGATCTCCTCTGACCTCCCGGAGCTCTTCACCATCTCCGATCGGATCGTCGTCATGCGAGAGGGACAGATCGTCGGCGATCTCCCGACACGTTTGGCAACGGAAGAGCGCGTAATGGCTCTTGCCTCCGGCATCGGTCACAAACGCGAAGGGGAGGCGGCCTGATGAGCGTCGACGAGGTCGGTCGGTGGCCTTCGCGTGTCGGCAGCCGTGTCCTTCGGCGCTTCGTCGAGACGCGCGAGTTGACGCTCCTGGTTCTTATCGTTGCGATCATCGTCGGAATGTCGCTGGCTTCGCCGGTCTTCCTGTCGCTGGCGAACTTCCGTGCGATAGCCATCGGCATGGCGCCGACCGTGATCATCGCCGTGGGCATGACGGTGCTCCTGGTCTCTGGTGGATTCGACCTCTCGGTCGGCTCCGTGCTGGCGCTAGCGAGCACCGTGACGGCGCTTCTTCTGTTAAGCGGCGCCTCCATCCCGCTGGCGATTCTTGGTGCGCTTGCTCTTGGCGTCATCATCGGCCTTGCCAACGGCATCGTCGTCACCAGGATCGGTGTCAATCCCCTGGTCGCCACTCTCGGCTCGATGTCGATCGCCCGCGGGATCGCCTTGGTGCTGACCGAAGGATTCTCGCTCAGCAATCTACCGCCGGCCTTCGGGTGGGCCGGCCGCGCCGAGATTCTCGGCCTGCCGTTTCTTCTTTGGGTTGCGCTCGCACTGGTGGTCGTCTTTGACCTCGCCATGCGGCATGGAAGCTTCTTCCGGCAACTCTACTACATTGGCGCGAACGAGAAGGCGGCGCGTCTCTCGGGTTTGGCCGTCGATCGCGTCCGCACACTCGCCTACATGCTGAGCGGACTGCTCGCCGCGCTTGCCGGCATCCTCCTCGCCTCGCGGCTGATGAGCGGTACGCCTACTGCCGGCAACGCGCTCGAATTGCAGGTGCTCGCAGCCGCCGTGATCGGCGGCGCAAGTCTGCGCGGCGGGGAGGGCACCGTCCTGGGCGCGTTTCTCGGCGTCATCTTCGTCGCCTTGATCAACAACGCCATGACCATGCTCGCCGTGTCGATCTACTGGCAGATGATCGTCACCGGCGCCGTTCTTGTCCTGGCCGTTGCGCTCGACATGCTGGTGCGCCGCGGCGACGGGTAAGCCAAGGGCCCATTGGGCTCCAATCGAAGAAGGGAGGAAAGTGATGACGACACTCGATCTCGACCGCCGCAGCCTGATGAAGCTCGGCGGCATTGGCCTCGCCGGGACGGGGCTCGGCCTCGTACCCCAATTCAGCGATGAAGCGCTCGCCCAGGGCGAGGGCATGGAATACGTGTTTCTCTCCTGCGTCACGCAGGTGCCGTTCTGGGTCGACCACCGCAAAGCCCTCGAAGACGCCGCCAAATCGCTGAACATCAAGACTAGCTTTACCGGCCCGCTCGACTTCGACACCGCCGCCCAGGCACGGCAACTCGATGAGCTGATCGCGCGGAAGCCGGCCGGCCTCCTGATCTTTCCCGGCGACGCCGCAGCACTCGCGGGCGGAATCGACCGCGCCGTCGATGCCGGAATTCCGGTCGCTATGATCATCGGCGACGCGCCGGGCACCAAACGCGCCGTGTATCTCGGCATCTCGAACCTCGAAGCCGGCAAGGTCGGGGGCAAGATGCTTGCCGAGGCGATCGGCGGCAAAGGCAAGGTGATCCTGGGTTCGTTCCCCGCGCCTTCGGTTCTGGAGCGGGTCGAAGGCTACAAGGCCTACTTCAAGGAATCCGCGCCTGAAATCGAAGTGGTCGATGTGGTCAACGACAAGGCGGACCCGTCTTATGCCCCCACGGCCTACAGCCAGTCACTTCTTGCTCACCCTGACGTGGTCGGTATCGGCGGCACCGACGGCGACAGCGGCAAAGGTGCTGCCATTGCGGTGAATGAGACCGGCCGCCAAGGCCAGGTCAAGATTGTCGCCATGGACCGGAACGACGACATGCTTCCCTACATCGAGGACGGAACCATCGTCGGTGCCGTCGTTCAAAAATCCTATGTCGAAGCGTTTCTCGCCGTGCATCTGCTTCATTGGCTGAACACTGACGGGATGAAGGTCGTGCCGGACTACAAGGCGGCCGGCGTCAACCCCTTGCCGGAAAAGGTCGAGACTGGCGTGATGCGCCTCACCAAGGATAACGTCGCTCAATTCAAGCACTGAGCGACGGGCCGGGCCGCGGACCCTCCGTGGTCCGGTGGGGTATAACACCGCTGACCAGGTCACTCGAGATGGCCTAAGCTCCGGACGGAATCAGGATCTACGCCCTCGCGTGGGGCTGGATAGCGACGCCGCTGACGAAGCTCGGCCGGACGATCTGGAGCAAAGCCGAAAGAGCTGTCTGTACGATTATCTTCTAGAGCCTACAGCTACGCCCCTGACCGTCGAAAACATGAGCGTCGGCCGGGTCGAAGCGGAAGCGTACAGACGAGCCGATCGTTATCGGCGGTTTGCCTTGCAGTTCCACAGTCACGAGCTGGGGCAGGCCGTCGACCTTGAGATAGAGCAAGCTAGTGCCGCCGAGCCGCTCGACGAGGACGGTCTCGGCCGCGATGCCCTCATTGTCGACGAGCGAAATGGCGTTGGGACGCACGCCGATCTCCGCAACCTCGCCTGACCGGAGGCGCAAGCGTTCGCGAATGGAAAAGAGCAGCTGGCCGTTCGCGGTAAGTCGAAAGCCGGCGCCGTCGCTCGCCCGTTCCACGTCGACTGGCAGGAAGTTCATCTTCGGCTGGCCGAGAAAGCCGGCAACAAAACGGTTGGCCGGCCGCTCATGGAGATCGAGCGGCGCGCCTTCCTGGACGACCCGGCCCTTGTCCAGGATAACGATGCGCTCCGCCAGCGTCATGGCCTCGACCTGGTCATGTGTCACGTAAATCATGGTCGTCTGGAGCTGCCTGTGGAGCCGAGCCATCTCGACACGCATCTGCGCACGCAGATCGGCATCGAGATTGGACAGCGGCTCGTCAAAGAGAAAGACGTCGGGCTTGCGCACGATCGCGCGGCCGATCGCGACCCGCTGCCGCTGGCCACCGGAGAGCTCTCGCGGCCGGCGCGCAAGAAGCTCTTCGATCTGCAATATGGCCGCCGTCTCCGCGACCTTCCGGTCGATCTCGGCCTTGTCCGTGCCAAGCATCTTCAGGGCAAAGCCCATATTCTCGGCCACGCTCATATGTGGGTACAGCGCGTAGGACTGGAACACCATGGCGATGCCTCGGTCGGCCGCCGCAACCGCGTTCATCGGCTTGCCGCCAATGCTGAGCTCCCCCGAACTGACGGATTCCAGCCCGGCGATCATCCGGAGCAAAGTCGACTTGCCGCAGCCCGAGGGGCCGACGAAGACGACGAACTCGCGGTCGTGCACGGTCAGCGACACGTCGCGCACGGCCTCGACACGGCCAAAAGTCTTCGAGACGTTCTTCAGTTCGACGGACGCCAAGTCACGACCCCTTCGCAGCGACGGCCCACATTTCGATCTCCACCAGGAAGCCTGGGAGAAGAGCGGACCGCACGGCAGTGCGCACGGACAGGGGCTCTACAATTACCTTCTCGCAGGGGGCGTTGAAGCGCGCCCAATGGCGAAGGTCGGCGAGATAGACGTTGACCTTGAAGACGTCGCGCAGCCCGCAATCAGCGGTGCCCAGCTGCCTTTCGCAGTTCTGCAGCGTCGCGGCGGCCTGCTCCTCGATCGTATCGCCCACGACATTGCCGTCCATATCGACGGCGACCTGGCCGGAAATGACGACGAGATGACGGGCGTCCACCTGCAGCACCGGCGAGTAGGGCCCGGCGGTTACATGCTGGGTCGCGCCGCGCGGGCGGCTCTTCAGCGGATGCAGCGCTTCGTTACCGATTGTCTCGTCCATGATGCTATCCCTTGACCGAGCCGTTGAGCAGGCCTTCGACGACAAAGCGCCATACGAGGACGACCAGCACCAGGGTCGGAACGATTGCGATGAAGATTGCCGTGTTGAGCAGGCTCCACGAGACATCGGTGTTGCGCGCCAGGGCAGCCATCACCACCGATACCGGCCGGGTGGCGGCGTCGCCGGACAAGACCATGGAGAACATGAATTCGGAATAGGAGAGCATGAAGGCAAACAGGCCGGTCGCGCCGATCGACGGCAAGGCGAGCGGCAACGCGACGCGCAGGAAGGCCTGCAGACGACTGCAATGGTCGAGGACTGCAGCCTCGAACAGCTCCTGCGGCATCTTGCGGAAGAAGACGGAGAGGATCAGCACGGTGAAGGGCAGGGCCTTGGCCGTGTGGACGAGTATGATCCCGATCCGGGTTCCGGTCAGCCCCAGGCCCTCGAGCATCATGTAGATCGGGGTCACCAGCGCTATCGCCGGAACCAGCGGCGACAGGATCAGGAACATGAAGCTGAGCTTCTTTCCGGGAAATGCATGGCGCGCGTAGATGAAGGCTGCAGGTGCGCCGAGGAGCATGTTGAGCAGCATTGCGCTCAACGCAATGATCGAAGAATTGACAAGGCTCTGCGGCACCTGGCGCGCGGCGTCCGAGATCATCGCGCGGTTGGCGCTTGCCTGCCGGTAGGATGCCGGCAACTCGCCGGTGAAGATATAGCGATAGCTTTCGAGGCTCGGTCCCTCGGAAAGAACGCTGCGGTTGGGGTCGAGCAGAATGCGGTCCGGTACCAGGCTGCCATAGAGCGCAAGCGCCACCGGCCCACCGGTGAAGAGCAGGATCAGCGCAGCGAAGAGGAAGGTGAGCAGCGGATTGCGGTGGCCTGGCATCTCAGTCGCCCTCGAACAGGTCGGACGGCAACGCGCGGGTGATCGCCAGGATCATCACTGCGGAGATCGCCACGACGATGAAGGCGACCGCCGAGCCCGTGCCGAAGTCGTACATCGAGAAGCTTTCCTTCCAGATCTGGAAGGAGAGCAGCGTGGTGGCCGTGCCGGGCCCGCCGCCGGTCATGGCGTAGACGAGGTCGTAGGTCGTGAAGGCCGCCAGGGCATTGTAGATCAAAAGCACGACGAACATCGACTTGATCTCGGGAAAAATCACATGGCGGAAACGCCTGACCGGACTGCGGCAATCGATCGCTGCGGCTTCAAGGGTCTCGGAATTGATGGCCGAAAGCGCCGCCATGATGAGCACCACGGCGAAGGGGATCTGAGTCCAGACATGCGCCACCACGACTGAGATCAGCGCGAGCTTCGGCGAGGTAAGCCAGGGAATGGAGCCGTCGATCGCCCCCATCGCGCGCAGCGTGCCGTTGAGCACGCCGAAACTGGGATGGAACACCCAGATCCACAGCACCGCGCTGATTGCCCCAGGCAGCACCCAGGGCAGGAGCACGATCGAGCGGACGATCTTCGAGCCGAAGAACCGGCGCTGGAGGAACAGGGCGGTCAAGGTGCCGAGCACCACTACCAGGGGGGCGGCAATCGCGGTGAAGAGCAGGGAATTGTAAAGCGCATCGAGGAAATAACCGCTCTTGACCACGCGGACATAGTTGTCGATGCCCGTAAACGGCGTGTCGGGGAAAAGCAGCAGCACCGAATGCATGCTGGTCCACAGCACATAGGCGATCGGATAGATCGTCATCAGCGCGACCGGCAGCAGCGCCGGCAGGAGCCAGATGGCCGGAAAGCGTTGCGTGGTCCACATGGGCAGGTCCGCTTTTCAGTTGGACGGCGAGCGGCCGGGCAACTCGCCGCTTTTATCGCGGACCTAGCGGCTGGCGAACTGTTCCCGCATCTGGTTCCAGCGCTCCGCGCCGTCCTTCATGACCTGCTCTACGGGAGCTTCGCCGACCATGGCCTTGGCGAGCAGCGGGCGGAAATAGGCCGACCATTGCGAGCCCCACTCCGTCCAGGTCCCCGCCCGCGCCGTCGCGACCTGCTGCTTCAGCGTCGGCACGTCGATCCATTTGCCCCAGGCTTCAATGACCGATTGGTCCTCGAACAGCGGAAGCTGCCCGAAGCCGAGGCCCTTCTCTGCGGCCCAGCGCTTGGCGACCGTATAGGGCTTGCCGGCCATGAAGTTGATGAACTTCCAGGCGGCTTCGGCGCGTGCCGGATCGGCCGCCGTCTTCGCCGTCACCGCATAGAATTTCGAGAAGCCGAGCGTGGTGTGCGCCTCACCCGGCATAGGCGCCAGAGCGAACTGGCCAGCGAGCGGCTGGTCGGCCGCGTTGTTCATCGCCGCCAGCACATAGTTGAAGACGACGGTGAAGGCGTGCTGGCCGGTGTTCATCGCGAGGATGATCTTCGACTCATGCGTTTCTGGCTGTACCAGCCCCTTGGAGAAGGCGTCGGCAAGCCACTGCAGTTGCTTGTAGGCGCCGTTCTCTGGATTGTCGAAAGCGGCCTTCTGCTCGGCATCGAAGAGTTGCGCGCCGCGGCCATAGGCCTGCGCCACGAAGGCGTCGAAGAAGTTCGGGAGCTCCTGATTGTATTCATAGGAAATCGGATGCTCCATGCCGCCAGCCTTGAGCTCTTCGGCAGCCGCGGTTACCTCCTCCCAGGTCTTGGGCGCGGCGATGCCCTTATCCTCAAGGATCTTCTTGTTATAGATGAAGGAGATCGTATCGGCGTAATAGGGAAGGCCGTAGAGCTTGCCCTTGTAGGTCATGTCGCTCAACGCAAAGCCGGCAATGTCCTTCTTCAGGTCGTCCACCGCGCCTGCCGGCGCGATGTCGTCCAGCGGCGCCACGAATCCGCCTGCGGCCCAGGCTGGCAACCAATCCTGACCGCCATAGATTACGTCGGTGGGTGTACCGCCACGAAAGCGCAGGACAAGGCTGTCCTGATAGTCCGGCCAGGTGTAGTCGGTGACCTTTACCTTGATACCCGGATTGGCTGCCTCGAACTTCTTGACGTTGTCCTGAATGGTTTCAAGGGAATAGTTCCAGACCACGAACTCCAGCGTGATGTCCTCGGCCAGGGTCGGATTCGTCAAGAAAGCGCTGGAAGCCAGCACTGCAGCGGTCAACAGCTTACAGAGTTTCATCGAGACTCCTCCCTTCGCCTCGGCGCACCTTCGAGCCTTTATCCGCCGGCGCAACCATCAAATGGTCGTTGACTCAGGGCTCAGTGGTTGGACAATATGAACCGATCAGGATCAATTGCAACCTATTTGAATGGCTTTTGGAGACGTAAGCGCGCCAGGATTTTCGATGATGCGCCGTCCGACTTTAGGAGATGGATCAAATGCGGTGGGAAGAACTGAGCTCTCCGGATGTCGCATCGCTTGATCGGGAGCGCACCGTGGTCATGCTGCCGTTGGGCTCGGTCGAGCAGCACGGCAATCATATGCCACTCGGTACCGACACCATGCTCGCCCATGCCGTTTCCTTGGCGGCGGCGGAACGAGCCCGCGACGCCGTGGTGCTGCCGCCACCCTGGTTTGGCTTCTCGGTGCACCACATGCGTTTCCCCGGCAGTGTCACGTTGAGGGCTGAAACGCTGATCGCGGTGGCGGAGGACGTCGTCGCCTCGTTGGTGCAGCACGGTTTCCGCCGCATCCTGATCGTCAACGGCCACGGCGGAAATGCCGGCGTCATCGATCTGTTGGCGTCCACGCTCGGATATCGGCACTACGGGGCCGCCAGGATCGCCGCACTCACCTATTTCCATCTGGCACGTCAGGCGATCGCGAAACTGAGGCGATCGGAGCCCGGCGGCATGGGCCATGCCTGCGAATTCGAGACCGCGATGGTCCAGCATCTGCGCCCCGATCTGGTGAGGATCGAAAAGGCCGACGCGACCTATCCGGATCCTGGATCGCCGTATCTGACGACCGATCTCTTGGGGTCATCTGCGATCCGCACCTATCATGATTTTGCGGACCTCTCGTCAAAGGGCACGCTCGGCGACCCTCTCCTCGCCAGCCCGGAGGCGGGTTCGGCCTTCTTCGAAGCCGTCGTCGGCGCGCTCTGCGCCTTCATCGAGGATTTTCGTGGCTGGCGGATTCCGGAATCGCCCAAATAATCCAGCGCCTCGAGGTCGGTGTGATCGGGCTTGGCTCTTTCGGCCTGCGTCATGCGTTGATCTATGCCGAGCGTCTGTCTGCATCGGTTGAAGCGGGCCTGCGCGTTGATGTCGAGTGCTGATTGCTCCAGATTGCGCACGAATGGTTGACTTGTGTTGACTGATTCTGCTTCTTGCCAAGAGTTTCACGGGACCTGACCTTCGATGGCGTACTCCGCAGCATCGCCGGAACTGACGGCGATAACCACCAACGACCGGGCGACGCCGTCGCTCATCTACCGTTCGCTGCTGCGCGGCATCAAGGATGGCCTCATGGTCCCCGGTGCAAAACTGCCCAACGAGCGCGAGCTCGCCCAACAGCTCGGGACCAGCCGCACCGCCGTCCGCAGCGCTCTAGCCATGATGGAACGGCAGGGGCTTGTGCACCGGCGGGTCGGCAGCGGCACTTTTCTGGCCGACGATGCGCGCGACGTTTTCAGCCGAATGGACCAGACCAATGCCGCGAGCCATGAGGCGGTCCCTTCTTTTGCCGAAATTGTCGAAGGTCGGCTGCTGTTCGAGCCGGCGATGATGCACCTCGTCGTGACGCGTGTCGACGACGACGAGATTTCTGAGATGCGGCGAACCCTAGGCGAGATCGTCTCCGCGCCCAGTTGGGAGGATTTCAAGGAGAGCATCTACGCGCTGCATCGGCAGATGTTCGCCAGCACGAAGAACAAGTTTCTGGTGCAGATCATGAACAGCATTTTGAACGAGCGGCGGGCGGTTCATTTCGACGGCCGCAACACCGATAAGCCGGCGCCAGAGCCGGTGCGGAAGCAGACCCACAAGGACTTGCAGCTCATTGTCGACGCGATCGCCGCCCGCGATGCGACGCGCGCCGAGCAGCTAGTCTCCGACCATCTAATGCGCTCGCTCGCCACGGTCAACATCTGGCAGTAAGCCGTTACAGAGCCGATGGGATCGATCGGTCGCCGTTTCTGTTGAAGCCGCTGCCGTCGACCAGCCGGAATTGATGGGTCCAGCATCAGATGGGACCCGCTCAGGGGCGAAAGCCAGGGATTTCAGGTGTCAGCGAGTAGCTTTCCGTTGCTTGCTGTGCTTTTTGCAGTACCGCCAGAGCATCTCCAGCCTTCCAGGTGTCGGAGAGAGGGCTTCTCAGTCGGCGGCCCTCCGAGGTCGGCTCGATCGTCCAATCGATCCGGATCGAGCCCTTGTCATTGGAAAACGCACCGTATTTCACCGCATTGGTCGCGAGTTCGTTGAAGGCGATCCCAAGCGCCAGCGAGGCCTTTGTCGAGAGGCGGATGTTGTCGCCGGCAATCACCAGGCGCTCGGTCCGCCCATCGGTGACGCCGAACGGTTCAAGTGCATCGTGGAGGACATCGAGCAACCCGGCGCTGTGCCAGTTTTCGCGGGTCAGCAAATTGTGCGATCGGGAGAGCGCAAACAGCCGCGACTCGACAGCTTCGCGGATCGCCCGCGGGTCGGAATTGGCTCGCGATGCCTGCCAGACGATCGACTGCACTGTTGCAAGCATGTTCTTCACGCGATGGTTCAATTCGTCGATGAGCATCCGCGATTGCGCCTGCTCCTCCTTGTGTCTGGTGAGATCGACGAAGGAGGTAAAATACTGGACGATGGCGCCGCTCCTGTCGCGGACAGGATTGACGAAAAGGGCCGCCCAGAATTCGCTGCCATCCTTGCGCCTGTAAAGGATTTCCGTGCTCGCCTCCGAATTGGCTTCGAACTCCGCCTTGATACGTTTCAGCGCTCCGGCGTCGGCGCCGTCCGCCATCAGGAAATTGAAGGGCTGACCCAGGACCTCTTCCCTGGCGTATCCGGTCAGGGCGAGGAACGCGTCATTCGCAAAAATGATGGGATTGCCGGGTTCGTTTGCATCAGTGAAAACCATGGCCATTCGCGTTGTCTCGGCAGCAACAACGAACGGGCCAAGGTCGTGCTGAAAGCTCTCGACTTCGGCTTCGGCGTCCTTCTGCTGTTCGGACTTGTCAGGCATCGTGACCATTGATCCCGCCCCGTCGGCGCAAGCCATTCGACAGCGTAGCTTGCCCAAGGCCTCCGCGCTACAGGCATTGAACTCGTCGCTTTTCGAGACCTCCTCTGCCCCGGTGTCGCGACTGCGCGCTGGACGACGGCCCGCGACGAACCGGACTGAACGCAAAAAGCCCGCCGCACCTTTCGGCGAACGAGCTGATATGTGCGGCCCCGCCTCCAAGCGAGAGGCAGTCGATGGTTCCGGTCCGCAATAGCACGACAAAGGAGCAGTTCCCGATTTCCTGGAACTGGGGCTCGGACCCATATCACTCACGCGGCATCCGGCGGCTCCGACTTGGAGTGCCTGCGGTCCTCAAGCTCGGCCGCGTGCCACTCGAGGAAGAGGCTGTAGCCGATCGCCAACAGCGTTGGGCCCAGGAACACACCAATGAAGCCGAAGGCGAGAATGCCGCCGAGGAATCCAAAGAACCCGAGTACCACGGGCAAACTGTTGGACTTACTGAGAACATAAGGCCTGAGGATGTTGTCAATGCTGCTGACGAGGAGCAAGCCCCAGACCGCGACGAAGATACCCGACCAAACGGCTCCCTGGACAAATAGCCACAGCGCCACCGAGCCCCACACAAGCGGGGGGCCTGCCGGCACGAACGACAGGACAAACGTAAGGAAGCCGAGCAATAGCGCCTGAGACACACCGGCGATCCAGAAACCTATGCCAGCCAACAGAGCCTGGACGAGCGCTGTGCCGATTAAGCCGTAAACAACGCCGTGCACGGTCGCGCCCACGACCGTGAGCAGGTGCCGAGCGCGCGACCCGGCGAATCGTTCGGCGCTCTCGCGCACGTACGCTCCCATCTGCCGGCCGTGACGGTAGAAGAAGAAGGCGATGAATACACTCAGACCGAGTTCGAGAAGGCCGATGCCGAGCACAGTCCCGCTGGCGACGGCCATTCCGGCGGCGGGTCCGATCAGCTTCTTGAGTTCAATCATGAAGGCGGGTGCGTTGTGGGCCAACCTTTCCCAATAGGCAGCGAGGCTCTCGCCAATCACCGGGAGCCCTGCGACCCAATACGGTGGCGCCGGCGGGCCCTGCTCGAGCATGCGGCCCGCCGCCGTGATCAGGTTGCTTACGCTGTCCGCCAGTGTCGCCACCATGAGGGCGAACGGTGCGACC
>NZ_JBJACT010000056.1:0-21351 GCF_044778005.1 Mesorhizobium sp. IMUNJ 23033
CGCACCATTGTCGCCGATATGGGAGCTGAGGCCGTCATCCCCTGCAACCCGACCCGAAAGATCCTGATACCCTACGACTTCGAAGCCTATAAGGCGCGCAACCTCATCGAACGCTGCTTCAACAAGCTCAAGCACTTCAGACGCATAGCCACTCGATACGACCGGCGTGCCCTATGCTTCCTCAGTTTCGTCCAACTCGCTTGCGCAATGCTATGGATGCGGTGAATGTCGATTCAGCCTAGTGCTGAAGCCGATGCCGAGGCGGGTCACCGCCGAGTGGATGGCGCAGCAGTGGCGCGATGGGAAACGGTCGAAGGCCAAGATCGGGAACTACCCCTCCATGTCGCTCGCCCAGGCGCGAGAGGTGTTCAAGCGCGACTACGCCAACCTCATCCAGAAGGGCTGCAGCATCAAGATCGCGAGCGATACCCGACCGGGAACTGTCGCTGATCTGTTCGAGGCTTACGTCCAGTCCTTAAAAGACAATGGCAAGCCGTCATGGAAGGAGGTCGAGAAGGGCCTCGACAGGATAGCCGACACGCTCGGCCGCAACCGCCCTGCCCGCGAGATCGAGCCTGACGAGGTCGCCGACGTCATCCGCCCCATCTATGAGCGCGGCGCCCGCGCCATGGCGGATCATGTCCGCAGCTATATCCGCTCCGCCTACAGTTGGGGCATGAAGTCGGAGCACGACTACCGAACCACCTCTCCCCGCCGCTTCAGCCTCGTCTACAACCCGGCGGCCGGCATCCCGACCGAGCCAAAGACTGTCGGCAGCCGCTGGCTCGGCGAGGACGAGTTCGTGCGGTTGTATCGCTGGTTGGAGTGCCCCGATGCTCCGATGCATCCGCCCTATATTCGAGCCGTGCGCATCATCATGCTGACCGGGCAGCGGGTCGAGGAGATCGCATGCCATCCCGGTCCCATCGCTCGCGGCCGAACTGATCGAATCGATCAAGCCCAATGAGCATGGCTGGTTCTTTCCGTCGGCGACGGACGCATCGAAGCCGGTCAGCCACAACACACTCTACAGCTTCATCTGGCGGCAGCGCGAGCGCAACGTCATTCCGATCGTCACGAACCGTGACCTGCGCCGCACCTGGAAGACGCTGGCCGGCAAGGCCGGCATCTCGAAGGAGATCCGCGACCGCATCCAGAACCACGCCCTTCACGATGTCAGCTCGAAGAACTACGACCGCTGGAACTACATGCCGGAGAAGCGTGAAGGCATGGAAAAGTGGGACAAGTTCGTGAGGACGATTCTCGGCAAAGGCCGCGGCAAGAAAGCGGCTTAGGCAGCCGGGCGCAGCGTTCCGACCAGGACGGCGGACCGTTCGCCGGCACGGTTATGCCGATAATCGCGTCACTGCAGGAGTCCGGCATTACAAGTCTGAGAGGCGCAGCAAATTGCCTTGAACGGCCGGGGCATTCGAACGGCTCGCGGCCACGATTGGCAGGTGTCGTCAAAGGAATGTATTGGCCAGAGCCGACTATAGACGGGAACTACGCGACAAGCGCGCCCTTATTATCGATGGCCCGAATGGTTCGGGCTTCCAGCCCTTTTTGGCCCTTAGGCCCTGGCGGTCTTCCGCTCCACAAAACCGGCTTGCGCCATTTCCTGAGTTAGCCCTGATGGGCAAAGCTAGGTCGCACCAGCCTGTGGGCTTATTGCGATCGATCACTGAATGCGTCGGGCCCGCTGCCGGGAAGACAGCGGGCTCAAACCAAGGCCGATAGGGACAGGGCCTTTTAGGATCCCACACATGGGGATCATTGGGACAACACCGGACGCGATACAACGTTCCGTCGGCTGAAAGATATTAAAGGGTATAGGTTACGCATATGCTTACCGGAAAGCATGGGAGAAGCTAGTCATGCCTTTTTGGGTGCAACTCACTTCAGCGGGCGACGACAAGAAGGAGCCTGTCTACGTCAATCTCGAGAACGCGACACATATGTTTTCGAGAAATCCGGGTACCCGCATTTTCTATCCGGGAGATCGGACGGACTATTCCGATGTCGTCGAAGAAGCCGACAAGATTGTCGCTATGAAGGCCGTTAGCTGATACCCGTCGAGGAAGTCAGCAAGGGCGAGCGGCCGAGCCGGCGCCGATCGCTGTTCGACAAGTCAGATTGATGTCGATGTCGGACGAAAAGGCTTGGCAGCGGAGAAAGCAGCGGATCGCAGCCTGCACGATTTGCCACGGCAAAGGCTGGGTGTGCGAGAACCATCCAGACAAGGCCTGGCCTGACGAATGCGAGTGACTCCGGGCCGAGGTGTCCATGGAGCGGGACACGCCAACCTAGATGCTCGGTCCCACAGTGTGATGGCATCATTGATGTCCATCATTCAGAAGGAATCACGATGGTAACGATGGTCAGTGGGAGAAGCGCTAGCGACGCCGCAGGTTCACAACGGCTCCCGCACAACCTCATATTGAACACGAAAATCCTTCGGCGGCGCCGGCGCAAGGCTGGGGCAGTCGCGCCCCTGATGATCATCGCGGCAGCGGCATTGTGGTCGTTGATGAAGAGTTCGCCCAGAGTACGATGTCCGCACCCCTCATTAGACCGCTTCGAGCCGGCTGAACCGAACCGGGATGAGCTTTCGAGCCTCGAGTTGCCCTGCCGCATCCTTGTCGATGACCGTCAGCAATTGTACTTCTTCAGATCCCACCGGCAGAACCAGGCGCCCCCCTGGCTTGAGCTGCTTAAGCAAAGCCGGCGGCGTCCGCTCAGCCGCCACGGTGACCAGGATCTTGTCGAATGGGGCGTGCTCAGGCCAGCCGCGAGACCCGTCTCCGACACGAATGCCGACATTGGAGGAGCCGAGGCCCTGCAGGAGAGCCTCGGCATGGCTTGCGAATTCCTCGATGATTTCGACGCTCCAAACTTGCCCGGCGAGTTCCGCGAGGATTGCGGTTTGGTAGCCCAGGCCGGTGCCGATCTCGAGCACTGCCTCGTGCGGTTGGGGAGCAAGGAGATCGGTCATGAGAGCGACGATGAACGGCTGCGAGACGGTCTTATCGAAGCCGATCGGCAGCGGCATGTCCTGGTAGGCATAGGGCTGGCACGAAGCGATGCCGCGGCACCCGCCGCATCGCTGCCATCACCCGCTCATCAAGCGTCGCCTTGCCGAGTTCGTCGCTTGCAAGGTCGGCATGGATTGCAATCACCTCGACCATGTGCCTGCGTAGAACCGCGAGGTGCTCTTCGTTCATCGGCTTCATGACGGTGGGGCTTTCCTCAACCGGTCTGCCGCCATAGCTTTATGCCCTGATCGTCTGTCACAGTAACGCCCGCCACCGTGGTTCGACCACTCACTCGATCGACCCGCCGTGTCAGATGCACGCGGACCTCCGGGGAGTAACATGCTGCTGAGGCTGCACCAGATCGACAAATTCTACGCCACTGGCGAGGGGCCGTTGCATGTTCTGCACGGGATCGATCTTTCGCTGGAGGCGGGCAAGACCCTTGCGCTGACCGGCGAGTCTGGCAGCGGCAAGAGCACGCTTTTGCACCTCGTTGCAGGGCTCGACAGCCCTGATGCGGGAGAAATCCACCTTGGCGGTACCAATATTGTGCGGCTGAACGATACAGCCCTTGCCGCCCTGCGGCGGGGAACAGTCGGACTTGTGTTCCAGCAGTTCAACCTGATCCCTTCGCTTGATGTGGCGGCCAACCTTGCCTTTCAGGCTCGGCTTGCTGGCCGCCCTGATCCGGCCTGGTTGAAAGTCCTTGCCAACCGGCTGGGCCTCGCCCAGGTCCTCACGCGCTACCCTGAACAACTGTCGGCCGGCCAGCAACAGCGGGTGGCGATCGGCCGGACCTTGGCCGCCCGGCCCCGGCTGGTTCTGGCTGATGAGCCCACGGGCAATCTGGATGAGGCAACAGGGGACGCTGTGCTCGATCTCATGCTGTCGCTGGTGGCTGAAACTGGTTCCGCCCTGCTGATGGTCACCCATTCCAACCGTCTGGCAAACCGGCTGAACGCCCGCGTTCACCTGCACGCGGGCCGGCTGGCGTGATGGTGTGGGCCGGGCTGACAGCGCTCTTATCTCACTGGCGCAGGCGGCCTGTGCAACTGGCGATGCTGCTTTTGGGGCTATCGCTGGCAACCGCGCTGTGGTCAGCGGTTCAGGCCATCAACGGTGAGGCGCGGGCAAGCTATGACCGTGCAGCGGCGATCCTTGGGCAGGACCGGCTCGCGCAACTGGTGCGTGAGGACGGGGCCCGGATGGATCAACAGGTGTTTGTGAGACTGCGGCGCGCAGGCTGGCTGGTTTCGCCGGTGATTGAAGGTGAAATGCGGTTTGGGAATGTGCGGGTGCGCGTCCTTGGCATTGACCCACTGACTTTGCCGCCGCAGGCGCAGCAGGTGGATGTTGCGGCGGGTGACGAGCTATTGCCGTTCATCACGGCGCCCGGTGTGCTCTATGCAGCCCCGGAAACGGCGGCACGACTAACTGAGCATGCGACACCTCCCGTGCGCGTGGCCGAGGGTTTGCCGCCTGGTACAGTCCTCACCGACATCGGGCAGGCGCAGGTCCTGCTTGGGGCAAAGGACAAGATATCTCGTCTTTTGCTCTGGGCGGAACAACCGATTGGCCGTGCCCCTCTAAAGGTAATAGCCCCCGGCCTGACCCTGCGCGAGCCGAGCGAAACGGGGGATCTTGCCAGGCTGACCGACAGTTTTCACCTGAACCTGACGGCTTTCGGTTTTCTTGCCTTTGCAGTGGGGCTCTTCATCGTGCATTCCGCCATCGGTCTGGCTTTTGAACAGCGCCGCCCGGTGTTTCGCACGCTGCGCGCACTGGGCTTGCCGGCCCGCGTGCTGGTCCTTTTGCTGATCGCCGAGCTGCTGACCTTCGCCCTCCTCGCCGGGCTGGTGGGCGTGGCACTTGGCTATGTAGTCGCCTCGGCCCTCTTACCCGACGTTGCCGCCACCTTGCGCGGGCTTTACAGGGCCGATGTGCCGGGAACGCTGTCGATCCGCCCCGCAGTGTGGGCAGCGGGGCTGGCCATCGCGGTAATCGGCACGCTGGTGGCGGCCGCACAGAGCCTCTGGCGGCTATGGCGCCTGCCGCTGCTTGCACCGGCCCAGCCTCGAGCCTGGGCGCGGGCTTCGGGGCGGGCACTGCGCGCGCAAGGCGTGGCTGCGATGGTGCTCCTGTTGACGGCGGCGGGAATTGCACAGTTCGGATCTGGCCTCAAGGCGGGCTTTGTGCTTCTGGCGGCACTGCTGTCGGGGGCGGCAATGATGCTGCCGCTCGTGCTGACGGGGATTTTGCACCTTGGCGGCCGCTTGGCGCGTGGACCACTGGCCGAATGGTTTTGGGCCGACACGCGTCAGCAGCTTCCCGGCCTGTCATTGGCACTAATGGCACTGCTGCTTGCGCTGGCCGCCAATGTGGGCGTCAGCACGATGGTGTCGAGCTTTCGGCTGGCCTTCATCGGCTGGCTCGATCAGCGTCTCGCCTCTGAGCTTTACGTGACCGCACGCACCGAAGCAGAGGCCACGGGGATACACGACTGGCTGGCCCAGCGCAGCGACGCGATCCTGCCAATCTGGAGCATTGAGGGCCGGGTCGCAGGCCAGCCAGCGGCAATATACGGCGTGGCCGATCATGCCACCTATCGCGACAACTGGCCAATCCTCTCTGCGGTGCCGGAGGTGTGGGACCGGATCGCCACAGGCGACGGCGCCCTGATCAACGAACAACTGGCGCGGCGCCATGGGTTGGGCCTGGGGGACCAGATCACGCTGCCCGGTGGCTGGCGGGCCAGTGTCGTCGGCGTCTATGCCGACTATGGCAACCCGATCGGCCAGGTGATCATCGGGATCGACGCACTGGTCCAGCACTACCCTGACGTCTCCCGCCTGCGCTATGCCATTCGGATTGCCCCCGGCAAGGCCGAAGCACTGGCTGGGCGCCTGCGGGCGGAATTCGGGCTGCCCGCGCAGAACGTGATTGACCAGGCCGGGATCAAGGTCTTTTCGCTCAAAGTGTTTGAGCGCACATTCAACGTGACAGCCGCGCTGAATGTGCTGACGCTGGGAGTCGCGGGGCTGGCGATGTTTGCGAGCCTCATAACCCTGTCGGGGATGCGCCTGCCGCAACTGGCGCCGGTCTGGGCCATGGGTCTGACCCGCCGCCACCTTGCATGGTTGGAGCTTTGGCGCGGCTTGCTGTTGGCAGCCTTGACCATGCTGGCCGCCCTGCCTGTAGGTATCGGGCTCGCCTTTGTTCTGTTGGCGGTTGTGAATGTCGAGGCTTTTGGCTGGCGTCTGCCGATGCACCTTTTTCCCGGTGACTGGGTGCGGCTGGCGGCGCTCGCGCTGCTGGCGGCCGGGCTTGCAGCCGCCGTGCCTGCCTGGCGGCTGGCTCGTCTTTCGCCATCGGATTTGTTGAGCGCATTTGCACATGAGCGTTAGGGCATTGCTGATCTACCTGTGCTTGGCCGCAGCTGCCTTTGGCCAGGGTTTTGCTGGGCTTGGCACAGAGGCTGACGGGTTTTCAGTGCCGCAGCCGGGGACTGCATTCAACTTCCCGGGAGACCACGGCCCGCACCCCGGTTACCGGATCGAATGGTGGTATCTGACCGCCAACCTGCAAGCTGCGGATGGAACGGACTATGGCGTGCAATGGACTCTTTTCCGATCCGCCCTGGCCCCGCTGGAGCGGTCCGGCTGGTCGAGTCCGCAGCTTTGGATGGGCCATGCGGGGCTGACGACGCAAACGCACCAATTCGTGGCCGAACGGATGGCACGGGGCGGCATCGGCCAGGCTGGGGTTACGGCTGCGCCCTTTGCGGCCTGGATTGACAACTGGCAGATGGCAGGCCGGGCCCTGCCAGAGGCGGATGCGCTGTCGGCGCTCGATCTGCGTGCAGCGGGACAGGCGTTTTCCTACGAACTGGCGCTGGACGCCAAAGGCCCTCTGGTGCCGCAGGGAGTGCAGGGCTATTCGGTGAAATCCGAGAAGGGGCAGGCGAGCTATTATTACTCGCAACCATTCTACCACGTGACCGGCATGCTGACCCTTCCGGCGGGCGCGATTGCGGTGACCGGTCAGGGGTGGTTGGACCACGAATGGTCCTCGCAGCCGCTGGCTGACGATCAGACCGGGTGGGACTGGTTCTCCTTGCACTTCGACAGCGGCGAAAAGATGATGGGCTTCCGCCTGCGCGGCGGAGGCGCGGGCTTTACATCGGCCACATGGATCGGGGCCGACGGCAGGCCGCAGCCGCAGGCCCCTGGCGCGCTAAGAGTGACGCCGCTCGAAACGGCGGCAGTCGCGGGACGCAGCGTGCCGATCCGTTGGCGGGTGCAATTGCCGGAAAAAGGGGTAGATGTGACCACGCGGGCGCTTAACCCGCAAGCCTGGATGGACACACGCTTTCCCTATTGGGAAGGCCCGATCCGAATTGAGGGCAGCCATGCCGGGCGCGGCTATCTTGAGATGACGGGCTATAGGTGACTGGTGGAGGTCATCTCGCCCGGCTGCGTTATGGCCAGAGTGGAAGGGAAATCCATGCGTGCGACGCGACTGATGGCCACCCACGACATCCGCACGGCGGAGGTTCCGGTGCCCGACCCCGGTCCCAGCGAGGTGCTGGTGCGGATCGAGGCGGCGGGGATTTGCGGGACCGCCATCTCTTCAAGGGCGAATTCCCTTGCACCCCGCCGGTGACGCTCGGGCACGAGTTCTCGGGCATCGTCGTAGGCCGTGGTACTGGCGTGGACATCGCCGAGGGCGTTCGCGTCGTCTGCGACCCCAATGACTGGTGCGGGCGCTGCGACGCGTGCCTGCGCGGGCGGGTCAACCTGTGCCAACGGAACGTGGCCACCGGCATCCACCGCGACGGCGGCTTCGCCGAATACGCCGTCTTCCCCGCGCACAAGGCGGTGGCGCTGCCCACCGATCTCGACCCGCTGCACGGCGCGTTCTGCGAGCCCCTTGCCTGCACGCTCCACGGGCTCGACATCGGCGCGCCCGTTGCTGGCGAGCGCGTGCTGGTGATCGGCGGCGGTGTGATCGGCCTGCTTGGGCTCCAACTCGCGCGGCTCGCCGGCGCAGAGACGATGCTCTTGACCCGCCACCCTGCCAAGCATGCGCTCGCGCGTTCGCTCGGGGCGGCGGAGACTGCCGCAACGCCGGACGAGGCGGCCCGCACATGGCCGGGCGGAGCGGACCTGACCCTCGAATGCGCGGGAGTGCCGGAAACAGTTGAGTGTGCCCCGCAACTGACACGCACTGGTGGCCGTATCGTCGTTCTCGGAGTGCTGCCTCGGGGCTCGACGGTGCCGATCGAGCCTTTCGATCTCCTGTTCCGCGAGATCCAGCTTCATTTCGCCTTCATAAACCCGTTCACTCAGGTGCGTGCGGCCAACCTCATCACGTCAGGCAGGATTGCGATTACGCCGCTGATCTCACGCGTGATTCCGCTCGGGCCGCCGCCGCGACGATCGCCGAGCCGCCCGCGCCCGGCGAGGTGAAGGTGCTGGTCGTGCCTTAGTCTGGTGCGGGCCTGTGTAAGCCCGGCACCAGTCGCAGCAGGACACGGCATTCGGGATGATGCAGCCAGCACACGTGCGCCCCGCCGCCCTGCAAGTTCCAGCTGCTCGCGCTCGAAGCCCCTTTTGCCATGGTCGGTCACGAGGTACGGAGAATAGTGAAGTGAAAGCCCCTGAGCGGTCGCTTCTGGGGTCGACAGTATTCCAGAAGTCGTCGGGCATTCGCTCGACGGGATGGTCGGATATGACCATGCCGGCATTGTTGACGAGCACGTCGACATGGCCATGGCGGTCCGCATTGCGGCGCTGAACCGCCTCGACAGCCGCTGAGTCGCTGACGTCGAACCTTTCTGATTCGACCTTGTGTCCTTCGCCCGTCCGGCTATCGCACGCATGCTGGAGCAGCTCGGCATTCATTCGGCAAGGACGACAGTGGCGCCAGCCTGGCGAAGAGCCTGTGCTGTCGCGAAACCGATGCTGCGACCGGCGCCCGTTACCTCTTTGGCTCGGTGAAGGGTGAACGAGATCAGGCCAGCCGGTCCAGGTCGTCGTATAGAACCTGCGCGTGGTGATAGAGCCTCTCGAAGACCGGCTGCATCCGCGCATAGGTCTCGGCCCACCGGGGATCCGGAGCCACCTCATCGGCGTAGCGCACGAAAGCGCCGGCGCCCTGCTCCAGATCCGCGAACCGGCCTTCGGCAGTTGCGGCGAGAATGGCGCAGCCGATGACGCCGCATTCCGGCTCCTGCGGCACGGCGATCGGAATTCCGTACGCACTCGCTTTGATCTTCAGCCACAGGGGCGTCTTGGCCCCTCCCCCGGAGGCAATCACTCTTTCCAACTTCCGCCCCGAATTTGTCTCCATCATCCGGATGTGGCGCCTGACCGCAAAAGCGACGCCTTCGAGAATGGCGCGATGCAGGTGCGCCAGTCCGTGGCCCGCAGTGACGCCGAAGAACTGGGCGCGCGCGTTGCGGTGGCTGCCGAGCCGTTCGCCCATCAAATAGGGCAGGAAGAAGAGCCGCTCCGAGCCGGCCGGAGCCTCGGCGGCCTTGGCAACAATCTCGTCATAGCCGAGCGCCTTCTCATGGAAGGCGCGACGCGCCCATCGCACCGCGTCGCCGCCGCTCTCGAGCAGCATGAAGGCGCCCCAGTTGCCCTCTGGCGTACCGACGTTGGAGATTTCCGGATCGAGCAGCGGCCTGTCCGTGATGAGCGTGACAATCGAGGACGTGCCCGTCGCGTCGGAGCCCAGACCGGGCCGGCAGACACCGGATCCCAGAAGCGCCACCGGGTAGTCGCCGCCACCGACGAGCACCGGCAGCCCAGCGGCAAGGCCCGTCTCCTGAGCGGCGGCGTCGCTTACGCTTCCGAGGATTTCTACCGGCATGCGGATCCCTGGAAGCTTGCCGATATCCAGGCCAAGCCTTTCGCACATTAGCTTCGACCATTGGCCAGTCCGCGGATCCATGAGGAAGCTGCAGGCAGCGTCTGTCCAATCCATTGCCAACTCGCCGGTGAGCCGGAAGTTGATGTAGTCCTTCGGCATCATGACGATAGCCGCGCGTCGATACGCCTCCGGATCCTGATCCCGAATCCACTGCAGCTTGAAACCGGGCCAGGCCGGGGTAGCCGGATTGGCCGTGTCAGCCAAGTAGTTCGAAGCCGTGAACCTCGCCTCGAACTCCGCAACCAGGGAAGCCGTGCGCTTGTCGTTCCAAAGCGGGACTGACTCGCGCGTCAGTTGACCATTCTGATCGAGGAGCACGGTTCCGTGCATCTGACCGCAAGCCGCAACGCTGCTGACCCTCTCACGAGCCCGCGTGACGCCTGCTAGGACGGCCCGGATCGAGCTCACGACCCCGGCCCACCAGTCGCGTGGGCGTTGCTCCGACCAGCCATAGGCCGGAATGATCTGGTCGTGCTCGGACGTCCGGATCGAAACGACATTGCCGCCATGATCGACCAGCGCAGCCCGGACGCTGCCCGTGCCGACGTCGATGGCCAGAAACAAATCGCGCTTCATCGCGAGTTCCCCGAGGTTGTCACTTCAGCAGTGCTTGAACCAATAGAGCCGCATTGCAGGAGCCCTACGCCGACGATGATGGCGGCAATGAAGATCTGCTGATGAACCTGCTGCATGTGCCATGGCCGCACCGGCATCGATGCGACGGCGCGCAAGGCGATCACGGAACCTGCTCCTCCACATATGTTGCCGCCCACCAGACAAGCCAGTCGGGCCTCCCGACTCTTAGCCTAACGAATCTCTCCGACTAGGCTCAATCCTGTAGCGAAATTACGAGAACTTGCCTCGTCGGGTCGGATTTAGACCCTTGATTCGGATTTGCGGCTTGTTCTATGTAATCCAACTACGGATTGGAGAGTGGCATGAATCTGCGCGAGCCGGCAAGTTGCACGGTTGAGACAACATCAGGGACCATGGCTGGCGGCACTGGCCGCTACGAGAAGCGAATGAGCGATCTGCGCGGCTTGTATGCGGACGAGCGCGCGTTCGAATCGATCCTCGAGCAGGCTGGCGACCCGATCGTCTACGACGTCTCGGAATTCCGCCCGTCTGCCGAGGCCGGCGACATGATCTTCGGATTAACCCGCATGAGCCCCGGCAAGATCGGAGCCGAGTTCTTCATGACGCGGGGCCACATTCATGCCCGGCCCGATCGCCCCGAGGTGTACTATGGCCAGAAGGGTTGGGGCCTGATGCTCATGGAGTCGCCGCAGGGAGAGACGCGGGCCATTGAGATCGGACCGCAGGTCATCTGCTACGTGCCCCCGTTCTGGATCCACCGGTCGATCAACACCGGCGAGGGGGACTTCGTTATGATGTTTAGCTATCCTGCCGACTCCGGCCAGGACTACGGGATCATCGAGCGCTCGCGGGGGATGCGGCATCGTGTTGTCGCCGATAGTGCCAGCGGCTGGATTCTAGTTGAGAACGCGGATTACATTCCCCGCCCGCATCAAGCGGTACAGCGGCTGCTGGGGGCTCTCGCATGAGTAAGGACGAAGATGCCTTGGCTGGCAATCCCCTCAATCTGATCGGCCGCGTGGGCGTGGTGTCAGTCATTGCGACTGAGGCCGCCGAGCATACGCTTCCGCTGGCAGACGCCCTGCTGGAAGGCGGTCTCCCCCGTCGCCGGGATTCCGTTTCGGACAAGCGCAGCCGCGAACCTGCTTGGGGCCATCAGCGAGGGGCGGCCAGAGCTTTGCGTCGGCGCCGACACGCGTCTCGACCCGAGCCCGCTGGAGAAGACCGTCGCGTCAGGGCAGCGGCGGCTTGTGAGCATTGGGCAGCCTCATGACCCACTCAAGCGCTGGCCGCCCGACGATCTACTTTATCGGCATGACCACCGGTCAGAGCTCGATCATGAAGGTGTTCCCAGCCTGGGCAAAGCACCTCGGCCTCAATGACGCGACGATCGTCGGCATGGATTTCCCTTTACATGCCGATCCGGCGCTCTATCGGGAAGCTGCCGCCTTCATCAGGGCAGATCCGCTGTCGCTCGGCGCGCTTGTGACGACGCACAAGATCGATTTTTACCGGGCGTGCCGCGACTTGTTCGATGAGATCGATCCTCATGCGCGCCTGATGGGTGAGACGAGTTGCCTGTCCAAGCGCGACGGCAGGTTCATCTGCAAGGCGAAGGATCCGATCTCTTCCGGACTTGCTCTCGACGCCTTCCTTGGCCCGGAATGCTTTACAAGGACGGGAGGGGCGGTTTTCTCGATGGGCGCCGGAGGCTCGACGATAGCCATTACCTGGCACCTGATGCGCCGCTCGCGCGGCAGAAACGTCCCTTCCCGCATCGTCGTGTCGGACCGAAGCCAAGACCGGCTTGACGAGATCGCGCGCATCCATCGCCAAGTCGAATGCGACGTCGCGCTCGAATATGTGCAGGCTGAGCGGCCCGATGCTAATGACGAGATCGTGTCCACGCTTCCAACGGCCTCCCTGATCATCAATGCGACCGGGCTTGGAAAGGACGCATCAGGTTCGCCGCTGACGGATACCGCCCAGTTCCCGGAGCGAGGCATTGCATGGGATCTCAATTACCGCGGCGAGCTGTTGTTCCTGAAGCAGGCGCGGCACCAGCAGCATGCGCGAAGGCTGCAGGTCGAAGATGGCTGGACCTATTTCCTCCACGGCTGGACGCAAGTTATTGCGGAAGTGTTCGGGATCGAAATCCCTCACTCCGGGCCGGGTTTTGATCGGCTCTCCGAGATCGCTCTTTCCGCCTCCGCAGGCAGCTCTCCGATGCAGGCCCACGACAGGCAGGCTGGCCGTCCCGGCCCTGGCTGATCGCATTCTCGTTACTCCGCGGTCGCTGACCTGCTCACAGGTCGAACGGCTGCGCGAATGCGGCTTCGAGATCGTCCACTCGACGCCGGGCAAGCTCTTGAGGGAGAACTTCTTGCTGGTGCCGGGCTGCACGGGGTTGGCTGGCCGGCATGGAGGTGGTGAGCGAGCGCGTAGTGCTGGCAGAAGATCGCCTGCGTGCGATCAACCGCAACGGCGATCAGGTGGCGCGCCGTCGGGCGAGCCTAATGATTGATGTTTGCCTTCAATACGGCCGCACCAAGAGACATAGACAGCTGGCGTCGGCCAGCATCCGGCCGAGGGTTGTGCGAGCCCGGGCCGGTTTCTCGTATCGGATCGGCAAGCCCGGCAGTGGCACTCCATCGGCACTTCTATGGTAGTAGTCATGAGTCTGAGTTTTCGGGGACGAAGCGGGCATGGTCCTGGACGAGCAATTGGAAGAGCGCCAGATCGCCAACAAGAACATCATCGAGATCGTGCGCACGAAGCGGGATCAACTGCGCAAGTCGGATCGCAAGGTCGCGGATGTCGTGCTCGCCGACCCGCGCCGGATCCTGAACGCGACGGTGGCTGAAACGGCTGTGCTAGCGGAGGTTAGCCAGCCGACGGTCATTCGCTTCGCTATTTCGATCGGCTGCGCCGGATTCCAGGACTTCAAATTGCGCCTCGCGCAGAGTCTGGCGCTGGGAACGCCGGCGACCCACTCGGTGCTGCTCGACACCGACAGCCCCGAGGCCGTTGCCGAGAAGATCTTCGATTACACGATGACAAGCCTTGATTGGGCTCGCAAACATCTGGACAAGATCCAGTTGGAAAAAGCGATCGATGTTCTCGCGCAAGCGCGCGCGATCGAGTTCTTCGGCTTCGGGGCGTCGGGTATCGTTGCCCAGGATGCGCAGCAGAAGTTTCCTCTGTTCGGCGTGCCGTGTGGTGCTCAGCAGGATGCGCACCAGCAACTCATCGCCGCCGCCATGATGAAGGTCGGCGACGTCGCGGTGGTCATTTCCAATACGGGAATGACTCGATCGGTTATCGAGGTGGCCAGGATCGCGCGGGAGAACGGTGCGAAGGTCATCGGCCTGATCGGCGCGCCATCTCCGCTCGTGGAGCATTGCGATGTGCCTGTTCTGATCGAGACGCTCGACAATACAAACATCTACACACCGACGATTTCGCGGATCGCAGCTCTGACCGTCGTCGACATTCTCTCGACAGCCGTTGCCATGCGTCGCGACCCGAGTCACCGGGAGCGCATAGCGTCAATGAAGAAGCTCCTGCGAGAGACGCGTTCGACACGCGTGCTGTAAGGGAGCGCCGCTAACCCGAGAACCACGCAGCGGTTGGACGGGCACTTGAGGGCACGCGTTCACGGCCTGCGCAGCGCCACGAGCGGCGATGGCCAGAGCGCCCTGGTCGGACAACGACATAATCCGCCATCAATCCGGAGAATGTCGCCAGCGGGGCGCGAGAAAGCGGACGTCGGCCTCGATGAGCATGGCGTACCCTCCAGGCCGGATCCTGAAAACAGATATGAAACACGCTCGGGTCACCAGGACTCGAACGGGGGCGTGTCACTCCCTTCCATGGCGGTTCGCCGCACGCGGCCGTCGGCGCCAACGGGTTTGTGGAAGTGCATCCTCTCCGGCAAGTAGCAAAATTACACGATGCCAACCGCCGTCAAAAAGAAACACGGGAAAAATCGGCGGAACTGGCCCACGGCCGCGTTGACGCACGAAAATGCGGTAACTATGCTACCAAACTGGGCCTGCAATAGAGAGGCCGGCAGCTGAGGAGTCGGGGTAGCCGACCGGCCGATTCGCGGGCCGCAATACTCATGGGAGCAGTAGATTCTAATGAAGTCAGGACCTAAGATCACCCCCTTTGTTGCCGCCGGGTCGACGCGGGCGGTGGCTAGTGCACACGCAGCCGATTGGAGGATCGGAATGTGATCGCAATCCGACCACGTAGAACTGCGATTGATCAACCGGGAGGAAGTCGATGAGAACAAGAGCCTTGCTGGCCGGCGTTGCGGCCATTTGCGTGTTTGCAAGCGTACCTGCACTCGCGCAGGACAAACCGTTTGCCGGCGTAACTGTGAACGTCATTACCCAGACTGGAGCGATCCAGGAGCCGCTACAGCGCCGAGCGCCCGAGTTCGAAGCGCTCACTGGCGCCAAGATCAACGTGATCGCCGTGCCGTTTTCGGATCTCTATCAGAAGATTCTGACCGACTGGGCGGCCGGCACCAACTCGGTCGACGCGGCGGTGTTCGCGCCGCAATGGATGGTCGACTACATCGCCGGCGGCTACCTCGAGGATTTGACCCCACGCGTCGACGCCGACAAGGATATCCACCAGGACGATGTCGGCGCGTTCTTCCGTGACTTCTCCGAGAAGTACAACGACAAGACCTATATGATCACCCTCGATGGCGACTTCCACATGATGTACTACCGCAAGGACATCCTGGAGGCCGCCGGGCAGAAGGTGCCGACAACCTGGGACGAGTATCTGGCGGTCGCCAAGGCCACGCATGGCCAGGACATGAACGGCGATGGCACGCCGGATTTCGGCTCCTGCATCGCCAAGAAGCGCAATGCGCAGAGCTACTGGTTCGTTACCGACGTGGTGGGCTCGATGACCCAGTCGAAGGGCACCAGCCAGGGCACGTTCTTCAACACCAAGGACATGGCGCCGCTGGTCAACAACGAGGCCTTCCGCAAGGCGCTCGACTTTCTGTCGGAATCGACGAAATACGGCCCGCCGGACGAACTCAACCTCGACGTCAGCGACACCCGGCCGCTGTTTGCGTCCGGCCGTTGCGCGCTCAACCTAGACTGGGGCGATGTCGGCACGATCTCGATCGATCCCAAGCAGTCCAAGGTTATGGGCAAGTGGGGCGCAGCGGTCATGCCGGGCTCGAAGGAGGTTCTCAACTGGGACACCGGCAACCTTGAAGCCTGTTCGGCCGAGAACTGCCCGCACGCCGTCGACGGCGTGAACCACGCTCCGTTCGCCGCGTTCGGCGGCTGGGGCGGCGGCATCAACGCTGCGGCCGATCCGAAGGTGAAGGATGCGGCCTACGCCTACTTCTCGTTCATGACGCAACCGGCACAGTCGAATGCCGACGTGACGGTTGGCGGCACCGGCTTCAACCCGTATCGCACCTCGCAGCTTAGCTACAGCGATCTGTGGAAGAACGCCGGCATGAGCGAGGATGAGGCCAAGGTGTATCTGGGCGCCATCAACGACAGCATGAGCAGCCCCAACATGATACTCGACCTGCGCATCCCGCAGAACCAGAAGTACCAGCAGGTCGTGCTCGACGAGGCGGTCTCGCGCTTCCTCGCCGGCGAAATCGACAAGGAAGCGACCGTCAAGGCGGTCGAGGACGGCTGGAATGAGCTGAACGACGAGATCGGCAAAGACGAGCAGCTCCAACTTTATAAGGCGACCATTGGCGCCAAGTAGGCGGCCAGGCAATTGACCCGGCGTGGCATCGATCCGCGCCGGGTCTCATGGCCGCCCCACTTTCCCGGTTCACAATGACCGCAACCGCCGATACTACGCTCGAAGCTGCCGACCGTCGCGGCTGGGCCGAATGGCTGGACGGTCACTCCGGCCGCATCATGGTGATGCCGGCCGTCATTGTGCTTCTCTGCTTCGCGATTTTTCCACTCATCATCTCGGCTTATTTGGCGCTTTCGCGATTCGCGCTCGCGCCGGGCGGATTCACGCTGAAATTCATCGGGCTTGTGAACTTCCGGAAGCTGCTAGTCGGCTCGCAGCAATATCACCTGCTCGGCAGGTTCGGCACCTTCAGCTTTGTCCAATGGGTGTTGCTGGCGTTGATCGCGGCAGGGCTGCTTTTTCTCCTCGCCCGCTATCTGCTGCGCGGCAGGCAGACCATTATCGGCATGATTGGCCGCCTTCTGGCGACGACGACGGCGATGGGACTGGCAGTCCTCGCGCTGGCCACCATCGCGTCGGGCGGCGTGCCGGGGACTGTGGTCAACACGCTTCTCTATGTGTTCGTCGGTGTGGCCGTGCAGTTCGCACTGGGGCTGGGCCTCGCACTTCTCTGCGGCCAGCCGATCCGCGGCCGGAATTTCTTCCGCGTCCTCTTCTTCATCCCGCTGATGGTCACCCCGGTCGGCATAGCCTATACGTTTCGGATGCTCGCCGACATGCAAAAGGGGCCGTTCGCCCCGCTGGTAAGCGCCTTCGGCATCGGCGAGTGGTCGTGGGCAACAGAGGCGTGGTCGGCACGGCTTATGGTGCTGGTCGGCGACACCTGGCAGTGGACGCCTTTCATGTTCATCGTCTTGCTGGCGGCAGTTGAGAACCAACCACGCGATCAAGTGGAGGCGGCGCGGCTCGACGGAGCCAACGGCTTCCAGATCTTCCGCGACATCACCTGGCCGGCGATTGCGCCGATTGCGGCGACCGTCGTCCTGATCCGGCTCATCGAGGCTTTCAAAATCATCGACCTACCGAACGTACTGACCGGCGGTGGGCCGGGTCTCGCGACGGAATCGATGACGCTCCATTCCTTCATTTCCTGGCGCACCCAAGACCTCGGCAGCTCTGCCGCGATCGGCTACATGCTCCTGTTCATCTCCACCATTGTATGCGTCTCGTTCTTCAACTTCGTGGTCCGGCCGGCGCGCCGGTTCGAAACATGAGCGCCGAGCAGCGCTCTCTGGCGCGCCGGCTGTTCGAGCCGGCCTCGATCGACAGCCAGGCGCCGGTCGCCAGGATCGTGACCTACGCGCTTCTGTTCCTGTGGACGCTGGTCGTGCTGGTGCCGCTCTACTGGGTGCTGATTACGTCCTTCAAGGGGCCTGGGGAGGTCGACAACGGGCCTTTCTACCTCCCTTTCGTCGACTTCACTCCCTCGCTCCAGGCTTGGGACTTCATGCTCGTGCAGAACCACACGCTTCGCCCCTATATGAATTCGGTCGTCGTCGCGCTGGCCAGCACGCTGCTCGCTGTCTTGATCGGCTCGCTGGCGGCCTACGCGCTCGTGCGCATCCGCTTCCAGGTGAAGCTTGCCGCCGTTGCCCTCTTCTTGATCCTCCTCGTCGCAGTGATCGTGGCAGTGGCCACTTTCGGGGTGCAGTGGGAGATTGCCGTTGCGGTGACGGCGGCGCTCTTCATCATCGCGCTGTTCACGCTCGTTGCGCGCACTAGGCTCGCGGTCGGCAACAACGACATCGAATTCTGGATTATCTCGAACCGCATCATGCCGCCCATTGTCGCCGTGTTGCCGATCTATGTGATGTTCCAGCAGTTGCGCCTGCTGGACACCCAGCTGGCCCTGATTGCCACCTACACTGCTATCAACCTGCCGATCGTCGTGTGGCTGACGCGCGATTTCTTCGCTGGCATCCCGCTCGACCTCGAGGAGAGCGCACAGATTGACGGAGCCTCCAAGTTCCGTGTTTTCTTCACTATCGCGCTGCCGCTGGTGCGTTCTGGACTAGTCGCAACCTTCCTGCTGGTGCTGATCCTTGCCTGGAACGAGTACCTGCTGGCCCTCTTCCTTTCCAATGCAGACGCGCAAACCATGCCGGTGCTGGTATCGGCACAGAACACGACCCGCGGGCCGCAATGGTGGAACATGTCCGTGCTGATCACCGTGATGATCGCCCCGGTCGTCGTCATCTCCAGCGTCCTGCAGAAGCACATCGCGCGCGGGCTGCTGGTCGGCGCGGTAAAGGGCTAGTAGATATGCGGGTCACCCTCTCCGACATCTACAAGTCCTTCGGCGCGGTCGAGGTGGTCAAGGGGCTCGACCTGGAGATCCAGGACGGCGAGTTCCTGGTGCTGCTCGGCCCTTCGGGCTGCGGCAAGACGACGGCGCTGCGCATGGTTGCCGGGCTGGAATCGGTGAGCTCCGGCCGCATCCTCATCGGCGAGCGCGACGTCACCCACGTACTGCCCAAATATCGCGACGTGGCGATGGTGTTCCAGTCCTACGCGCTCTATCCGCACATGACGGTTGCGGAGAATATCGCATATCCGCTGAAGCTGCGGGGCGTGCCGCGCGCCGAACGCGACGCATCCGTTCGCGGTGCTGCCGTGAAGGTGCACCTGGAGGAATTCCTCGACCGCTATCCCCGACAGCTCTCCGGTGGCCAGCGGCAGCGCATCGCGCTCGCCCGCGCGATGGTGAGGCGGCCCAGCGTCTTCCTGATGGACGAGCCGCTCTCCAATCTCGACGCCAAGCTGCGCGGGCACATGCGTTCGGAGCTGAAGCGCCTGCAGGCCGATCTGGGCGTGACGACGATTTACGTCACGCATGACCAGATCGAGGCCATGACGCTGGCTCACCGCGTCGCCATCATGAACCGCGGCGTCGTGCAGCAGATTGCCGAGCCGCGAAAAATCTACGACGATCCGGCGAACCTTTTCGTCGCCGGCTTCATCGGTTCACCGCCCATGAACCTTCTCCAGGGCGAGTTGGTCGAGGGTACCTTCGCTTGCCCGGAAGGACGGTTTGCAACCAACGTCGCCGAAAGCCGGAAAAAGGTCACCTCGGGCCTGCGGCCCGAGGACTGCCGGGTGACGAGCCCATCGGACGGAAAGATCGCAGCACGGGTCTATGCGCTGGAGCTCATCGGCGACCATACCCTGATCACATGCCAGCTCGGCGAGGCCACCGTGACCGTCAAGGCCGACAAGTCGGCGCACTTCGATATGGATGAGCCGATCGGGATCACATTTGCCGACTCAGCTGTCTTCCTCTTCGATTCGGATACGGGCGCGCGCATCCGCCGATAGAATGAGCAAGCAGCCGCTGAGGACGAACTCCTCGACCGCGACCTTCCAATGTGGCTTCCGCATTACTCAACGCGGAATGTACAGGACCTTGAGACGCGAGAGATCGTCCTCAGCGCGATTGAAACAATCCGGCCGAGGTGAAGCGCAAGGTCGCCGATATGCTCGCCCTGGTGCTTTCGCATTGACAAGGCGATCCAGCGCCTCAGGTGACTGCGGTTCTGCTCACTCGCGAAATGTCTGATGTTGACGCAATGCGGTCATCATCGCCTGAGCCCTTTTCTGCAACAGGCTGCGGCACGTTTGCTTGTCCTCAGGAGATCTCGTGTCGAACCCCCGCCTATCTCACGCTAGAAGAAGTCGTTGCCCGCTACCGTGGGCAAGTCAGCGAAGGTACACTGCGGAACTGGAGAACGATGCGCGTCGGTCCATCCTACATCAAGATCGGCAAAGCGGTCCTCTATCCCGTCAGCGAGCTCGATCGTTGGGACAAATCCAATCTGGTGGTTTGCAGACCCTCTTGATCCTCGTCGCTGGAGGAATGTGCTTCGGCATGTTGAGCCGAGTCATTGCGACTGACTTTCAATGTTCGCACGATACGATATGGTCCGATTCACGATACGGAATCCGTGATCAGGCGGGACAATCGAGTATCATAGAAATTCTTCCATGATTATTGGGTATTTATCCTTGATGGTCACGCGGCACATATACCAGTTAGCGACCCCAGTTTATTTTAAAACTTTGCCAAACTATTGAAACACAACAAGAATTGTTCTACGCGTATGTTGATGCACAACGATCCCGCTCGATACTCCACGGGCATTTTGGATCAGGCTTGAGCACGTTTCGATCTGAATTTCCTTTGGAATTAGTGACTTACGAGTTGCACTCTGGCCATGTGCGACGGGTGGTAGAGAGCAAATGTAGTCCGTTGTCGTGCGAGGGCGTTGTTCGAGGCAAGACATGCGCCCTTCCCTGCCCCACAACGCAGCGCCCATTTCGCGCCTCTGCAACTTCTGACGAAGCTGCTGGCCGTCGGAGATTTCGACAGTCGCCTCTCGCTGAAAGCGATCTATTGCACCAGGAACAGCCCTCCTGACCTGCGATCGTGATGACTGAAATGGGCCGAAAGCGGACTGGCGGCTTCTGGTGCGAGATGTGAGCGAGCGGACGTTCAGCATGGCAAAGGGTTTGTCCTGATCTGATCCGTAGCTGCTGTCCAATTGCACGATCTCGATGGTCCGGTCTCGACGTGACGAGCTGCCATGCGGTCCAGCCGTATGCCCAAGATTGGTTTTCAGCCGAGCCTAACTTGTCACGCCGATTTCACTCTGGTCGGACACGACATCTGACCTCGCGCTTCGCGTTCCGACATCGTATACGGGTACTTGCTCGTCGAAGCCCTTGAGGCGGCGCATGCCAAGCGCGGCCACCGGAATCTTCCCACCCACCGCACGCGCCACGGAATGATCGATAAGGATTTGCCGATCATCGGCCGACGAACACAGTCTAGACGCCAGGTTCACGACATTGCCGATCGCGGTGTAGTCAACGCGGGCCTCATAGCCAATTCGGCCGACCGTCGCCCATCCCATCGCGAGCCCTATGCCGAAACCGACTGCATGGCCCCGCAGACGCCACGCGGCGATCAGGCGCTGAACGGCGTCCTGCATGTCGATTGCCATCTCGACTGCGCGAAGCGCCGGCTCCG
>NZ_JBJACT010000057.1:0-20537 GCF_044778005.1 Mesorhizobium sp. IMUNJ 23033
GGCCACGACGCCCGCCCCCGAAGCCGGGGCTCCCGCCGAGGTGGCGGCGGCGACGCCCGCCGTGCCCGAGACGGTGGCGCCCAAGCTCGAACCTGCCGACAGCGCCGTCATCATCCGCCGCAACGATACGCTGTGGCGGATCTCACGGCGCGTCTATGGCCGTGGCGTGCGCTATTCGACCATCTATCTCGCCAATCAGGATCAGATCCGCAATCCCGATCGCATCTGGCCGGGACAGGTGTTCAAGGTCCCGCAAAAGTCGAAGGAAGGCGAGGACGCCGACCTCAAGGCAATGGGCGACCAGATGACGGCACCTCCGGCCAAGACGAATTAAGGCTGCGGGGGTGCGAGTAATCTCCCCCACGAGGGGAGAGATTGGCAGTTCCGGCGATCTAACCATCGGGATAGCTTGCCCCATCATCGTTCATCGTCTATCGCCGATGAACGATGACCGAATCCCTGGCTGAACCAGACCGCGCGGCAAGCGCGCTACCCACCTGCACCCCTGACAGTCGTATTGTCGCGGCTCGATTTGCGGCGCTCGCATCCGGCGCGCATCGAGATCCTCAAGCATCTTTCGGCGAGCCGCTCCTGCTGCTGCCGCGAGGTGGTCGACCATCTCGACCTTGCGCAGTCCACCGTGTCCCAGCATTTGAAGATACTGGTCGAAGCCGGGCTCGTGCGCTTCGAGCCCGACCGCCAGCGCTCGCGTTATGAAGTCGACCACGCCGCGCTCGCCGATGTGTCGGCGTCGCTTGCGGCACTGGTCGATTCCTGCTGTTCCGGCGGCTAAAAATAAGAAGGCAAAAAAGAATGGCCGAAAAGACCGTCTCCGACTCCTCGACCTTCAGCACCTTGCGCAATCTATGGCCCTATATGTGGCCGGCCGACCGCGCCGACCTCAGGGCGCGGGTCACCTGGGCGACGCTTCTGCTGGTCGTCGCCAAGCTGACGCTGGTCGCCGGGCCCTATTTCTTCAAATGGGCGACCGACGCGCTGGCCGGCGACGCCAAGTCTGCGCCGCCGCTGCCGGCGTTTCTCTTGGCGCCGGTGATGCTGGTCGTCGCCTACAATGTGCTCAGGCTGGTGCAGCTCGGTTTCAATCAGCTGCGCGACGCGCTGTTTGCCCGCGTCGGCCAGTATGCGGTGCGCCAGCTCGCCTTCCGCACCTTCGTCCACATGCACCAGCTGTCGTTGCGCTTCCATCTCGAGCGGCGCACAGGCGGCCTGTCGCGCATCATCGAGCGCGGCACCAAGGGCATCGAGACGATCGTGCGCTTCATCATGCTGAACACGGCGCCGACCATCCTCGAATTCGCGCTCACCACGGCCATCTTCGCCTACACTTATGGCTGGAAATACGTGGTCGTGGTGGCGGTCACCGTCTCGGTCTATGTCTGGTTCACGGTCAGGGCCAGCGACTGGCGCATCTCGATCCGCCGCGACATGAACGACAGCGACACCGACGCCAACACCAAGGCGATCGACTCGCTGCTCAATTTCGAGACCGTCAAATATTTCAACAACGAAGCCATGGAGGCCGAGCGCTTCGACCGCTCGATGGCGCGCTATGAGATATCAGCAACCAGGATCTGGACCTCGCTCGGCTGGCTGAATTTCGGCCAGGGCGTCATCTACGGCATCGGCACCGTCATCGTCATGTGCATGTCGGCGCTGGAGGTGCAGGCCGGCACGCAATCGGTCGGCGACTTCGTCTTCATCAACGCCATGCTGATGCAGCTCTCGGTGCCGCTCAACTTCATCGGCTTCATCTACCGCGAAATCCGCCAGGGCCTGACCGATATCGAGCAGATGTTCGACCTGCTCGACGTACCGCAGGAGATCGTCGACAAGGCCGATGCGAAGGCGCTCGCCGTCCCGGCCGGCAAGGTCGAATTCCGCGATGTGCATTTCTCCTATGATCCGAACCGCAAGATCCTGAAGGGCGTCTCCTTCGAGGTGCCGGCCGGCAAGACGGTCGCCATTGTCGGGCCCTCGGGCGCCGGCAAGTCGACCATCTCGCGGCTGCTGTTCCGCTTCTACGACATCCAGTCCGGCCAGGTGCTGATCGATGGCCAGGATGTCAGGGACGTGACGCAGGAGAGCCTGCGCGCGGCGATCGGCATGGTGCCGCAGGACACCGTGCTGTTCAACGACACCATTGCCTACAACATCCGCTACGGTCGCGTCGGCGCCAGCGAGGAAGAGGTGCGCAAGGCGGCCGAACTCGCCCAGATCGGACCGTTCATCGAGCGGCTGCCGGACGGCTACCGCTCTATGGTCGGCGAGCGCGGGCTGAAACTGTCAGGCGGCGAGAAACAGCGCGTGGCGATCGCCCGCACCATCCTGAAGGCGCCGCCGATCCTGATGCTCGACGAGGCGACTTCGGCGCTAGACAGCCACACCGAGCAGGAGATCCAGGCCGCGCTCGACCTCGTCAGCCAGGGCCGCACCACCATCGTGATTGCCCACCGGCTGTCGACTGTGATCACAGCCGACGAGATCATCGTGCTCAAGGACGGCCAGATCGCCGAGCGCGGCACCCATGCCGCACTGATGCTCAAGCACGGCCTCTATGCCTCGATGTGGGACCGCCAGCGCGAGGCCACCGAAGCCGAGGAGCGGCTGCGCATCGCGCGCGAGAGCGACGAGCTGGGTGTCATCGTGCGCCGGCGGACGTCCGAGGTGGGGTAGGGCGATGTTGAAGCTGCCGATCTCCCCCCTCGTGGGGGAGATGCCCGGTAGGGCAGAGGGGGGGCGCTGTCCCGCCGGCCTCTGCGGTTTCTTCCCAATGCAGAGCGCCAGTATTGTTTGAAATCTCAGAAAGGATGCGATCCTTCGCGCCCCCCTCTGTCCTGCCGGACATCTCCCCCACGAGGGGGGAGATTGGCGCGTCACCGCCGGAGCCATCCGGCAAACGTCGAAAAAATTTCTTCTTGACCTCAACATAGCTTGAGATTGCAAACCGTCTTCGAACCCCTGCACAGCATATCGTTCAAGAACGGAGATGGATTGAAATGAGCGAGACAAATCAAAAGCTTGGCAATGAAGCCGTGTTCAGGGTCGACAAGTTCGTCATCCCGGCCGACGCCCGCGAGGAGATACTGCGCAAGGTCAGGGCGACGCATGAATTGCTGCGCCTTCAGCAGGGCTTCGTGCAGGATTTCCTGCTTGAGCAATTCTCGGGCCCGGGAGAATTCAACCTCGTCACCATTGTCGAATGGGAAAACCAGGCGGCCGTCGACAACGTCGTGCCGATCGTGAAGGCGGCGCATGAGCGTGCCGGCTTCAACCCCCAGGAGACGATCGCCCGCCTTGGCGTCAGGGCCGATATCGCCAACTATCAGCGCCTGCCTGAAATGTAGGAAGGCCAGCCCGCCCCGGGTGCCGGCGCCTCGACGCTGAGCACCTGGCCGGTGCGGGCGTCGCTTATCATGTGTTCGAAGCCGCGCCATTCGGCGGCGACGATGAACAGCGTCTTGCCGTCCGGCCCGCCCAGCATGCAGGCAAAGCAGCCACGGTCGACGACAATGGTTTGCAGCACCTCGCCGCCCTCGCGCACCCGCACGCAATGCCGGTTGGGCACGTCGGCATACCAGACGGCACCCTCGGCATCGAGTGAGATGCCGTCGGGAAAGCCGTTGCCGAGATCGGCCCAAACCCGCCTGTTGGCAAGCCCGCCATCGCCGCCGATGTCGAAGGCAGTCAACCGGTTGGCGTGCGATTCGGCGACGATCAGCGTCTTGTTGTCAGGTGTCACCGCCATGCCGTTGGCGAAGGCGATGTTCTCGGCCACCTGGCGGATCGTGCCATCCGGCGTGATCAGCACGATGGTACCCGGCCCGAAATGCTCGCCCGGAGCAGGCGCCGGCCCGCCGCCATTGACATAGATGTTGCCGCGCCCGTCGACGACGATCTCGTTCCACGGGCTCTTCGACAGCGGCCTGAGGTCGGCGTGCGTGACGAGCGTTCCGTCCGGCTCCCGCCGCAGCAGCAGGCCTTCACGACCGGAGACGACGAGCAGCCGCCCGTCCGGCAGCCAGTCGATCGAATAGGGCAGGGCGGCCGGCACGGTGAGCACGACCTCGCTGTTGCCCTCGGCATCGACGGCGATGATCTCGCCGGTGCCCCAGTTGCAGAGCCAGAGGCGTCCGTCATGCCAGCGCGGCGACTCGCCGAAGGCGAGGCCATTCATCACGATACGCGGTTTGTTGGCTGCTGATTTCTGTGACGGCATCACGGGCTCCAAGGTTTGATTAGAAGGAACGCTGCCTCCCAAGGACGGGCGAGCCTGGCTCGCCCCGACAATAGCGATGGTCTTTTCTGCTAGGGGCGCGCGGCTCGAGGCTGGCGGGGCCTACCTACGGCCGCCTCCCCCATTGTTGCGTTGCGACGGCGGGGGCTTTCGGCTATTGAGGCCGGACCTGAAACAAGGGCTGCCCCCATCCCATGAGCCTCGTCGACACGGTCAAGAATGCGTTCGTTCCGATCCATCGCGAAGGCTATCCGTTCATCGCCGCCTTTGGCGCGGGCACGCTTTTCCTCGGCTATTTCTCCTCCATCCTGTTCTGGATCGGCCTGATCCTGACCGCCTGGTGCGTCTATTTCTTCCGCGATCCCGAGCGTGTCACGCCGGTCGACGACCGGCTGGTGGTGAGCCCGGCCGACGGCATCATCTCGGCGGTCGGCCCGGCCGTTCCGCCGCGCGAGCTTGGCCTCGGCACCAGTGAGATGACCCGCATCTCGGTGTTCATGAACGTGTTTTCCTGCCATGTGAACCGCGCTCCGGTGCGCGGCCGCATCACAAAAATCGAGCATCGGCCCGGAAAATTCCTCAACGCCGAGCTGGACAAGGCGAGCACCGAGAACGAGCGCAACGGCGTCGTCATCGACAGCCCCAACGGCACGGTCGCCGCGGTGCAGATCGCCGGCCTGGTGGCGCGGCGCATCGTCTGCTGGGCCGAGACCGGTGGCTCGATCGCCATCGGCGAGCGCTTTGGGCTGATCCGCTTCGGCTCGCGCGTCGACGTCTTCCTGCCGGTTGCCGCGACGCCGCGCGTCGCCGTCGGCCAGACGGCGGTCGGCGGCGAAACCGTATTGGCCGAATTCGGCGGCGCTGCCGCGACGCCGCTCGTCAGGATTTCGTAAGCGGTGGGCGCGCCCTTCAAGAAGTTCGAGGCGCATGGCAGCGGCGGTCCGCGCATCCGTGAGATCCCGATGCGCATGGTGCTGCCCAATCTGGTCACCGTGCTTGCCATCTGCGCCGGCCTGTCCGGCATCCGCTTCGGCTTCGAAGGCCGCTTCGAGCCGGCGGTGGTGATGGTGCTGCTTGCCGCCTTCCTCGACGGCATCGACGGTCGCCTGGCGCGCATGCTGAAGGCGACATCGAAATTCGGCGCGCAGATGGATTCGCTGGCCGATATCGTCAATTTCGGCGTAGCACCGGCGCTCGTCCTCTACGCCTTCATGCTCGACCGCGCCGGTTCGTTCGGCTGGATCGCCGCACTTCTGTTCACCATTGCCTGCGGCTTGAGGCTTGCCCGCTTCAACGTGCTCGACGATGAGACCGACCGGCCGATCTGGCAGACCGAGTATTTCGTCGGCGTGCCGGCGCCGGCGGGCGCGGTGCTGGTCATGCTGCCGCTCTATCTGTCCTTTCTCAGGCTCGGCATCGAGCCCAGCCGCTCTGTCGCTTTCATTGCCACCGGCTTCACCGTCCTCGTCGCCTTCCTGCTGGTCAGCCGGCTGCCGGTCTATTCCGGCAAGAGCGTCAAGGTGCCGGGCGACAAGGTGCTGCCGGTCATCCTTGCCGTCGTGCTCTACGTCCTGCTGCTGATGACCTATCCCTGGTACACGCTGACCGCTTCGGTCGCCGGCTACCTTGCCTTCCTGCCGTTCAGCGTGCGCGCCTATTCGAGGCGCGCCAAGCTTGAGGGCGAGAAGGTTCCGCCTTCCGATATCGGTTAAGGGGTACTGGCGAAGCCGTTGATCGGCCTCACGCCGCGGCGCTCAGCCCCAGCCGCTCGATCACCAGCCTGCGGGTCGAGACATAGTCGGTCTTGCCCGAGCCCAGCACCGGGATCTCCTCGACCTTGACGATGTCGTTGGGCACCATCAGCTCGGCCGCGCCCGCCTGCTTGCCGAACTTGCGCAGTTCCTCTGGATCGGCGTCGTCGGCGGTGGTGACCAGCACGATGCGCTCGCCGCGCCGTTTGTCCGGCACCGCCACTGCCGCATGGCGCTCCTCCGGCCATAGCGACTGTACCAGCATCTCGACGGCGCCCAGCGACACCATCTCGCCGGCGATCTTGGCGAAGCGCTTGGCGCGGCCGCGAATGGTGATGAAGCCATCGCGGTCGACCGAGACGATGTCGCCGGTGTCGTGCCAGCCGTCCAGCGGCTGCAGTTCACCCGGCCGGTCGGCGGTCATGTAGCCCATCATCAGGTTCGGCCCGTCGAGCCAGAGACGGCCGGCATCGTCGATGCCCTCGACCGGCTCGAGCTTCATGCGTATCGCCGGCAGCAGCCGCCCGACCGTGCCGTCGCGTCCATGGATGGCGGTGTTGACGGCAACCACGGGAGCTGCCTCTGTCAGGCCAAAACCTTCGATGATTGCCGCCTGGAAGCGTTCGCGGTAGACGCGCCGCGTTTCCGGCTTCACCGCCTCGGCGCCGGCGACGACGAAGCGCAGGCTGGAGAAATCGCCGTCCTTGGCGGTGCGCGCATAATTGGCGAGGAAGGTGTCGGTGCCGAACATGATGGTCGGCTTCACCTTGCGGGCGATCTCGGGGATGATCTTGTAGTGCAGTGGCGAGGGGTAGAGGAACAGTTTCACCCCGGTGACCAAAGGCAGGATGGTGCCGCCCGTCAGCCCGAAGGAGTGGAACACCGGCAGCACGTTGAGCAGGATGTCGGCCGGCGAGATGGTGATGCGGGCTTCGGCTTGCATGGCGTTGGCGTAGAGGTTGCGGTGCGACAGCACTACGGCTTTCGGCGTGCCTTCCGAGCCTGAGGTGAACAGGATCACCGCCGGCTTGGTCGCATCCTGCGGTTGCAGGGGAAAGCGCCACAGCACTGCTGCGGCCAGCTTGTCCAGCGCCGTCACGCTCTCGCGCACGTCCTCCAACCACAGCATCCTGGCGCCGCCCGCCTCGACCGCTTCGACGATGTCGGCGATGCCGGCTTTCTCGATGAAGGCGCGGGAGGAGACGACAGTGCGGATAACGGCGGTGCGCACGGCGGCGGTCACGCTGGCCGGCCCGGCAGTGTAGTTGATCATCGCCGCCACCCGGCCGGCCGACAAAAGACCGACTAAGGACAGCACCACGCCATTGGCATTGGGCAAAAGCAGCCCGACTGCTTCGCCCGGCGCCGTCACCGCTTCGAAGCGGCGGCCAAGCACGCGCGCGCCGATGAACATTTTGCGGTAGCTCATCGCGCCCGAGATGACGTCCTCGATGATCGGATGCGAGGCGCCGACACGGTCAGCGGCGTCGCGCATCGCCAGGAACAGGCCGCGATCGAGATTGCTGCCGAACAGCCGCGCCTCGGCGACACGGTCGAACAGCGCGTTGGTGTTCGAGGCCTGGTCGGGGTTGCGCGCCACAAGCTCGGCAATGGTCATCGGCTCCAGCACGCTGATCGACAGCCGCGGAAACCAGTGGCGCGGCGCCCTGTCCGCTGGCGTCAGCGACACCGGCAGATCGCGCGCGCCGGAGACGAAGATCGGCACGATCCTGGCATCGGCCTGCATGGCGATGCGGGTGATGGCGCGAAACAGCCGGAACGCCTTGACGTCGGGCTCGACCGCTTCGGGCAGATAGACGGCCAAGCGCCCCTTGCCCTTCAGCACCCGCACCAGCCGGCGGCTGACGAAAACATGTTCGGCATTGAAGGCGATGCTGCGGCCAAGCTCGCGCCACGGCTCCAGCCAGGGCGATCTGGCCGAGGCATCGTCGAGGATATGCAGCGTGTCGTCCGGCAGCAGCGACAGCATCAGCGCCGGCTCGAAGCGCGACTGGTGCGAGACCACATAGATCACCGGCGCCGGCGCATTGCGGGCGATCCTGATACGCTCGTCGGCGATCCGGTAGGCGAGCTTGAACGGCACGTAGAGCAACGCCTGGGTAAAACGCAGGCCAAGGCGGAATTTCTCGACCACGCCGATCAGCAGCCAGGCCACTACGAGACCCGCAAGCAGCGCCAGTGTCAGGATCATGCCGCGTCTCTCCCAACGTCCTCCATGCCGCGGCTCTTTGGCGGCCGCTTCGAGGGCAGAGCCTAGCGGAAGTGGGGGCGGCGTCAATGTGGACTGAGTGCCCTCCGACCTTCTCCCCTTGTGGGAGAAGGTGGCCGAGCGAAGCTCGGTCGGATGAGGGTGTTGGAAGGATCGCAACGTCAAAGATATAAGCACCTGAAATCATTTTACTTTTTAACGCGGCGTTTCTTCAGCACCCCTCATCCGTCTCGGCGCTGCGCGCCGATCCACCTTCTCCCACAAGGGGAGAAGGTGAAGAGGTGCTAGGCCGCTTTCAACCTCCCGCTGATGAAACGAAACTCCTGCGTCTTGCCGCCATAGCCGTAAGCCGCCGCCGGCACTTCGTGCACGAAGGCGTAGCTTTCCTCGTGCACATGACCCAGCAAGCGACCGAAGGCGGCGAACACCGCCCGGAGATAAGCCTCCAGATCGAGGTTGGTGTTGGTGCCGTCGACCACCTTGATGTCGAGCCAGAAGGTGTTGGAGCCTTGCTCGGCCAGCGACTTGCCGCCGGCGAACCAGTGCTGCGGATCGAGATAGTTGATCGCGACCGCGGTGATGGTCGGATCCTTGCGCAGATGCGTGGCCGTCAGTTCGGTGACCTCCTTGGCGATTGCCGCGGACAGTTTGGCGTCGGGCTTGCCGGTGACGCTGATAGTGATGATCGGCATTGTTTTCTCCTCGGGTTGCTGCGGCGTCTGTTCGCCGTTGGAGAACCATGTCACGATCAACGAATCAGAAAAATCGAATTGTTTTCAAGTTACGATTCGATAAAATCGAATTATGCAGACACTCGATCCAGACCTTCTCAAAACCTTCCTCGCCTTCGTCGACGGCGGTTCGTTGGCGCAGGCGGCGTCGGTGGTCGGCCGCTCGCCCTCCGCTGTGACGGCGCAGATGCAGCGGCTGGAGGAGATCGTCGGCGAGCCGCTGCTTCTCGCGCAGGGGCGGGGGCGCGGCCTGACGCCGGCCGGCGAGGATCTGGTCGGCCATGCCAGGCGCATTCTCGCCGTCCACACCGAAGCATGGCTGGCGCTGAGGGGCGCGCGCGCCGATGGCCGCGTCGCCATCGGTACCACGCAGGATTTTGCCGACAGCGGCCTGCCGGAACTGCTGCGCGCCTTCGCCGCCAGCCATTCGCGGGTCAGGATTGAACTGCGCGTCGGCCGCTCCGCCGAGCTCACGCAAGCGCTGCAGTCCGGTCTGCTCGATCTGGCGATCACCATGCGCCAGGCCCAGGCGCCGGACGAGGTCGGCCTGCTCCGCGAGCCGATGCTCTGGCTCTGCTCGCAAGAGGGGCTGGCCGCGCGGGAAGAAGAGATACCCCTGGCGCTGCTCGACCCGCATTGCGGCTTTCGCGAAGCGGCCCTTGCGGCGCTCGATGCCGTCGGCCGCCGCTACCGCATAGCCGCCGGCAGCGCCAGCCTTGCCGGCCTGCGCACGGCGGTCAATGCCGGCATCGCGCTGACCTTGCGTACCGCGCGCTTTGCCCATTACGGTATTGTCGAAGCGCCGCGCGCCCTTGGCCTGCCGCCGGTTCCGTCGGCTGAATTCGCCATCCGGCTTCGCCAGGGGGCCGATCTGCCGGCGCGGGATCTGGCGGCGCTGCTGAGCGGCAACCTCGCTCTGACAGGCAGTACAGGTTGATCCAAAGAAAAAGCCGACCTTACGATCGGCTTTAAGTAGGACGGGTCGAGGGGTTTGGGGGGACTTGGGGGGTGACCCGTCGCAGCAACAATGCCCGAGTCGGATGATGGTTCCGTGACTGCGAAAATATTTTAGCCGTCGGCTCCGCTCCGTCTGGCCACCAGCCAATCGCGGCCGGCATGGGCAAACACCGCGGCAAGCACGATGGCACCGCCGATCATGCTGGCGGCCGGCGGGATCTCGGCCAGGAACAGGAAGGCGAACACGATCGCGAACGGCACCTCGGCCGAACCGAGCAGGCCGGATTCGGGCGCCGGGATCAGCCGCGAGCCTTCCGTCCACAGGATCGAGGCCATCGCGAAAGAGGCGCCGAACGTGGCGAGCAGCACGGCATCCCGCGCCGAAACGGCCAGTGGATCGGTGACGAACCAGCCGAGCAGGAACAGAAGGAATGCCGACACAGCACCCGCCCAGACCACCGGCGTGTCGCGGAAGGCGCGCACCATGATCATGTAGAGCGCGCTGCCGGCGGTCATCAGCAGCGCTAGCCCGTCGCCCAGAAGATGGCCGGTGCCGAAGCCGGACCCGACCATGATCGCCACGCCGCACAGCGACACCGCGGCGGCGGCCAGCGTTTGCATGCGGAACGGCTCGCGCACCAGGATGAAGGCAAGCAGCGCGGTGATGAAAGGCGCCGTGGCATAGATGATGGCGACATTGGCGACATAGGTGAATTTGAAGGCGGCGATGAAGGCGATGCTGGCGAGCGCCCCTTCGACCGCCAGCAGCCACCCGCGCCAGCCGAGCCGCAGGCTTTCGCGCCCGCCCGCGCGACGGCGCCGCCACAGCACATAAACGGTGATCAGGATCGAGCCGACAAAGCCACGCCAGCAGGTGATGGTCAGCGGGTCGGCATGGATCGATTTGGTGAGAACCCCGGTCAGCGCGAAGAAGGCCGCCGATGCCGAAACCAGCATGATGCCGAGCGTTCGCTCGGCGGCGGTGTCGGTGGGTGGCATGCTCAGAGCCTCTGTCATTTCAGGAGACTACTCCGTCGCGTCCTGACACCATCCTGTCAGCAGCGATCCGTTGTCCACATCTCAGTGTCATATCCTACAGCCGCTTGCGGAAATGCTCGTTGCCGACGATCAGCAGGCCGGCACCGATGATCAGCGCGGCCCCCAAAAACACTTCGCGGCGCGGCACGTCGCCCCAGATGGCGAATCCGAGCGCGAAGGCCCAGACCAGCGACGTGTATTCGAACGGCGCCACGATCGACACCGGCGCCCGCTTCATGCCTTCGAACAGCAGGTACTGCGCGACGCCGCCGAGCGCGCCGACGCTGATGAGGAGCAGCAACTGGGCGCCATCCGGAATCTGCCACAAGATGAGCGCCGGCACCGCCGAAAAAACCAGGAAGTAGAAATTGTTGAGGATGAGCTGGATCATCGTTCGCTCCTGCATGGCGGTCTTGCGCAGCAGCACCACGGCGATGCCCCACAGCAGCGCGGCGGCCAGCACCAGAAGGATCGGCATGGACAGGCCGAGATGGGTGGGGTCGCAGGCCACGAACACGCCGGCAAAGCCGATCAGCACCGCCAGCCAGCGCAGCAGCGGTACCTTCTCGCCGAGCATGAACACCGACAGCACGGTGACGATAATCGGCGCCGCGTAATAGACGGTGGTCAGTTCGGCCAGCTGAAGAGTGCGAGCGGCATTGTAGTAGCAAAGCCAGGCAGCAAGCGTGAACGCGCTACGCACCAGCATCGGCCTGGCGATGGGCGAGCGCGCGGTATCGGCGAACACGCGCCGCCCGCCGATCACCGCGCAGCCGGCGAGCACGGTGATGCTGCGGAAGAACATGATCTGCCAGACGCTAATGCCGACGACGAGCAGCTTGATCGCAGCGTCCTGCGTCGAAAACAGGAAATAGGCGCCACCGGTGAACAGGATGCCTGCAAGCACCCTTTCGCGGGTTTCCAGAATGGCGATATCGGCCATGCGACGGGTCCCGCGGCTGTCGAGAAGGAAGCCTGCCCAATCAAGCTCCACACTGCAGGCTATACGGGCGAGACCCAGCGCGGCGCTACGCCAGCGCCGGCCTTGCGTTGGGGCAGCGGTTACTGGCGAGCCGCGCGGCCACGCCGCTCACTGCGTCGCCTGGTAGAGCTCCGAAGCGGCCTCCTTCAGCGCACGCCGTCCGTCAGGCTTGAAATACATCATGTGCCCGCCCTCGATGACATCGAGGCGGATCGGTTTGGCATTGGCGAGCGACGGGATCTGGTTCACCAGGTAGCGCGAGGCGAGATAGGGCGTGACCAGGTCCGTGTAGCCGTTGACGATGACGACGCCGAGCGCCGGGTTCAGCGAGCGCGCCCGCTGCAGATCGTCCATCACGCCGACATAGCCTTGCCGCGAGGCGCTGGTGCCATAGTCCCAATTGTGGCTGATCTCGCCGTTGAGCAACCGGTAGCTGACATCGGTGCGAAAGTTCAGCTCGTCGCGGGCATAGGCGACGAAGGCCGAGGTCAGCACCGGCACGCTGCGGTCGAGCACCGGGTCCGGGCCGGCGATGCGAGCGCTTTCGGGCGCGATATCGGCCGTCGCGATTGTGCCGTCATAGGGGCTGAGGACCTTGCCGCTGGCGCGGGCAAATTCCCTTGCGAACAGGCCGGTCGGAATACGCGCGAAATTCCGCTGGACGAGGTCGAGCGGCAGTCCGGTTATCTCCGCCACGCGCTGGCTCGCCAGCCGGCCGCCTTGCTCCAGCCCGCTGGCCAAAGCCGTAAGATAGTCGCCCATGGCATAGTGCTCGACTTCTGCGAGCTTCTCGCGCAGCGCATCGCCGCTGACGCCTTCGGTGCGCAGGCGAACCGCCGCCAGCGATGGCAATTCGAGCGCCCAATGCAGCGGCTCGAATTCGTCCGGCTGCACCAGCATGAACTCCAGCGCCGGCGAGATCAGCACGATGCCGCTCGGGCTGATGCCGATATCCTCCTGCAGGGTCCTGGCGAGCAGTGCCGCGCGGAACCCGCCATAGCTTTCCCCGGCGAGGAAGAGCGGCGATCCGGTGCGGCCGTTCTGGGCAAGAAAGAGCCGGATGAAAGCGCCGATCGAACTGGCATCCTGGTTGACGCCCCAGAAGTCGTGCGTGTCCTGGCCGGGTGCCTCGCGGCTGTATCCGGTGCCGACCGGATCCACGAAGACGAGGTCGCTCATGTCGAGCCAGCTGTCCGGATTGTCGATGAGTCTTTGCGGCGAGGGCAGGAACTCCCCGTTGGTACCGGTCGCGATGACGCGTGGGCCGAGCGCGCCAAGATGCAGATAGGCGGACGCCGCTCCCGGGCCGCCGTTGAACACGAAGGTGATGGGCCGCTGCGGCTGCTTCGCTGCGTTATCCGGCGGCTGCAGCGTGTAGGCGACATAGAAGATCTCCGCCGTGACGTCGCCCTTGCCGGAAAGCAGCGACAGCGTGCCGGCCTTCGACTGATAGTCCAGCTTGCGCCCGGCGATGGTGATCGAATGGCTGGTCGTCTGCGGCGATGGCAGCAGCGACAGGACGCCGCCTGTAGGCGCCGGCCGCTCCGCTGTTTCAGCAAGGACAGGCTGCGCGAAGGCGGCAAGAAGCAGCAGGATGAGGGGGACGAGTTTCAGCTTGGAACGCATGACATCTCCGCGAGAACGACTTTCGCATAGGTATGGTCGGGGCTATCGAAGTCAAAGGAAATGGCTTGTGCGGTTGAACATCTGCTACCGCCGCGTTCCTTCGCGCCCCCCTCTGTCCTGCCGGACATCTCCCCCTCAAGGGGGGAGATTGGACGTCGCGTCGGCTTTCGACAATCGCTAACCTCGAAGTGCGGATGTCGTGGGCGAAGCTGCGATCTCCCCCCTTGAGGGGGAGATGTCCGGCAGGACAGAGGGGGGCGCTGTCCCGCCAGCATATCAGTGCTATCAAAGCGCGAAGGACTCGAAAGGATTGCAAATGGACGCCACCGCGCTCAAGGCCATGCAGGCGCCTTTGAAGGAAGTCTATCGCGACGATGCCTCGCGGGCGCTGATCACACTTCGGGCCAAGGGTTCGATCGACGACCAGTCGATCGCCTGCAAGGTGGAGACGGGCAGGGCGTTGGCCATTGCCGGCCTGCACCCGGCCACCGGCGGTTCCGGGCTCGAACTGTGCTCCGGGGACATGTTGCTCGAGGCGCTGGTGGCTTGCGCCGGCGTGACGCTGAAGGCGGTGGCCACCGCACTCGAATTCAGGCTTGGCGCCGCGACCGTCGAGGCCGAAGGCGACCTCGACTTTCGCGGCACGCTTGGCGTGGCCAAGGATGCGCCGGTCGGCTTCCGCGCCATCCGGCTCAATTTCAGTCTCGACACGGATGAACCGCAGGAGCGCATCGATGCGCTGCTGAAGCTGACCGAACGCTATTGCGTGGTGTTCCAGACGATCAGCAACAAGCCGGAGATGACGGTGAGCGCGCGGCGTTGAAGCTGCAGATCTCCCCCCTTGTGGGGGAGATGCCTGGCAAGGCAGAGGGGGGCGCTGTCCCGCCAGCGTCTCAGCAATTGCAATTGCGATTGCAGACTTAAATCGGTGCGCGATCTAATGTAGGTTAGACGAAGGTAGGCGATCCTTCGCGCCCCCTCTGTCCTCCGGCCATCTCCCCCTCGAGGGGGAGATTTTGCTCTCCCTACTGCGCCGCCGGCTCCTCCGCGTCGCCCTCGTCGGTGAACGGCGAGGCGCTCGGCACGCAGTTCACCGCCCAGCCGGCCGGCGTCGGCTGCTTCTGGTATTCGGTGATGGCGTTGGTGCACTGGTCTCGCGTGTCGAAGGTGCTGGGCAGCACCACCATGCCGCCCTGCGGGCCGGCGATCACCAGATACCAAACAAGTGCGACGCTGGGAGCAGCCATGGGAATTCCTCGCTTTGCTGTTGTGGGAGTCGCCGCGACCCTAGCAACTCAGACCGGGTGGCGGAAGCGCGCGTCGTGCGCGTCGCCCCGCCCTGGCATCACAGCCGCGTGATGTCAGCCCGTCGCGAGAGCCGCTCAGTTCGCGGCAAAGCAGTAGAACAGGCCGTCGCCGCCGGTGCCCTGCAGCGCCTCCTGGCTGCAGCCGCCGCGCGAGGCATGCGAGGAATTCCACGACTTGGCCGCCGCCGAATCGTCAAGCCCGGTGCGGTCGTGATGGCCGACCATCGCCACCCCTTCCGCGCCGCTCATCGTCCAGTCGCCGCAGGTCTGGTCGGCGATCTTGGTGCCGTCTGGCTGAGAGCCGGTCAGCACATCGTGCCGGTTCGGCTTGTCGCCGCGGCCGTTGACCACTTCGCCTTTTTCATTGAGCGCCGTCTCCTTGGTGATGGCGTTGGCGTCGCCGTGCAGCGAGGCGACATCGTCGGCGATCTTGACGCCCTTGGCGTTGACCCAAGGCCCCTTGCCGATGCGGTCGCGCGCATCGGCATCGCTGGTCGAGAGATAGGCAGCCCAGGTCTTGCCGGTGACCCCGGCGGCCTCGGCCAGCGAGGCGCAATGCGCATCGGCGCCCTTGATGCCGCCAAGGTCGGCGCCCTTGCCGGAGCCGACGCTGGTGACGAAGAAACTCATCGTCGCGCCTTGTGAATAGGCGACGCCAGCTGCTGCAAGGAAGGTGGCGGCGGTGGCGAGAAGCAATCTGCGCATGGTGGTCCTCCGTTCTTCGGGTTTCGAATGTTCTACATTCGAAGAACGTCGCCGAGCGCGGAATTCTTCCGCCTGAAATGCCTGTTTATTCCGGCTGCCGGTAGGCGACAAAGCGGTTGTGCTTGGCCTGAAAGATCAGCCCGGTCTCTTTCAGGTCCGGGCTCGCCAACGGCACGATGCGTTTTGCGATCTCCGAGGGATGCGGCAGTGTCTCCGGATCCTCGCCGGGAACGGCCTGTGCCCGCATCGCGGTGCGGGTGGCACCGGGATCGGCGGCATTGACCCTGAGCGGCAGGCTTTGCGTCTCATGCGCCCAGGAGCGCATCATCGTCTCGACCGCCGCCTTCGAGGCCGCGTAGGGCGCCCAGAAGGCGCGCGCCGAGTGCGCCGCGTTGGAAGACAGGATGATGGCGCGGCCGGCGTCGGAGAGCCGAAGTAGTGGGTCGACCGAGCGGATCAGCCGCCAGGTCGAGGTGACGTTGATGGTCATCACCTTCTCGAAGGTTTTTGCCTCGACATGGCCGATCGGCGAGATCACGCCGAGCACGCCGGCATTGGCGACGAGGATGTCGAGCTTGCCCCAGCGCTCATGGATGGCGCCGCCCAGCCGGTCGATGCCGGCCATGTCGGCGAGGTCGAGCGGCACCAGTGTCGCTTCGCCCTTGCCGGTTTTGGCGCGTTCGGCCTTGATCTGGTCGTCAAGCTCCTCCAGCCCGCCGACAGTCCGCGCCACCGCAATGACATGCGCGCCGGCGGCGGCAAGTTCCTTGGCGATGAAATAGCCGATGCCGCGCGAGGCGCCGGTAACGACCGCGGTGCGGCCGGAGAGGTCGAGGGTCATGCGAGAGTTTCCGTCAAGTCGGCGTGAAACACCCCCCTCTGCCCTGCCGGGCATCTCCCCCTCAAGGGGGGAGATTGGACTTCGCCGAACCTGGCTCTCGTTCTGCGGCCCTGGTGATTTGCGAAAGCCGACAGTTCAGCCGATCTCCCCCCTTGAGGGGGAGATATCCGGCAGGACAGAGGGGGGTAAACTGGCGAAACCAAATGATAGACCGGCAACCCTACGCCCCGCTCGTCGCCAGCAGCGACAGCGTGCGCACATTGTCGTGGCCTTCGAAGTCGAGCAGGCGGGTCGGGTACTGGCCGGTGAAGCAGGCGTCGCAGAATTGCGGCTGCTCATTGTCGCGGCCGGCCTCGCCGACGGCGCGGTAGAGGCCGTCGATCGACAGGAAGCCGAGCGAATCGACACGGATGAACTCGGCCATCTCCTCGATGGACATGCGCGAGGCGAGCAGCTTCGACTTCTCCGGCGTGTCGACGCCGTAGAAGCAGGAGGCGCTGGTCGGCGGCGAGGCGATGCGCATATGCACCTCCTTGGCGCCGGCATCGCGCACCATCTGCACGATCTTCTGGCTGGTGGTGCCGCGCACGATGCTGTCGTCGACCAGCACCACGCGCTTGCCCTCGATCATGCGGCGGTTGGCGTTGTGCTTCAGCTTGACGCCCATGTGGCGGATCGAATCGCCGGGCTGGATGAAGGTGCGGCCGACATAGTGGTTGCGGATGATGCCGAGCTCGAAGGGGATGCCTGCGGCCTGGGAAAAGCCGATCGCCGCCGGCGTGCCGGAATCCGGCACCGGCACGATGATGTCGGCGTCGACGGGGCTTTCCTGCGCCAGCTCGGCGCCGATGCGCTTGCGCACCTCATAGACGTTGCGGCCTTCGACCGAAGAGTCCGGCCGCGCGAAATAGACATATTCGAAGATGCAGAAGCGGGTCTTCTGCGGCTCGAACGGGAACAGGCTCTCGATGCCTTTGGCGGTGACGACGACCATCTCGCCGGGCTTCAGGTCGCGCACGAAGCGGGCGCCGATGATGTCGAGCGCGCAGGTTTCGGAAGCCAGGATCCAGGCGCCGTCGAGATCGCCGAGCACCAGCGGGCGGATGCCCAGCGGGTCGCGGCAGCCGATCATCTTTTTGGCCGTCATCGCCACCAGCGAGAAGGCGCCTTCGACCTGGCGCACCGCGTCGATGAAGCGCGAGTTGAGATCGCGCTCCTTGCTGGTGGCGACCAGATGCAAGAGCGTCTCGGTGTCGGAGGTCGACGAGAAGATCGCGCCCTGCTTCTGCAGCGCGCGCTGCACGGTCATGGCGTTGGTCAGATTGCCATTGTGGGCGACGGCAAAACCGCCATCGGCGAGCTCGGCGAAGAAGGGCTGGATGTTGCGCAGGCCGGCGCCGCCGGTGGTGGCATAGCGGGTGTGGCCGATGGCGCGGTTGCCTTGCAGGCTGTCGATGACGCGCTGCTTGGTGAAAGTGTCGCCGATCAGGCCGACATGGCGTTCGACATGAAACTGGCTGCCATCATAGGAGACGATGCCGGCGGCCTCCTGGCCGCGATGCTGCAACGCGTGCAGACCGAGCGTGACGATGGCGGCGGCATCCTGCCGGCCGAATATGCCGAACACGCCGCATTCGTCGTGGAAATGGTCGTCGGCCTCGGCGGAAAGCAAATCGTCTGCGTCTGCCATGTGGGGCTCAAGCTCCGCTAAAATCGCCATATAAGGTGATAGCGCGTCGAAAGCAACGCATGTCGCGCGGCGTTCACATCATCGTCAGGCCCGGCCCTCTTCTAGCCAGGCATCAGTTTGCCGGCGCCGCGGGCGCCGGATTGGCGGGCTGGGCCGGTGCATTGTCGGCCGGCGCATCGCTTCCGCTGTCGTCGGGCGCCGGGGCATCGGCGTCGTCGCCGGTTGCCGGTGCTTCCGTTGTCGGCGCGGCGGGGGCCTCTGTGCCGGCCTCGGGCGCGGCCGGCTGATTCGGGTTCAGCTTCTTCAGGATGGCGTTTTCCGGATCCTCGGGCAGCAGGCTTTCCAGCTTGGCGCCGATCTGTTCCAGCAGCGGCCGCGACTTGGCGTTGGCGACCCAGGCCGGTGCCTTGGCGCCGGCCAGCCAGTTGAAGAACAAAAGCGCCACCGCGACCACCAGGATGCCGCGCGCCGCGCCATAGAGGAAACCCAGCGTGCGGTCGAGCGCGCCGATCCTGGAATCGATGATCCAGTCGGCGAGTTTCATGGTGATGACGGAAACGACGATCAGCGCGATGACGAAGACGATGGCAGCGGCCGCCGCCATGGCGATCTTGTCGTTGTCGACATAGGGCTGAACGTAGGGCAGAACCGGCTTGTAGAAGAAGAAGGCCGCCGCCGCCGCCGCTGCCCAGGAAACCACGGACAGCACCTCGCGGGAGAAGCCGCGAACCATGGCCAGCATTGCCGAGACCAGGGTGAAGCCGACGAGAATTCCGTCAAGCAGCGTAATCGGCATGTCTTTCGCCCCTGTCTTTTTTTCACGGCTCGACGAGCCGCGTCACTCTTCTTCGTCGGCGCGGCTGCGCCGTGAGCCGGCTATGCGCGCCACGAGATCGGCAAGCTCGGTGGGCTGGAAAGCGCTGGCCCCGATCCCCCCGGCCCCATTACCACCAACAAGTTCCTCACTGCCCAAGGGCAGAACCGCGCTTCCAAAACCCAGCTTTTCGGCCTCCTTGAGGCGCTGCTGCGCATGCGCAACTGGCCTCACCGCGCCCGACAGGCTGATTTCGCCGAAATAGACGCAATCGGCCGGAAGGGCAAGACCGATGAGCGACGAAACCAGTGCCGCCGCCACCGCGAGATCGGCGGCGGGCTCCGAAATCCGGTAGCCGCCGGCGACGTTGAGATAGACATCGTGGGTGCCGAAGCGCACGCCGCAATGCGCCTCCAACACGGCCAGCACCATCGACAGCCGGGCGCCGTCCCAACCGACGACGGCGCGGCGCGGCGTGCCGAGCGAGGAGGGCGCCACCAGCGCCTGGATCTCGACCAGCACCGGACGCGTGCCTTCCATGCCGGCGAAAACCGCGGCGCCCGGCGATTTCGCATGGCGTTCGCCGAGGAACAGCTCGGACGGGTTGGCGACCTCGCGCAGGCCCTTGTCCGACATTTCGAAGACGCCGATCTCGTCGGTCGGCCCAAAACGGTTCTTCACCGTGCGCAGGATGCGGTAGTGATGGCCGCCTTCGCCCTCGAAATAGAGCACGGCGTCGACCATGTGCTCGACGACGCGAGGGCCCGCGATCTGGCCTTCCTTGGTGACGTGGCCGACCAGCACGATCGCAGCACCTGTGGATTTCGCATAGCGGATCATCGCCTGGGCGGCGGCACGCACCTGGGTGACGGTGCCGGGCGCCGAATCGGCCATGTCCGTCCACAGCGTCTGGATCGAATCGAGGATCACCAAATCCGGCCGCTTGCCATCGGCTATGGTGGCGAGGATGTCCTCGACATTGGTTTCGGCGGCGAGTTCGACCGGCGTGTCGGCGACGCCGAGCCGCTGGGCGCGCAGCCTGATCTGGGCGACCGCCTCTTCGCCCGAGACATAGACGATGCGGTGGCCCTTTGCCGCCAGCGCCGCCGCCGCCTGAGTGAGCAGCGTCGACTTGCCGATACCGGGATCGCCGCCGACCAAAAGGGCCGATCCGCGGACAAAACCGCCGCCGGTGGCGCGGTCGAGCTCGCCGATGCCGGAGACGATGCGCGGCGCATCCTCGATGTCGCCGGACAGGCTGGTCAACACCACGGCGCGGCCCTTGCGGGCATTGCGCGTGTTGGCCGGCCCCGAGCCGATGCCGCCGGCGGTGCCTTCCTCGACGAGCGTGTTCCACTCGCCGCAGGCATCGCATTTGCCGGCCCAGCGCTGATGCACGGAGCCGCAATTCTGGCAGATGAACTGGACGCGGGATTTGGCCAAGGTGCTACCTTCCCGCCAATTGGGGAGCGCCGTGATCCTTCGCGCCCCCCTCTGTCCTGCCGGACATCTCCCCCACGAGGGGGGAGTTTGGCAGTTGCGGCGCCGGCTCTCGTCTTGCAACGCTGAAAATTGGCGAAGCGGTCGCGACATCCAATCTCCCCCCTCGT
>NZ_JBJACT010000058.1:0-19973 GCF_044778005.1 Mesorhizobium sp. IMUNJ 23033
CAACGTCTCCAGACGCGTCGACGGCGTGAACTTGAAAAATGCGCTTGGCCAGATCAAGGCCCACGGTGGTAATCTGCATGGCGGATGGCTCCTTAGCTCGGGTTGCCTGACAGCAAACCCACTGTGGCACTGTGATGCCGGGAGCGGGAGCCATCCACCTCATCTGCTTTCAGGAAAGGGCGATGCTGGTTTCTACGGCCGAAATGCGGCGCAAAGCTGCCATCAAAATCGATTCTGCGTATGCGCAACCCGGCGGGTCAGTCATGTTGACATTGTGGCTAATTAAACGGCGCGCTACTCTCACGGCTCGGAAAGATCGCTAAGGCCCACATCGGATGACCAGATTGGGCCGGAAGCGGACTTGCGGCTTCGAGGCCTGGAATGTGAGAAGCGGACATTCAGGCGCCCCCATGCATCGACGTGAACTGACCCGCAACAGACATTCTGAACGTCAGAGACGCACTGTTGCCAGACGTTTTATGACTCGGTGGCGCACTAAAGCGAGAGAGTCCGCAGGCGCTTGGGAGCGGAACATCATTCGAAAAAAATCAAGTCTCGTAGTAGTGAAGCTCGAGCAACAGGCACCCGGTATGCGACCGGAAGGGACCGTGATAGACGCCAGGCGGCCGGCAGGCGTAGGTGTTCGGGGCAAAGCTCAGCGACGGCTCTTCGACCGAGCATCCGCCGACGATGAGGACTCCCGATAACAGATAGACCTCTTCCCAGTACTCATGCACGAACTGCACCGTCGTATAGGCACCCGGCGCAAACCGCAGCAGCCGCGTGCGGTTCCCGGTCTTGCCTGCCTCGTCGAGCCGGCCGGCAAGAATCTTCTGCTCGATGCCGGGCGGGTAACCAGGCGGCGAATGCCAGCCCTCCCCGGTCATGTCGATCGTGTGAAATTCCTTGTGTTCCTTTCGGATCGGCATGGCAAACCTCAAGCGGCAACCGGAGCGGCACGGCCGACCTCGTCGTCCAGCGAATAGCTGTCAAGCATGTGGTCGACGAGCTGCGTGCAGCGGTCCCAGTCGAAGGTGCGGAAGCTGTGCCCCTTTGTCACGAAGGTGGCGCCGGCATAGAACATCTCGTATTGCGTGTGGCGTGAGGCGAACTCTGAGCCGATCGCATCCCAGGCCAGCTTGAAGAACTTTACCCGGCCCTTCGACGAAGTGACCGGCGATTGCTGTGTCTTTTCAATCAGACTGCACAGCTCCGGATCGGCGAAATCCTGGACGGAAGACGGCAGCATGATCAGTCCGCCGCCCGCCAAGTCGCGCAAGGCGAGGATCACCTCGGCATAGAGTTGCTGTGTCAGCACCTGAGCCGAATAGAGCGTATGCGCATCGGGTACGAAATAGGCGCCAAGCATGCGGCCCTTCACCTCCATGGCGTATACTAACGCGTCGACCATGGTGTTCTGCGCTGCCAGGACTCCCAGCGTCTCGCGCACCTGCGGAAAGTTGATGACGCCGTTGGTCTCGGCGATGCGCCGGGCGATGCCAACAAGGAAGCGCATCTTCACCATCAGGCGGATCTGCGCCTGGTAGTTCTGGAAGACATGCGCCGGCGTGGCATGGAACTGCCGTTGGCACATGGCGATGTCCCCGTTGATAAAGACGCGCTCCCAGGGAACTTTCACATTGTCGAAGTAGAGCACGGCATCGTTCTCGTCGAAGCGGCTGGCGAGTGGATTATCGAAGACACTGGCGGCGCTCTCCTCGTAGGATTTGCGCGACAGGATCTTTAGCCCCCCGGCATTCATCGGCACGGCAAAGGACACAGCATAGGGCTCGTCGCCCTCCCGCAGCGGCTGGATGCAGGTGACGAACACCTCGTTTGCCATGATGCCGCCGGTCGCCAGCATCTTGGCGCCGCGGATTGTCAGGCCTGCTGCGTCCTGGTCGACGACGCCGGCGGTGAGGAAGCGGTCTTGCTGCTCACCCGCGGACTTCGAGCGGTCGGCCTGTGGATTGATGATGACGTAGGTGAGATAGAGTTCGTTGTCCCGGGCGTAGCGGTAATAATCGGCGAGTGCTGCGGCTCGCGCCTTGTCATAGGCCTCGAAGACCTCGATCCCCATGAACATGCCGGAAATGCAGGAGGCGACATGGTCTGGGGCGCGGCCAAGAAAGCCGTAATGAAGCTCCGTCCAGGCTTCCAGCGCCTTGCGCCGTTCGACGAGCTCGGCATGGCTGCGCGGCAACTGCCAGATGCGATTGGCCCGCTGCCCGCCGCTTTCGGGAACTTCAAAGGTCATCAACTCCCGGTTATCCGGCCGCGCCTGGAAGTCGTAGAGCGTGCTGACCGACCGGATCGTCTGGCGGAAGGCTGGATGCACGGTGACGTCACCGGCCATCTGGCCATCGATATAGACTTGCCTGCCATCTCTCAGCATCTCGATATGCTGCGCCCCAGTCTTGATCATCTTACCCTCCGCGATCAGTAGTGGATGTCGAGCGGCCAAAGCGGCGCCGCGAACTCCGTTGGCTGCAGTGATGCGTAACGCCCCTTGCCGAAAACGAGCGGTTGCCGGTCGGCGAAGGACCGAAAGTGCTTCACCCTGGCGATGAACAGCACGTGGTCGCCGGCTTCGTGCCTAGCCCACGGCTCGCAGTCGAACAGCGCCGCCGCGCCGGGCAGCACCGGGGCGCCAGAGCGGCCTTGCTCGAACCGCATCCCCTCCCACTTGTTGGAAAGCGGCTTGGCGAAGCGGTTCGAAATGTCCTTCTGGTTTTCCGAGAGTACATTGACCGTGTAACTGGCTGCCTTTTGCCAGAGCGGTAAGCTGGCTGAACGACCGTCGATGCTGAACAGGACGAGTGGTGGATCGAGAGAGAGCGAGTTGAACGAACTCATCGTCATGCCGAGTTGCTCGCCATCGGCCACACAGGTGACGACGCAGACGCCGGTCGGAAACTGTCCAAGCGCCTGGCGGAACGCGCGCACGTCGAAAGCCGTTTCCCTGTCGATCATCATGCCCGGCCCTTTCGGCACCGATCGGTTAAGTCACAATAGTCAATTCACCAATTCCGTTGACCAACTGCCCGCCGCCACTGTGTGTCTCGACCGTTCGCATCGCCGATGCGAACGCCGCGGCCGCCCTCTTACCGTGCCACCGCCGCGCTACGCGCGGTTGCAACCGAGCCCCAGCCTGCCGCGGTCGGCAGCCGCAAGGCGACGAGCGTCCGCGCCAGATGCTGGGCGACGGCCGCGGCCGCCTGTTCGGGCTGTCCGCGGCGTATGCCCTCGACGATCGCTGCGTGCTCGGCAAGCACGCTGTCGCCGCGGCCGCCGGAGATCGTGATGGCATGCACGCCCATCCGCAACTGGCGGTCCCGCAGGCTCTCATAGAAGTCGGCGAGCACCGGATTGCCGGCGGCGCGCACGATCGTGCGATGAAACTCCCGGTCGCATTCGATGAACGCCACGGGATCGTGCCGCACCTCCACCTGTCGGGCGATCAGCCTGTCGAGTTCCGCCGCAAGCATGTCACCAAAGCCGGCTGCCCGCCCTGCGCACCACTCCTCCACCAAGCCGCGGGCCTGCATGACAGCTTCGATCTCCGCCTCGGTGATCGGCGGAACATAGGCGCCCTTTTTCGGCACGATCTGCAGGAGGCCGTCTGCTTCGAGCCTCAACAGCGCCTCGCGCACCGGCGTCCGCGACGTTCCCGTCTCGCGGCAAACCTCCGCCTCGGTAAGGAACGTGCCCTCGCGGCTAGGCAAGGTCAGCACATGCTGCTTCAGCCAGCGGTAGACCACGTCCTGCGCAGCATCGGCGCGTTGCCCTATGGCCGGGCGTTGTGATTGATGTCGCTCACTCATAGACATCATGTATACATGTTGTCGCCAAGAGATTCAAGCCAACTTGCGACCTGGCTGCGCCGAGCGCAAACGTCAGGAATTGGCGCACCCGCGACGCCGAGGTCGCGCGGACCGTGGCCGTTGCCGCGCCGCGCCGATTTTCTGGAGTGATAAGCCGCGCCCGACGCGGCGAATTCGTAACCCTACTCGGCGGCCGTCTCCGATGGGGCCTCTGCCGGCCCCGAAGGCTCGGCCTCGGCACGGGGCTTGCGCCGTGAAAACAGCGACCTGAGCGTGACGTAGAACACCGGCGTCAGGAACAGGCCGACGAAGGTGACGCCGAGCATGCCGGAGAACACCGCGGTGCCGAGCGACTGGCGCATTTCCGCGCCCGGGCCCGTTGCGATCATCAGCGGCACGACGCCGAGGATGAACGAGAAGGCGGTCATCAGGATCGGCCGCAGCCTGAGCCGGCAGGCTTCGACGGCAGCCTCGGCGGCCGACAGGCCGCGTTCCTGCGCCTGCCGCGCGAATTCGACGATCAGGATCGCGTTCTTGGCGGCAAGCCCGATCAGCACGATGAGGCCGATCTGCACGAGGATGTTGTTGTCCAGCCCTCGGAAAGACACGCCGAGCAACGCCGCGAGCACGCCGAGCGGCACCACCAGCACAATGGCGAACGGCAGCACCCAGCTTTCATATTGCGCCGCCAGCGCCAGGAACACGAACAGCACCGACAGTCCGAAGATATAGACAGCGGCATTGCCGGTGTTGCGCTCCTGATAGGCGAGCTCGGTCCATTCATAGGAGGTACCGGCCGGCAGCGTCTTTGCCGTGATCCCTTCCATCAATGCCAGCGCGTCGCCCGTGGAAACGCCGGGCGCGGCGTTGCCCTGCAGCGGCACCGAGACGTACATGTTGTAGCGCTGGACCAGCGCCGGGCCGGTGACGTCGCGGATCTCGATCAACGTGCCGAGCGGAACCAGCGCGCCGGTCGCCGAGCGCACCTTCAGTTTCAAGATGTCGGCGCGATCGAGGCGGAACGCCTGGTCGGCCTGCGCCCGCACCTGGTAGACGCGCCCGAAGGCGTTGAAGTCGTTGACGTAGGCGGTGCCCAAATTGATCGACAGCGTCTCGAAGATGTTGGGGATCGGCACGTTCAGGATGCGCGCCTTGTCGCGATCGATCGCCAGGAAGAATTGCGGGCTCGACGCGGAGAACGTGGTGAACACGCCCGTCAGCCCCGGCGTCTTGTTGGCCTTGCCAGCGATTTCGTTGGCAAGCGCCAGGATCTGCCGCATGTCGGCGCTGTTGCGCTCCTGGATCTGCAGCTTGAAGCCGCCGGCATTGCCGACGCCGCGGATCGGCGGCGGCGGCAGTGCGATAATGAAGGCTTCCTTGATGCTTTGCAGGCTGCCGAACAGATTGCCGATGACATGGGTCGCCGACTGGCCGGCTTTCAGTCGCTCGTCAAACGGCTTGAACCTGGCGAAGATCACGCCCGCGTTGCTGGCGTTGGTGAAGGTCGCGCCGGAGAAGCCGGCGAAGGCGACTGCGTAGTCGACGCCTGGCGTTTTCTGGATGATCTGCGACGCCTGCTGGATGACCGCATCGGTCCTCGATAGCGAGGCGCCGTCCGGCAACTGGACGACGACGATCGCATAGCCCTGGTCGAGCGACGGAATGAAACCGCGCGGCACCGCCTGCACCATGTAGACCGTGGCGTAGATGAGGGCCGCAAGAACGGCCAGCATGGCGGCGATCGTTATCCACGAGCCGACCAGCACGCGGATGATGCTCGAATACCAATGGGCGACCCTGTCGAAGCCGCGATTGAAGCCGTCGGCGAGCGCCCGTCCGAACCGCGCCAGGAAAAAGCGCGGCGGCGCCGCCGCGGCGTGGTGCGGCTTGAACAGCAGTGCGGCCAGCGCCGGCGAAAGCGTCAGCGAATTGAATGCCGAGATCGCCGTCGACACCGCGATGGTGATCGCAAACTGCAGGTAGAACTGCCCAGAAATGCCGGGGATGAAGGCTGTTGGCACGAACACGGCTATCAGCACCAGCGAGATCGCGATGACCGCCGTTCCGACTTCGTCCATGGTCAGGTGCGACGCCGGATTGGGCGCCAGCCCTCTGGCGATATTGCGCTCGACGTTCTCGACCACGACGATCGCATCGTCGACGACGATGCCGATCGCCAGAACGAGGCCGAACAGCGTCAGCATGTTGAGCGAGAAGCCGGCGGCGTAAAGCACCGCCAGCGTGCCGATCAGCGACACGGGGATCGCCACGATCGGCACGATCGCCATGCGCCACGATTGCAGGAAGACGATGATGACGATGATGACCAGCAGCATCGCCTCGAGGATCGTCTTGTAGACCTCCTGGATAGACTCGGCGACGAACTCGGTCGGATTGTAGACGATGTCGTAGCTCAACCCCTTCGGGAAGTCGCGGGAAAGCTCCTTCATCTTGTCCTGGATCTCCGCGGCTGCGGCGAGCGCATTGGTGCCCGGCCGCTGGAAGATGGCGAGCGCCACCGCCGGTTTGCCGTTGAGATAGGAGTTGGTGACGTAATCCTTGGCGCCGAGCTCGATGCGCGCCACGTCCTGCAGCGAGATCAGGCGGCCGTCGTCGGTCGATTTGACGATCACATATCGGAAGTCACGTGCGTCGTTGAAGCGGCCTTGCGTGGTGACCGTGTACTGGAACGCCGTGCCGGTGCTGGTCGGCGGCGCGCCGATCGAGCCGCCCGACACCTGGACGTTCTGGTCGCGCAGCGCCTGGACCACATCGCCCGAGGTCATCCCCAGGGCGGACAGTTTTTCCGGATCGAGCCAGATGCGCAGCGAATATTCGCGTTCGCCGAAGATGATGAGGTCGCCGACGCCGTCGAGTCTGAGCAGTATGTCGCGCACCCGCGAGCGGGCGTAGTTCGAGACGTAGAGCTGGTCGTAGGTGTTGTCGGGCGACAGCATGTGCACGACCATCATCAGGTCGGGCGAGCTCTTGGTGGTGGTGATGCCGAGGCGGCGGACTTCTTCGGGCAGGCGCGGCTGGGCGACCGACACGCGGTTCTGCACCAGCACCTGCGCCTGGTCGAGATCGGTGCCCAGCTTGAAGGTGATGGTCAGCGCCATCGCCCCGTCGCCCGACGAATAGGACGACATGTAGAGCATGCCCTCGACGCCGTTGATCTCCTGCTCGATCGGCGTCGCCACCGTCGCTGCGACCGTCTCGGCGTCGGCGCCCGGATACTGCGCGCGAACGACGATGGTCGGCGGCGCGATCTCGGGATATTGCGCGACCGGAAGCTGGGTATAAGCGATCCCGCCGAGGATCAGCAGGACGATCGAAACGACCGATGCGAAGATCGGACGGTCGACGAAGAAATGTGCGAACCTCATTGCTGCAACTCGGCGGTCTCGGCCTTGGGCGACAACGTCACCATCTCGACCTTCACCTTGGTGCCGGGCCTGGCGTGCATCAGCCCGTTGACGATGATCGTCTCGTCGCCGGTCAGGCCCTCGCGGATCACCCGGTAGCCGTCGAGACGCGGGCCGGTGCGCACGGGCTTCGCCGACACCATCCCGGCCCCATCCACAAGGAACACGATGCGGCGATCCTGATCGGCGCCGATCGCCTCGTCGGGCACCAGCACGCCGCTATGCGGCAGCGACCCCGGCACGTTGATGCGCCCGAACATGCCTGGCTGGAGAATGCCGTCGGCGTTGGGAAACCTTGCACGCACCCGCATGGTGCCGGTCGCGTTGTCGATCCGGTTCTCGGCAAAATCGAGCTTGCCTTTGAATACCGCCTCCGCGCGGTCGGCGACGCGAACCACCACCTCGAGCCCGCCGGCGCCTTCCTGCATGCTGCCGCCACGCTCCTTCGCGTCGCGGGCGTAGCTGAAATACAGGCGCTCATCGACGTCGAAATAGAAGTCGATCGGATCGCGCGTAACGATGGTCGTCAGCAAGGTGGAATCCGGCTGCACGAGGTTGCCGACCGACACCAGCCGGCGGTCGATGCGGCCGGACAAGGGCGCCTTGATCTCGGTGAATTCCATGTTCAGGCTGGCCGTCGTCAGCGCAGCCGTCGCGCCCTGCATCTGCGCCTGCGCCGAAAGGTATTCCCGCCGGCGGTCATCGACCGTCGCGGTTGAGATATTGCCGGTCTTGGCGAGTTCGTCGGCGCGATCCAGCTGCATCTTGGAGAATTCGAGCAGACTCTTGGCGACGTCCACTTGCGACTTGGCGGCATCATAAGCCGCCTGGTACGGACGCTGGTCTATGGTGAAGAGCAGGTCGCCCTTGTTGACCAGTGCGCCGTCCTGGAAGCTGACCTTGTCCAGATAGCCGCTGACGCGCGAACGGATGGCGACCTGGTCGACGGCTTCGAAGCGCCCGACGAACTCGTCGTCTTCGACGATTTCACGGACCACCGGCTTGGCCGCCGTCACCACGGGTAGCTGCTGGTCCTGCGCAAACGCAGTGCTGAAAGCCATGCCGAGCAGGAATGCCGCCGACACGGCGGCGCGGGCAAGCCAGCCGGCCGATCGACAGGGTCGCCCGCCCGCGTCGCGATGCAATTGCCCATTCTCTGGGGTGTCCATTTGCGTCCTCGCTCGCTGGACCCGGAGGCCGGTTGATCCGCTTCTACGCTCAGGCTTCTCGTCGAGATCAGATCACTGCAGTGTTGTGCATGGCAACATGATCATTTTCCATGTGGGCTGAAATGTCCACCCTGTGGCTGCCCCGCCATCGGGCTAAAGCCAGGCACTTGTGTCGCTTAAGCTACCCGACGGACAAGTCCCAAACGGCGTCGCTCTGACTAGCGAGGGACACCCCGGCCTCCCGACAGACCCACCGGGCCGTGAACGGACGGCGGCTTCTGAGACCGGGCGACAGACTCGCTAGACGGCTAAGATGGGCCGCAAAGAAGAATACCGAGCGCCTGTCAACGGGACGATCCGGAATGACGTCAATGGGCCGACACGGGCGATCCGGTTTCAACCAACTTCTGCGGTAAGCTGTCGTTCCGAAACCGACCCACAATGGGTCGTCGCATTTGTCGAAGCCGCGTCCCGTCCGAGAGCCGACCTCATCGTTGGCGAGTGGCCCAGTGTCAGATCTTCAAAAATCGAAAGGCGAAGCGATCGGTCTCGCCTTTGATCGAGGGATCGAAGACCTTGATCGAGTGCGAATCGTCCCTGTTCGCGAGGATGGTGCTTTCCGCGTCCAGTACGAAGCCGGCCGCCACCACCTCCTCCCGAACGGAGGCAGGCTCAATACGATGCAGCGACTGGGCGTCGCTCGTGCCCGCCCCGACGGCGGCGGCGTGGTCGACGATGACGTACGACCCACCGGGCTTCAGCCGCTCGTAGACGGCTCGATTGAACTGGGCCGCCGTCGCGCCCTTCTTCTGAATCAGCGCGGTGTGGAGATCGTGGTAGAACAGGTGCAGCCACAGCACATCCGCTGGTTGCGTGGCCTGCGGCATCGCGACGAGGTCCGCTGAGACGGCTTCGACGTTCTCTCGGCCCGGCTCCTTCGCGAGCGTCCGCATGCGGCCAACCGGATCGTTCTTGAAGTCGGCGACTTCGGCCGGCACGAAGCTGTAGACCCGACCTTCGGGGCCCACGACGTCGGAGAACAGGCGCGTCCAATCGCCGTCGCCTGGGTAGACGTCAATGACAGTGGAGCCCGCATCTACTCGTGCGAACCGGATCAACTCGGATACCTTGGATTGGTCGTACATCGGAATCTCCTTTACGGTTGGGCATTAGACGAGCGCGCGGCGTACAATGGGGCGATTTTCGGCTGATCTACCGTCTACCCCGAACCGATGGCCGAAGATGACCAGTGCTATGCAGGCCCGGCCGCGCCCATCTGCGCGGCGCGCGCCAGTGCTTGTGTGTCGACGTATTCCCGGATGTTGGACAGTCTGCCGTCCCGGACGGTGATGGCGAAGATCCAGTCGTCCTCGAACGTCTTGTTCGTGGCTTTGATCCTTCCCCTCGCGAAGCCGAGCACGAGCACCCGGTCTCCTTGCGCCACGAACTCCCGGGGTTCCGTGGACGTTTCTATCGACTTGGATGCCGTCTCAAGCAAATCCGCCAGCCCGGCGTGTCCATGGCGCGTTCCGGCCAGCGGCCAGTCCTCGCCCGGAATGATCCACTCGATGTCCTCGGCGACCAGCGCCAGCAGAGCCTCCCTGTCGCCGCGGCCGATCGCGGCGAAGAAGTCCTTGACGGTCTGGATGTTCTTCTCAATGTTCATGGGAATTTCTTCATTTCGCATGGATCGCATCGTGCTCGATCCGATCCGTGCATCGTGGCCCTGCCGGCTGGCACGTCGTGTTCATCAGTCGAACTTGACCAAGTCCTTGAAGATCAGTTGACCCCAGCTATTTCCGCGCGCCTGGACTAGCAATCCGCCTTCCGAAAGCCCGCCAAGTTTGATCGGCACGAAACCGAGCTTTCCCGCAAGCACACCAATCTCCGCTGCGGCGTCGTCATCGTCGCTCGCCAGGAACACGACCCTCCTGCCACCATGCACGGCCGGATCCTGATCAAGGACGGCAGCGACCAGATGGTTGAAGCCCTTGACTAGTTTTGCACCAGAGAATGCCTGTGCAACGAACTTGGAAGAAGGCTGTCCCCCCAGTTTTTCAGGAGGCACGCCGTAGGCATTGGTCACATCGACGATGGTCTTCCCCTGCCAGGTGGCGAGCGCCTTCGCGACCTCTGGGTGCGACTCGAAACGGACAGCCAAAAAGATGATGTCCGCCTCGAGGGCGTCCGCCAATTTTTTGGGGATGATCGTGGGACCGACCGCGGCCGCAGCGGATGCAAAGCGTTCCGGGTCGCGCGTGGTTGCAACGGATACTTCGATGCCTTTGCGGGCAAACGCCTTGGCCAAAGCCTGGCCGATATTGCCGAAGCCGATAATTGCGTAGCTCATATGTATTCTCCTTGGGTTGTCACGCCCTACGGCGCTCCGAACGATCAAATGGAGCGCCCGGCCGGGCCTAGTGCGTCAGAGTTGGGCTAGGCCGCCGTCGACGGCGACCTCGCTGCCGGTCATGAAGCTGCTGTCCGGCGACGCGAGGAAGGCGGCAACGGCCCCGATCTCCGCCGGATCGGCCATGCGCTGGAGCGGAGTCATCGCGCCGTAGGCCTTCTGGCCCTCCTCGCCCAGCGCTTCCTTCGCGAGTTCGGTCGCCGTCGCCCCGGGCGACAACACATTTACCCGGATGCCGGTGCCCTTCAGGTCCTCCGCCCAGGTCCGCGCGAGATTGCGCACTGCCGCCTTGCTCGCGCTGTAGGCAGTGAATCCCGGGGCGCCCGTGGTGCCGGCGCTCGATCCGGTCAGGATGATCGAACCGCTTGGGCCCATCAACGGCAACGCCTTCTGGACCGTGAAGATCGTGCCCTTCACATTGGTGTCGAAGGTTTCGTCAATGTGCTCGGCGGTGATCTGGCCGAGCGGAAGCGGGCCTCCGGCCCCGGCATTGGCGAAGACGATATCGAGGCTTCCGCGCTCAGCCTTCACAGCCGCGTAGAGTCGGTCGAGGTCGGCCTCATTCGAGACCGAGCCTTTCACCGCGCGGGCATTGGGCCCGAGGTCCGCCACAGCGGCGTCGAGCGCTTCCTGTCGGCGGCTGAAGATGAAGACGAAGGCGCCCTCCTCGACGAATCGCTTTGCTGCGGCGCGGCCGATGCCGGTGGCGCCGCCGGTGATGACGGCGGTCTTTCCATTCAGTCTGGTCATGTCGTGCATCCTTCCAGGCTTCCGCCTTGGTCATTCGGGAACGCCCGAGACCTTGAACATGGGGCTGCCGGGGTCAGGCGTTGAGTGCGGAAGCGCGCACATCGGTGGTGCGAAATCGATCCGGTACGGCTATTAACTGCAGCCGCGTCGATAAGGTTCCGCCGTTCGGAATTGGGCCCCGCTCGTCGGAAAGTGTTACGATGGCCGCCCTGTACTGTACGATAAGTTAGGGCTTTGGAAGGCGCACCGCGCGGTGCGGGATTGCACCATGATCGACTGGGATGACGTTCGCTACTTTCTTGCCGTCGCACGCGGAGGCTCGGTGCGGGCCGCCGCCAAGCGCCTCGGTGTGAACCACGCGACCGTGCTGCGACGCATCGCCCAACTCGAGGACCGCCTCGGGGCGCACATGTTCGAAAAGCTGCCTTCGGGCTATCGCCTGACGGCTGCGGGGGAGGAAGTCCTCGAGCTCGCGGAACAGATGGAAGTGTCGTCGCACCAGCTGGAGACGCGCGTCTTCGGTCGCGACCAGAGCGTGCGCGGGCTTCTGCGGGTGACGCTGGCACCGCCCCTCGCGACACACCTGCTCATGCCGGACTTCGCCGATTTCGCGCGTCTGCATCCGGACATCGAGATGGAAATCTTGTCGTCCGGCGAGCTGGCAAATCTGACCAACCGAGAGGCCGACGTCGCGATCCGCGTCGTCTACGACCGCAAAACCCTGCCGCTCAATCTTCACGGCCTGAAGGGACCGGAGCTGTTCGGCGGCGTCTACATGTCCTGCGATCGACTAGCCGCGTGGCGTGCGGGCGCGCCTGATCCCATCCGGTGGATCGTCATAAGCATTCATGGAATTCCGGAATGGGCCAGCGAGGGTGAGGTTCGCACCACGGGGGTTCCATTCAGGACCACGGACGCCGAGGCGCAGATCGTTGCTGTACGGCAAGGGCTCGGGATGACGACACTGCCGTGCTTCATTGGCGATGCCGACCCCCTACTGGTGAGGGTGCCGGGTACCGACCTGCACATGTACGGAACGCTCTGGCTTCTCACACAGGGGGAGACACGCAAGACGAAGCGCGTGCGGCTCTTCACCGAGTTCGTATCCTGCAGGCTCGCCGAGTACGCGCCGCTTCTCGCGGGGCTGTCCGTATCGCGCGACTGACGCGCGGCAGGTCGCCGGCGACGCTTGCCGTGGATATAACAGCACCCCGCCCCGACGGTCAAACGTCATATTTGGGACCGAATGCGGAAGGTCCGCTATCGGGACGAAGATACCGACAAGCGGTCGCTTCGTTACGACCCAAAGCGGGCCTGACGCGTCGGCGCAGTTCGTCGGGCGAGTCGCGTGATTAGGCAGGAACGTACGTCAACCTGATCGCGTCCTCGCCAATTCGATCGCTGGCCATAAGGCGGAGCGGCGGCCGGGGACCGGCGAAGAATGGCTTGCCGCGACCAAGCACGACGGGGTGGAAGTAGAGTCGATACTCATCAATAAGACCAAGGTCGGTCAGGCTTCGCGCCAGGTCTGGTCCGGAAACGGCAATCTCCCCAACGAGCTGAGCCTTCAGCCCCCGTATCACCGTCTCGATGTCATCCGAAACAAGTGTGGCGTTGGGGCCGACTGACTTCAACGAGCGCGATACGACCCACTTCGGTTGGCTCCTCCACGCCGCCGCGAACTCGTGTTGTTCCGCACTCCACTCAGGACGGTCTTCGTCCCAATACCGCATCACCTCGTACATGCGGCGACCGTACACACTGCCGGTCAGGTCGCGCACGTGCTCTATCCAGTGACGAAAGAGCGCGGGGCCTGTCCGTATTTCCAGGTGGTCGACGTAGCCGTCTAGGGACTGGTTCATTCCGAAGACGAGCTTTGCCATGCTACAACATCTCCATCCCAGGTTGGTTCTTCAGAATAGATTGAACCCCTGTGACACGGAAAGGTGGTTGAGCACAAACTGCGCCGCTTTGTAGGTGCGACGAATATCGTTTACCATCCGGGCATCATTCCACCGTCCCCCGCGGGTCTACGCGTAGCGGTCGTGGCGGCGCACCCAGTCCATTCCCTCAGCTTCGTTGCGCCCCTTTGGCATGAGGTCGAGCATGGCGTAGGTGCCCATCATCACCTCTACACCGCGGCCGAAGGTGGAGTAGGTGTGAAAGACATCGCCAGCCTCATCCTTGTAGAAGGCGCTCAGGCCAGGCCATTCCTCGCCGGTTTCCCGCCATTCGCCGAAGTTGTAGTCGATGTGCCCGGTGGCGACCTCTTCGGGCGTGAAACTGACCCGGAAATCGTAGTTGAACGGATTGCCGTTCGAGGACACCCATCGGAACTGCCAGCCCATACGTCTGCGATAGCGCTCGATCTCGGTAAGCGGCGCGCGCGAGACGGTGATCATGGTAACATCGTGATGCGCCAGATGCTTGTTCATGCCGTCGGTGTGATCAGCCATGAATGAGCAACTCGGGCAGCCTTCCTTCCATCCCGGCGCGAACATGAAATGTTGTACGAGAAGTTGCGAACGGCCGTCGAAGAGATCGGCGAGCGCACGCGGACCATCCGGCGTGTCAAAGACGTATTCCTTCTCGATACGCACCCATGGCAGGGCGAGCCGATCGCGTGCGACCTTGTCGCGAAGATGGGTGAGTTCCTTCTCCGCTTGCAGGAGGTCCCGGCGGGCGGTTAGCCAGTCATCGCGTGAAACAACAGCGTGTTGCATTGTCAGTCTCCTTCGGTTTGGGTGACGGAAGTGTTGCGGTGATGCGAACAGGCGGAAAAGTGCTTCAGCCACTGCGATACGTGAAAGAGGCTCATCAGCAGATACATCAGGGCCATGTCGTTGATCGGCATGAAAGGCGAGGCAGCAGAGCACATGGTCATGCCCGGCGAGCCGAGGGCAGAAATCCAGGCCATCAGTGCGAAGGTCGGTGCGGCGGCGAGCCCGAGCCAGCCGGCAAAATCGACCGCCTGCCCGAGCAACGAAGTGGCTTTCTCTTTTGCTGCAAACATCGTCATTTGCGGTCCTCCGGTCGAATTCGCCGTTTCCAACGGTTTCGATACGAAGACGCTATCTCGGGCGGAGGGGGAGCTGAGAGTTACAAGTGTGACGGGATTTCAATGGAGGGCCGCGAGCGGACCGGCAACTTCGAGGCTCGAATTATCAGAAGCGGACCTTTAGGCCGGCGCGGGCATCGACGTGATCTGACCCAACCCGGACGTTGAGCAGACCTACGACAAATGTCGGCAATTGGCGCAGAAAGCGATCCTTGGGCTTCAGGTCGCCCGAGGGATCCCGGGAAATGAAACTCAGATCAGGCGCGTTCGAGAATATCCGCCTTGATGGGCTGGTCGAAGACAAGTGAACCTTCGTTGTTGTGTTCTGCCGCCGCGAGCACGGCAGCTCTAATTGCAGATTCGTCTTGTGCCACAATTTCGCGTCGCGATGGATCGACGGCTATGATGCGATCCAAGAAGCCGTCCACGGTTCGAAAGACCTCACGACGAATGTAGTTCAGCGTCGCCACCCGAACGAGCACTCCAGACAGTGTGGCCGTTTCGATCGCGCGTTGCGCCGCTTGTCGGACAACGGTCTCGTCTTCGATCAATCGAAGGGCGGAGAAGAAATTGCCGGTCGGCAACGGCTCGATAATGATCACGACGCCGTCTGGCCTGATTACACGCGCTGCTTCGCCAAGCGCTGCCTGCATCGCCATTTCGGGAACATGGTGGAGCGCATTGATCATGATGCCAATGTCGAATGTCGCGTTGTCGAAAGGAAGAGCCTCCGCCACGCCTTCGAAGAACTTGGCCTGCGGAACAGCCTCCATGGCAGCTCGTATGGCATCCACGCCCGGATCAACGCCGACCGCCTCTGCGCCCTCGGCAGCAACCTGCCCAGCAAAGTTGCCCGTACCGCAACCGATGTCCAGAATCTTGAGTCCAGCGATCGAGGATCGCACCGATCGGACGACTGCCAGCGGACTGTCTATGGGTTGCATTGCCCGCTCTCTTTTTTGCCACCCGTCCTAGTGGTATCGGCCTAACATAAGAGTCCGGCTTGAGATTCCCTTTGGCGAAAGCGCATGCGAGTCTGGCGCATGCGCACAGGAATATCCCTTCATTGCGCGAATTACGCAGGCAGCTCGTTAGACGGTCGGCCATCAAGGCTTGACACTGGCGACCTTCATGAGTCGCGCCGCGCCTTCACTCTCGCTCTCCACGAAGCGGACGAACTCGGGCTGCGTCATGCTCATTGGCTCGCCCCCGTGCTTATCGATCCATTCGCGCAGATCCGGCCCGGCGAGCACGCGCCCGATGTCATTCGCAAGCCTGATCGAGCCCGACGACGAAGGCGACCTGGCAGATCCGGCCAAAGCGGACCGGGCGAAGCGTGAAGATGCCGCGGGCGGCTTGCCATTCAGGCTGACGCGCTTAGTCGCGCGATCCGCTTGGGAAGTTCGGTGCTGAAGTAAGGGGGCTCCGCTTTCCCGCTCACGTTGCCCGGGAGACGCACCGCTCCGATGCTGCGGCGGTAGATTACCGCCGCAGTGAATCTAGCCCTCACCTTCTAAAGTGAATCTAGCCCTGACCTTCTAAAAGGATTTAGCCCTCACTTTCCAAGATATGGTCTGGTTTGCTGATCTTCGGCCCTGTCATCCATGGCGGCGCTGCGGGCACGTCCTCGATGACACCGACCCTGCGTGCCCAAGCCGTAAAGGCCTTGTTCGCTGCCTCGACAGACTTCCGACCATCGTAGGCGGTGTAGCATGCATCAGACGCCGCTGCGTGGAGGAGGCCGCGCCTTTCAACCGACCATTCTTCCAGAAACTCTATCGCATCCATGATACAGCCGATCTTTTGGACACCATAGCCGTCGTCTCTTACGAAAATCGGCTGTTTGAACGTTGCACTTTCCATTGGTGACCTCCCCTTCAAACCGTGGGGCAACTGATCCTTCCCCACCATGCGCGGCGATGATCAGTTCCCGGCAAAAGCATGCCGGCGAGCTTGGCGAACGCCACGGCAAACCAGGACGGAACCGGGATTTTCAAAGAAGATCGTTACCATGCGTTCCTCCCGCTCCTATTCGACTCGACATCCGGCAAGTCGCACTCGGCACATAGGAAAAAGATTGGAAGCACCTCTTTTCAGTTCAAGGGGAGCTGACGAGACGAACGGCCAGCACCTTTATGAATCGGATGCGGTAGCAACTAGAAAGGAGCGTGTCCTACTGCCGCTTGGCCAAGTCGCATTGGGCCAGTACAATCAGGATATGAAAAACGCGAAGCCTGCATACGTCGTGTACAAACCGCCAGTGCGCGGATTCCCGTTTCTTGCGGTCATTCTGGCAGCTGATGGCACCGTGACTGCAAGGGCGTTCGATACTGCTGAGGAGGCCGCGGCATTCAACCACCAAATGGCGCGATCACAGTTTCCAGGAAATCGGACGCACTAACCACCGACGGCGGGCGGAGATTGAGCCTCCCTTCTAGGAGAACCCGTCGCGCGAAGTCCCAGAGTGGCGCCACGACCCCTGCGATGCTCGTTCTCGTCCGTTCCTCAAAACCAGTGGAACTGACAGATTCGGGCGCATCGGCTTTTTGGCGCTGTGGTTGCTGCACACCGCCATCAGCATCAACAAAGAGGGCTCTGGTGCGACCGTCTTTGATAGCCCGATGACGGCGACCTGGCGGACCCGGCCAGGGCAGACCCGGGCGCCGGCTATTGAAGAGTGAAGATGCCGTCTACGGCCTGCCATTCGCAAGGCCGGATCAGGCGGCGATGAGCGACGCGCACGGAATGGAGCGCGCCTTCGAGTTCGCGCTCCCAGTAATCCAGAAACCCTTTCAGGGTCGGGAATTCCGGTGCAAGATCGTATTCCTGCCAGACATAGAGCTGTAAAAGGCTTGGATGATCGGGAAGGTGGTAATGGATCTCCGCGGTTGTGAGACCGCAGCCCTCCATCTGCAGCTGGAATTCCCTGCTGACTATGCTTCTCTACCCCTTCTTAGATGCGTTTAAGCCTCAAGTCCTTGCGGGCTTTCTCGGTCCCACCGTTCCTTGAAATCGCAGCTAATCTCGCCGCGACTATCGTCCAGGCGGCGAAGTGCATCCATGACCGCGTCAAATGTCACCGGGCTCGCAGCACCCGGTGGCTTTCGCAACGCGGGCATAGATTCGACGGCACAAGCATCCGACGCCCATGAGGCTAGAATGGCGCGCTTTTCCTGAATGTCGAGCGTGCGGTCGCCCACTACCTCATCGGGGTGATTAAGGTGCCGCGCCGGGAAGAGCAGGCGATCAAGCGAAGGATCAGAGGCTTCAGGGGCGATCGAGAGGATGTTCTTCGACAAGGTTCGTTCCATCGATGGTCTCCGCTTCCTAACAATCTCCTTGGCATCTTTGGTGTTGCCGTGCCCCTTTCGGGACTCCAACTGCAAAAAATTCGTGGAGTTCGGACCGAATTTCAAGACCTGAAAATCGTGCGCCCTGGCAAAATAGCTTCATGAATTCATGTCGCTAGCACTCCGAAATGCCGAGTGCCAAAATTTTTTCAGCGACCTCTTGAAACTCAAAAAATGCAAAACTAGGTCGATATGCGCGCGATGCCTGAAGAAGGGTCGCGGCGCCCCGCACCTGCCCGATATTGCCGGTCCGGTGTGGAGGAACCTTAAAAATCTGTTTGTCCTGAAGGAGAACGACATGACGTTCCGTCCATTGCACGACCGTATCCTGGTTCGCCGCATCGAGGCCGAGGAGAAGACGGCCGGCGGCATCATTATTCCCGACACTGCCAAGGAGAAGCCGCAGGAGGGCGAAGTCATCGCCATCGGCCCGGGCGCGCGCGACGAAAGTGGCAAGCTCACGCCGCTCGACGTCAAGGTCGGCGACCGCATCTTGTTCGGCAAATGGTCCGGCACTGAGATCAAGCTCAACAGCGAAGACCTGCTTATCATGAAAGAAAGCGACGTGATGGGCGTGATCGAGACCGAAATCCAGGCCAGGAAGGCCGCCTGAGCGAGGGTCTTAATCCGTCAAAATGCTGCCTAAGGAAGGAGTTGAAAAATGGCTGCCAAGGACGTCAAATTCCATACCGAAGCCCGCGAGAAGATGCTGCGCGGTGTCGATATCCTGGCCAATGCGGTGAAGGTCACCCTCGGCCCCAAGGGCCGTAACGTCGTCATCGACAAGTCGTTTGGTGCGCCGCGCATCACCAAGGACGGCGTCACCGTCGCCAAGGAAATCGAGCTCGAGGACAAGTTCGAGAACATGGGAGCGCAGATGGTGCGCGAGGTTGCCTCGAAAACCAGCGATATCGCCGGTGACGGCACCACGACCGCAACGGTGCTCGCCCAGGCGATCGTCAAGGAAGGGGCGAAGGCCGTCGCCTCGGGGATGAACCCGATGGACCTGAAGCGCGGCATCGACAAGGCCGTCGAGGCGATTGTCCAGGAGTTGAAGACCAACGCCCGTAAGGTGACCAAAAATGACGAGATCGCCCAGGTCGGCACCATCTCGGCCAATGGCGATGTCGAAATCGGCCGCTTCCTCGCCGAGGCGATGCAGAAGGTCGGCAATGAGGGCGTGATTACGGTCGAGGAAGCGAAAACCGCGGAAACCGAACTGGAAGTTGTCGAAGGCATGCAGTTCGACCGCGGCTATCTCAGCCCGTATTTCATCACCAACCAGGACAAGATGCGCGTGGAGCTCGAAGAGCCTTACGTGCTGATCCACGAGAAGAAGTTGTCCAACCTGCAGGCACTACTGCCGGTGCTGGAGGCTGTGGTGCAGTCGTCCAAACCGCTGCTGATCATCGCCGAGGATGTCGAGGGTGAGGCGTTGGCGACGCTGGTCGTCAACAAGCTGCGCGGAGGCCTCAAGGTCGCGGCCGTCAAGGCGCCCGGCTTTGGCGATCGCCGCAAGGCGATGCTAGAGGATATTGCCATCCTCACCGGCGGCACCGCGATCTCGGAAGATCTCGGTATCAAGCTCGAAAACGTCACGCTCAACATGCTCGGCCGCGCCAAGAAGGTGGTGATCGAGAAGGAGAACACCACCATCGTGGACGGCGCCGGCTCGAAGAGCGAGATCCAGGGCCGCATCAGCCAGATCAAGGCGCAGATCCAGGAGACTACCTCCGACTACGACAAGGAAAAGCTGCAGGAGCGGCTGGCCAAGCTCGCTGGCGGCGTCGCCGTCATCCGCGTCGGCGGCTCGACCGAGATCGAGGTCAAGGAACGCAAGGACCGCGTCGACGATGCCATGCATGCGACGCGCGCTGCGGTCGAGGAAGGCGTGTTGCCAGGTGGCGGCGTGGCGCTTCTGCGTGCGGCCAAGGCACTGGACAGTGTGCAGGCCGAAAATGAGGACCAGAAGCACGGTATCGAGATC
>NZ_JBJACT010000059.1:0-19844 GCF_044778005.1 Mesorhizobium sp. IMUNJ 23033
CTATTGCCATACTTCGCGATGAGTTCACGCGCTTGCTCGATCGTTACGCGGTTCTCTGCCGCGAAACGCCGGATCTCATGGTCGTGAGACCGAGTGTCCTCATTGGTCTTATGGTCGGCCATTTTTTTATCTTCCCCCACGGCGAGAATGGCAAAATCTCGTTATGTTCACTCTGGCTAACATAAGCCGGTGGCCTAGACTCAGTTGCATGCGCAGGCGGGTGGCTCCGGCTCCGGCCGGTTGGAGTTCATTGAGCCATTGATGCCGACCCTGGTGGAGAAGCCGCCAGAGGGGGACGACTGGATTCATGAGGTGAAGTTCGACGGCTATCGATCGCAGATCGTCAGGGATGCCGGCGGCGTGCGCATCTTCACTCGCCGCGGCCTGGACTGGACCTCGAAGTACCGCGACCTCGCCAAAGCAGCAGCCGAGATGGAGGTTGAGAGCGCCATCATCGACGGTGAGATCGGGTGTTAGGCGAGGCTGGCTTGTCCGACTCTGGCTTGTCCGACTTCAAGGCGTTGCGCAAAGCCATCGCTAGTCGGCAGCACGACCTCTATTTCGTCGCCTTCGATCTGCTGCACCTCAATGGCCACGATCTGTGCGACATGCCGCTGGAGGACCGTCGCGAGATCCTGGCCGAGATGATCCCGGAAGACGGGCGCATCCAATTCAGCCAGGCGTTGCCGGGCGATGCCAAGGCGATTTTCCGTCTCGTCGAGCAGGCCGGCCTCGAGGGCATGGTTTCGAAGCGGAAGGACAGCAAATACCGGAGCGGCAACACCACGACCTGGCTGAAGACGAAGGCCTACTCGATCGACGAATACGAACTGCTCGGCGTCGAGCGCGAGGCAGGCAAACCCGCCTTTGCCCTGATGGCCGAGCGAGACACAGGCCGCTATGTCGGCTCGGCGTTCATCACCTTGAACCGGGAAATGCGAGAACGGCTGTGGGAGCGCGTCCGGGAACACGTAGGGCCACCGCCGAAGGGCATGAGGCGGCCGGCGACGCAAATGGGTCAACCCGGGACTGATCGGGCGTGTTAAGCACCTGCGGGGCGAGGAAGACCTACGCCATGCCTCGCTGCAGGATTTTTGGGATGAGATGGAATAGCGCGAGGCTGCAAATGGCCGACGCGGCTGCCGTTGAGACAGCCTGAGCCGCGTCGGCCACTGCGGCAATTTTAGGGATTGCCACCCGCTGAATTAGCGCGCCCGACAAGCCGGGCAACGGGCTTCTTCCGCTTCTTTAGGAGGGTTACTAGCACGGTCCGCATTGATGAATGCTCTGCGCTATCGAGTTCCACGTTCCAATCACCGTTGAGCTGGTGCTGCCAGGGGAACTGACCATGGATGCATGCATTGGGATCTGGGTGCTGTACTGCCAACCATGCCGGGAGGCAGGTCGCCCGGATCGAAACCTGGCTTTCACCAACCATGCCGTGACGCCGGACAAGAGGCGCTAGGCGCTCGCCTCTACCTGCGGATGGTCAAATCGTAAGCGAGATCCTGCTATGATCCCGAATAGCCGTCCGAATAGCGGTTATCCTGGCGCTTCTTTTCGCCTTCGCCTACGGATTCGCAAAACTCGTGGAACGTAATGGTGGCGTTGGCGATCGAACCTCTCCGTGTGAGGAATGGCCACACCCTGACTGCCCAACCCCTAACGCGCCGCCTGCAAAGTAGCTGTGCGGGCGCGCTTTGAGCGAACGGCGGCCAGGTATCGACAAGAACGTCGCAAGTGGCCGGATATATCTTTCAGCCGACGGAACGTTCGTACCCGCCCGGTGTTATCACCATGATCCCCGCACAGGGATCATAAAGGGCCGTGTCCCCTCCCGGCTCTGGTTTGAGTCCGCTGTCTCCCCGGCAGCGGACCCGACGCATTCAGTGATCGCCGGCACCTCAATACAAATGCCCAACGACTTCAGCTGCCTCCTGCTCGACTGAAAACGACCGTGCCATCGTCTTTGCGGACTTCCACCGCCACGATACCGTCATTCTGCTTTCGAGCGGGAAACGTCGCCAGTACGTGATCTCTTGCGGCCTTCTCGGCATCGAATGGCGTCTTTTCAAAGATGCCCTGTTTCCCGTACCAAATCACCGTGAAGGCCACCGCTGCGATTCTCCCTCTGTAGGCGCTCCATCGCGTCCAAGCGCGCGAAGCGGCCAAGGGATCTCTCTTACTCCGCCGAACCGTTGTTGCCAAAAGGTGAGGCGCTCGGCACGCACTGCACCGACCAACCGGCAGGCGCCGGCTGCTTTTGGTATTCGGTGATGGCGGCAGCGCATTGTTCACGCGTGTCGAAGCTGCTGGGCAGCACGACCATTCCCCCCTGCGGACCGGCGATTGCCAGATACCAGATCAACGCTGCGGTCGAAGCCATGGGGCTTTCCTTTTCCTGCGCGTTCGGGAGCCGCGGGGGGTCGGACGGCGGGCGCCCGATGCGCTAACCGCGCCGTCTGGCTTGCGGTCCTGGCACGCTTTCCGACGGGTTTGCGGCCAATTTGGCGGTTCGCCGATCTCTTAGCCACAGGGACATCTTTTTTCTTGCCAGCAGATCGTTGCGATCGCTATCCGCGCCACGCTTCGCAGCAATCGCATAGTCGGCTCTGTTCGTTCGATAGTCTTCTTTTTGCACAGACATCGTTTCCTCCCAGTCCGCGGGCCTTTTCCCTCCTTTTGGCCGACGGAAGCACTAACTGCCGGTGCATCGCGCGAGTCTACCAATTGGAGATTGTATCAAAACGAGACAGTTCGCAGTCGGGCTTCGATCTCTTTATTTCCGATGATACCGGCTTTGTCCGTCGGGCAGGAGCGCGCCTGGAAGGATTGGCAGGCAAACCATGTCCGGCCAGCGGCACCGGGCGGCCAGGACGCGCGAGGCGCGCCTTTGGAGAGGATTTCTGACGCGCCCACCCGGGCCCCGCCAGCGCGCGTTTCGGTGAAGCGATGGCGGGACCGCGTAGCATGAAGTGTCGGCGTCGGCCTCGATTACCGGACACCTCTGCCCGCACGCTGCGGCCAGAGCGGCGGCAGACTGAGGCCTTCGCTCTAGACCACTGGCGAGCCGCCCTTCAGTGGTGATGGGCGGAAACGCTCTTGACGTATTCGGACACCAGTTCCCTCGGTGCCGACTGACTGACGTCACCGACGCTAAGGATGCCGACCATCCGCATATTCTTGTTGATCACCGGCAACCTGCGGATTTTCAGTTCTTCCATGTGCCGTACGGCCTTTGCCAGATCGTCGTCTTCGCGGCAGCAGTGAATGCCGGTCGTCATGACATCGCGCGCCGTTGCGGTGCGGCCGTCGAAGCCATCGTCCGCCAGCCCTTTGCAGACAATATCGCGGTCGGTCACCATTCCGATTAGTCGGTCGTTCTCTCCGATGGGAATCGACCCGATATCCTGGGCTCGCATCATTTTCGCCAGTTCGGTGACAGCGGTTTCGGGGCTGACCCAGTCGACACCCTTATGCATTGCGTCTTTGACTTTCATGGCGGACCTCCCTTGCTGGGTTGGTGAATGTCCCCCTATCCCATTTTAACGCGGACGGGATTTGTCTGCCAGAGGTCATCATCCAGACCCGCGTTTGCGGTTGGTTGTCATGCGTCCATCTCCAGGATCGCATGATCCTCAGCGAAAATCGCTGTCGAACATCCAGTTGCGGTCGCGCCACATTTTCTCGCCGACCAGGCAGTCGGCGATGGGCCTGTCCTGTGCCAGCACAACAGGCGGATGCGCCGCTTCTTCCGCTGCCCATTGCGGAGAATCCGGACCGGCAAGCTCCAGCACCAGCTTGCGGCGGATCGCTTCGGGAAACTGCGTCCAGTCATTGACCGGGATCATGAAGGCGCCGGGACCACCGATGACGCAGTCGCTGTAGTAGCGGTCAAGATTGTTGACGTCATAGACGCTGCGAGTCATCAGCGGCAGCCCGTTTATGGTGATGCCTTGCTTCACCACCTGTTCGCGGATGAGGTCGACGGGCGCGCCCTGGTTGTTGGCCCCGTCACCCGAAATGTCGATGACGCGCTTGGCGCCTTGAAAGCCGCTTTCGGCAAAGAGATCGCTGCCGAATTCCAGCGCGCCGGAAATCGAGGTGCGGCGGGCGCTGCCCGGCGGGTGGGCAGAAAGCTGCTCGACAACCCGCTCGGCGTCGGCTCGATCGGCGATAACCGTCCACGGCACGATGACACGCTGCCAGGTCGTTCCAGCCCATTCGACATAGGTGACGGCGATCTTGCCGTAGGCGCCGTCGGCAATGGCCTGCAGCACATGGTCATGCGTCAATGCCGCCGCATAGCCGTGACGCTGAATTTCGAGTTCTTCCGGCGACATGGACAGCGAAACATCGACGGCCAACAAAAGCTCGACATCGACGGGCTCGGCAGCGGTGGACTGCGAGGTCAGGCCAAGCAGGAGCGCAAGTCCGGCAGCGCTCGGAAGGAAAAGTCCTGCATGGCCAAGAGCCATGCAAAGATTCTGGATCGCGCAGGGCCTTAGTCAAGAGGTTGCTAATACAAGGTGAGCTCGCGCTAAACGCGATTGTATCAAGACATGGAAGCGCTGACGCAGTGGCTGAGGGCTTTTACGTCCAGAGACGCGTATCAAGCCCGAGCCGCGCCTGTTCGCCTTGGGCGAAGGCTTTGGCATCTGCCCGAGAACGGAAGCCCTTGACGCTTACCACGCCGTCTTCGATGACCCGAACATAATGCTTATTCCAAGTTCCTCGATCTCGACCGAAGTCTTCCACGGCGTGTTCATCAAATTGCCCCCTTTGATGGTCGCTGAAACGTCATCACCGGGGAAAATGTTCCAACCCGCCCGCTGCTGCAAGGTGGCCGGCCTTTACGCTTTTGATCTAGCTCGGCTTTTTGTTCATCCCAGCCGAACGGGGCCGGTGCGGCCTTACGAAGGTGGACGACCATCTGTTCAATGCTCTTCAGCATGACCGTTGGAAGGCTCGCCGGAACTTATCGATAGGGTCAAAACCTAATCACCCCGAACGGCCGAGGTCGACTCGTTGCGAACCCCCTTGCGGCGGTTCGTCGGCAGGCCATGATCCGATCCCGCCATTGCGGATGGCCGGCGAGAAGGTCGCGAGAGGGTGGTAGAGCGGCCAGAAGGTCACTGACCAACACCAGTCAATAGGCTTCGATTGTCAGAATTGCGTTCTGGAATCGCTTGGCCGCAAGGTCCTCAGGCGTAATCCAATATTGAAGCGGCCCCATCTCGCCGACGTTCCAATTGAGCGCCATATCCGGCCCAAGCTGGAGCAACAGCAGGTAGCGGTCCTTCATCTCGTCGGCTGCGACCTGGACGACTTCACCCTTGCCAAGCATCTGATGGCTACGGGATGAGTGGCGGTGAGACAGGGCAGCTACGACGTCCGGACCTATGAGCACCGCACCGTCCGGGTCTGTCAGTCCCCCCTCGGCGCCTTGGATCGCCGCGATTGAAAGCCATTGATTCATCACCAGCGGAAGTTGACGATCATGCGGCTGCTTCGCCGAAGACGAGGGCATGCCGTGGACGCGCAAGTCTTCCAGGAAGGCAAGGATTTGCTGCTTCACCTCTGGAGGAGGCGCGTTATATTGCTTCAGTGCAGCATTGACCGTCGGAAAGAATGCGTTGAACATCTTGGAACCGGACGCCGACAGTTCGCGCTGCACCACCCGTAGGCGATTGGCCTCCGGGTCATCATCGGCAACGTCGCCAAAGGCCTTCAGCTTTGCCGTGACAGCCGCCGTCTCTTCGCGGTGATGTGCTTCCACCAGCTTCCGAACGATCCGCGCGGAATGCCAATTGGCCGGAAATCCCGGATATGGCGTCCAAAGCGTGTCCTTCGGCGCATGATGAGCGGAAAGCAGCGGATCGGGGGCGATCGGCGGACCGTAGAAGGCCTCAACCTTTTCGGCACGAATTTTGTCCGCGACCTCGAAAGCATGACCTTCGTCCGCGCGCGCCGCAACTTCGGCGTCGGTCGGCTCCTCGATCCAGGCAAACTCGACCTCGACCCGATCATAATGAGTCCGCTTGCCCCGCAAGATTTCGTCAATCGGATCCGATCCCTGAATCTTGGCGGTGAAGGGCATGTCGAGCGGCTGCCACTTCTGCGTCACCTGACGCGGTTCATACCGGGTCACGAAGTGCATCGCGTCCGGTCCAAACGTGTCGGACATCGGCGCGAAGAAATAGAGGTAACCCTTTTCGGGCAGTAGATCTCGTCCAGGTCCCGGTGGCAGATCCGAACAGTCAATTTGCGCCATGAAATTGAGGCGCTCGAGCAATCCCTTCCGATTGTGAACCGTCGGCCAGTCAAATTCATCGGGGACGATCGGCAGCCCGCCAAAATAGCTCATGCTCCGTTGAGGAAGACGCGGCGGAAAGACATGCTTGATCGCAATGCGCACAGCTTGCCCACGTTCGATCGCTTCGCGGCCATCGTCGGAAATCGGCGGAATCTTGCGTTCGACATGCGCTTGGAATTTCGCCTTGCGCTGGTCGTCGCTGTCCTTTGCTTGCTGCTGCAAATCGGCGATCAGCTTTTCTGCTGCAGAGTTAGGCCGGGGCGATGCAGCATGGGTCGCTTCAGACGATGCCAGCGTGCGCTGACGAGCCTTGCCGACCGGCAAGGCGGAACTGTCCCGAGCGTTTGACGGTTCGGTCGCATCGGCGGGTGGGGAAGAGGTTCGCGCACGCCTTGGCTGTGGCTTGCCTTTTGAAGCCGAACCGGGAAACAGCCCGGCAATGCCTTTTCCTCCGCGATAGATCAGGCTGCCAACGATCAAGAGCATCGCCCCGACCACAAGCAGCGGCATCAGCATTTCCATGACGCTTACCCCCCAACCCCATCGTCAGCTACGTCGCCCCCGCCGGCAGCCAAATTATTGCCGTCATATGGGGCGTTGCGCAAGCAAGGGGCCATACCGATCCTCAATCCGTCCGCCTGATATGGGTCGGATCGCGCCGTTTCCGATCAGTCATCCATGAGTCAGCACCTGGCGCTACGTGCTCGTTCCCGTTGGTGATGGCAGAGGTCCACCGTTCTCTGGCCTCACTTCAGAGAAACTTGAGGGCAAACCCTGACCCGAAGCAGTCAGGTTTTCGCTCGATCGAGGAGAGGTAGCACCCATCTGCCAACTCACCAGGAACCATGGAGTGAGCTGCGGGTTTGGCAGGAATGCCGACAACGTTCGGTCCAACCATTCACATCCAAAGGAGAACACAATGACAATAGCGAGCAAAGCGACTGCAGTTGCCGCGGTGTTGGCTATGTTGGCCTCGCCCGCGCTGGCCGAGTCGAGCGGAACACCTGTGCCCGCAGTAAAGGCACAGGATCATGACCCCGAACAGTCGCCCGAAGCGACCGAACAAACCCAAGACTCTATGCGTGAAATGATGCGCCAGATGATGGGTGAGATGCTGCAGGAAAGGATGCAAAAGCATCACGGTCCCCGAGCAGAGCGGCGCGGTGGCGACCGGTGGCATCGGGACTACAGAATGGGCCCGCCTGAAGGGCGGCGGATGACAGGAGGCCGTGGGGGTATGGGAGCCAAGATGATGCATGGCGCAAAGATGCGAATGATGTTTGCCATTGTGGACGCGGACGGCGATGGCGCGCTTTCGCAGACCGAGGTCCAGGATTTCATCGGACGGATCTTCAACGCCGTCGACGAGAACGGCGATGGCAGCGTCGACATGGAGGAGATTCGATCCTTCTCCCACGGAGCAGGCGACGAGGGCAGAGACTAAATCCGAATGCCGGTCCCTTCCAGGCCAACGCTAGACCGAACTGGATGAAATCCGCTCTCTCTCAACACCCGGTAACATTAGTAACAAGGTAACAACGACCGATGCGCTTGGGCTGTCCTGGCTCAAAGTTACCTTGTTACTGATGTTACCGGGTTGGGCAGGAGAGGGTTTTTAGACAGCGTTTTTGGGATGGATGTACTGGCCGCGCCCGGATTTCCGCACTTCTCCGGCCTTTGCCAAAGCATGAAGCAGCCGGCGAATGTTACCGTTCTTCATGCCGGTAACATGTGAGAGGTCACTTGGCGACATCGGCTCTTCCGCCTCTTCCAATGTTACCAGGATGTTACCGCGCTCGTCAGAGCGGCGAACAACCGAGGCTTCACCGGTCAGGGTCCAGACTTTAGCGCGGTCCCCTTCTCCTCGACGTCGCGGCGGAAATCGCGGGTTTTGGGCGACAGCGTGATTGCCTTCGATCAGCCTTTCCATGTCGGCTGGCGCGGATGGACGTCGTCCTTGAAGGCGTCGAAGCCCTTCCACGCAGGTTCGATCAGATCGCAGCCCGGCATGGGCGTGAAGGGCGACGGCTCGCTGAGCTGCATCGTCGGGATGTAGCGCGGGCAGTTAGGGAAGATGACGCGCGCTTCCACGCGCACCATCATCTGTGCGCCGACGGTCCTGCCTGTTAGCGGATCGTCTCGGTCGATCCGGGCGGCGCCGTTAATGCGCAGGCGGCGCGGCGTGCCGTGCATGGCGATGAACAACAGCGCGACGTTCGGATTGACGTCGAGGTTGCCGAGGCTCCTAAACATGCCGTTGCCGTCATAATCCGGGAACGCCAGCTCCGACGGCCCAATGACACGCACGAAGCCGGCCGGGCCGCCCTTGAATGAGCAGTCCGGCCGTCCCTCGGCGTCGACCGTGGCAAGAAAGAAGTAAATAGCATTCTCGATGAACGCCTTATCCTCGTCGGTGAAGGCCGTCCGCGCCATCCTTGCCAGGCGGTCAGCGATGCGCCGGCTCTCGAAGCGGTCCTGCAGGGAGCGATTGCCTTCGTGGTAGAAAGCGTCGCCGGTCATGGACGTTCCTCCTTCACAACTCGGTCATGTTCCGATCCTCAGTGATGCGGTAAGTCGTATGTCGGGGCGCGAGGCTCTCGCCGCCGGCAACATGGGCGGCCTGCGGCGCAATCGCGAGAGAAAGCCAGGCACGAGCACCAGATCGCGCGAGCCAATGCCCATCGCTCGCTACGCGATCCTCGCCATCACTTCTCGCATGTTGGATCTTGGCCGGGCGCATCGTCCCATTCCGGAAGCACTTAGGACCTCTATCGGTTTACACCATATCAAGGGCCGATCATATCGGCGTGTCGAATTGGCGAGAGCAATGGTGTCGCGCCTTGCGCGTGCCCTGATGGGCGCTCGGTCCGGTCGGCGCTTGCAGGCCGACCTCGAGCTCGAAGATGACGTAAGGTCAGAAAGTCAATGACTCGAGTGCACTGCTCCAATAGTCTGGTCATTGATGGCCAGCGGGAGTTAGCCCACGCAACCCTTAAGGGTCCACCCAGCGCGGTAAGCAAGAATGATACTCAGGGAGAGCATCAGTGAGCTCATACGATTCCGACAAGGTTGCCAAACTTCATCGCGAATTGCACAGCCATCTTCCACCTGAACCGGCTCTTCGCCTCAGAGCACTGGAGACGGTTCTGGTCGAGAAAGGCTTTCTGGCGGCCGACGCCGTGGACAAGTGGCTCGACGACTACTCGGAAAACGTAGGTCCGATGAATGGAGCCAAGGTCATCGCGCGGGCGTGGACGGATCCCGAATTCGCCGGACGCCTCGCGAAGCATGCGGCCGAGGCGTTTTCGGAAATCGTCCCAAGCGTCGACAAGGATTACCCCCTCGTCGCAGTGTTCAACACGCCTGATATCCACAACGTTGTCGTTTGTACCTTGTGTTCCTGCTATCCACTTGGAATCTTGGGAATGTCTCCCTCTTGGTACAAGTCGACCGAGTACCGGGCGCGAGTGGTCCGCGATCCGCGTGGCGTTCTCGCCGAATTCGGAACCGGCCTGCCGGAAAAGGTTGAGGTCAAGGTGTGGGACTCGACTTCAGACCGCCGCTACATGGTGGTCCCGGAGCGTCCGGAGGGGACGGACGGCTGGACCGAAGAGGACCTTGCCGGCCTCGTGACGCGCAATGCAATGATCGGGACGACGAGGGACCTGTCGCCAAAGCATGAGGCGGGGTGATGGATACGGTACACGACCTCGGCGGCAGGCAAGGGTTCAGACCGATCCCGAACGTCGCAGAAGATGACTCGGCTCTGTTTTCCGATGAATGGAAGGCGCGCACATGGGCGATCGCCATGATGTCGATGAAAAAGCTGACGATGGATCGCACGGGCTGGACGCTCGATTGGTATCGCCACGTCCTGGAAAGGCTCCCCCCGGACGCCTACCTCGGCCTCGACTATTTCGAGAAATGGATTCTGGCCATGATGGTCACGTCTGTGGATGAAGGCGTCGCGGGCGTTCAGGAGTTCTTCGATGGCAGGGCCTCAAGTCGAACCTTCGAATACGAGTCGCCTAGGCCTACGGTGGAGGGTCCGGCCACAGAGGCAAGGTTCAAAGCTGGCGACAAGGTTGTTGCACGGCGCGACATCGCCACAATGCACACGCGGCTGACGGGCTATGTCCGCGGCCGGCCCGGGGTTGTCGACAGCGTGATCAGACCACAGCCTTTGCCCGACGAGAAAGCTGTCGGCACGATACGGCGCGAGCAGACATACGTCGTGCGGTTTCGCATGTCGGATCTTTGGCCTGAAGCCGGCGACAGCGCAGACAGCCTGCAGATCGACATGTGGGACAGCTATCTTGAGCCGGCCTGAGATTGCCCGTCGCGCGAAGCGCCATCGCGATGGCGAACCTGTCTTCTCCGAGCAATGGCACGCTCAGGTCATTGCGTTGGTCGAGCTGCTCATCGCCGATGGAAAGATCGAAGCCGAGGATTGGTCTCAGACCCTGGGCGCCGAGCTTGATCGACAGGTGACCGATACTTCTATGGACACCGACGCGATCTATTACAGCGCCTTTCTCAGCGCTCTGGAGCAGATACTGGACAGGAGCCAGTTCGCCCTACAGGCCGAGGTGGACAGACGCGAACAGGATTGGAGAAACGCCTATCTGAATACACCGCATGGCAAGCCGGTTGCCCTGGAAGACTAGTCAGCGGACCTACGACTGGCGTCACGCTGGGTCGTGAGTTGAATGGCTGCTTTTGCCAACTGGATGCTCGAAAGCTGCCGATCTGCTTACGGCCAAATCTGCCGGTCAGCAATGCGCCGCATGTCGGTCGTATGGTCAGTTTTGCCATTTCCTGAAAGCTGACGATCGCAGGCGACTGCGCTGGAAGCCTTGGGGCCAGCGGCCATCCGCCCGACGGCATTCAGAATCGTGCTAGCAAAGCCGCAATCAGCGAAGCAACAAAAGGGGCGGTTTGGCCGTTCTGATCAGTCGCATTGGCGGCGGGGGCATCCGAAGACATGACTACGCCGCAAATTCTGTCGTTCGCCGTTACCTTCGTGATGATGGCAGCGTTCGTATGGGGTCGCTATCGATATGATCTAGTCGCGGCTGCGGCACTGTTGCTTGCTCTCGCGGTTGGCATTGTGCCTTTTGACGAAGCCTTCAGCGGGTTCAGCGACGATATCGTGGTCATTGTCGGCAGTGCTCTGCTGGTGAGCGCAGGCATAGCACGCTCGGGCATCATGGAAGTCGCCATCAAGCGCTTTGCTCCGAAATTATCGGGAGTTCGGTCGCAACTGGCGCTGCTGGTGATCGTGGTCACGATCCTCTCTGCCTTTGTAAAGAATATCGGTGCGCTCGCTATCATGATTCCGATCGCCTTCCAGTTCGCGCGCCGGTCTAACATTTCACCCTCGATATTCCTGATGCCTATGGCGTTCGGGTCACTGCTCGGCGGTCTAATGACGCAGGTGGGAACATCTCCCAACATCGTTGTGTCCCGAGTGCGAGAGGAGCTGACCGGAACCGCCTTCACAATGTTCGACTTCACACCTGTTGGAGCTGCCATAGCCGCTGCCGGAACGATCTTCCTGCTGTTTTTCTATTGGTTGTTACCGGTGCGCGAAAAGCTTGGCGGGTCGCTGAATGAAGCCCTCGACATCAAGAATTACCTGACAGAGGCTCGAATTGTCAGCGATTCCACGGTGCTCGGGAAAACCGTCGCAGACCTCATGAAGCTCGCCGGCGGCGATGCAATCGTGACGTCGATCCTGCGCAATCGCACGATGCGGATGACGCCACTGCCCGATGCGGTCCTCAAGGTGAATGACATCCTGTTGCTCGAGGGCGACCCAGAGGCGCTGGATCGCCTTGTCTCCCAGGGCAAGCTCAGCGTGACCGGCGATAGGGTCGGTGGTGACGACACCACCAGCGAAATGGTCGCTATCGAAGCCGTAATCGGTGAAAGCTCCTCTTTGATCGGCTGGACCGCCCAGCGCCTTGCCCTTTACGATCGCTTCAATGTCAACCTCCTAGCTGTCAGCCGTCGCGGGCAGCGCCTCGACCGCAGGCTGGCCAAAGTCGAGCTAAGGCTCGGCGACGTTGTCGTCTTGCGGGGCAGTGCAGCGACGATGCCCGAGGTACTTCGTGAACTCGGCTGCCTACCACTGGCAGAAAGGGCTATCCTTCTTGGTAGCGTCCGCAAGGGTATCGTGCCGGTAGTAATCCTTGCTCTCGCCATGGTGGCGACGGCGTTTGGGCTGCTGCCAGTCTCCGTCGCTTTCTTTGCGGCCGCGGTCGCGATTGTGCTTTTCAAGGTCATTCCGCTCCGGGACGTCTACCAATCGCTGGATGGTCCTATCCTCGTCATGCTCGCCGTTCTCATTCCAGTGAGCGATTCGCTACGCAGTACAGGGGCGACGGGAGTAGTTGCCGGCGAGCTTGCCAAACTGGGGACCATTCTTCCGGCGCCCGGCGCACTGATGCTCATCCTTGTCGCCGCCATGGCCGTTACGCCATTCCTCAACAATGCCGCCACCGTCCTTGTCATGGCGCCTATCGCCGCCGAATTTGCCAGTGATCTGGGCTACAGGCCGGAAGCATTTTTGATGGCTGTCGCCATTGGCGCCGGCTGTGACTTTCTCACCCCGATCGGACACCAGTGCAACACGCTCGTCATGGGGCCGGGCGGCTACCGCTTCAGCGACTATCCGCGTCTGGGACTGCCGCTATCTTTCCTCGTAGTCATTGTTGCTGTGCCGATGCTTATGATCGTTTGGCCAATGAACTGACATCCGATATTCGGATGCCCTCGTTGGAAGTCCCCACATGGCACTACATTCGTGAATGAGGTCGCCGCCGCGCAAGCTGGGGCTGCAGTTCAGAAGACGGGGGCTTACTTATGAGTTGTCCGCTTGCTCGTCGTACCGATAGGCGTGATCCATGACGCCTTACAGGGGCGCGATCACTGCCCTCCACGACGTAGCGCACGCGAAGCTTGCGCCCTCTACTGCGATGTCGACGGCAGTCCCCTTGAACGTAAAGAATGAGTTCCGGCGATCACGAACAGGCCACGATTGCGCGTCACCTAAGCCGGTTCAAACTGAACGTCCGCTATTGACGTCTCGGACGCCGAAGGTTGCCGGTCTCCTTTCGGCCCAAAACGCGACGTCCGAGTAGTGGCTTGGCGATGTCCGTAGCTGGCGCAAGCCGCACCTAGCGAGCGACCGCATAGTTGTGGTCGTCATTGGGCAGCCGAGCGGACCGCAAAACTGCCTGCAGCAAGGCCGGCGCTAAGGCATTGATATTGCTGTGGTCAAAACCTGGGGATTTTTGGAGCTACTCCCCAGCTTCGGAGAATGATGGACATTCAGAGAGCAGTTCGGGCGAGAACGGTGTTTCCGCACCCCCCCGGCTTTCGGCCGCACATCCCGCAAACGCTGGGCTTTCGGGAAGCCATGAGCGAACCGGAGAATTGTTTGGACTTTGAGGGTGGTAGCGGGAGAGGGACTTGAACCCCCGACCCCAGGATTATGATGCTTGGTAGTGCAGTTGATTTTGTTGATGAAATTGGCTTTTTGTCGCGCCTATGTCGCACTCAGCCCAAAAGTGCCCGTTCTGCCGCAGCCATCTCCTCGGCATCATCGCCACGCGGGAACAGGTGGCCGTAGACGTCCATCGTCATCATGATCGAGTTATGGCCGAGCCGTTCCTGCACGACCTTCGGCGGAAGGCCAAGGCCCCCGTCCTGAGGCCGGTTGATCGACCATGAGGCATAGAAATGGCGTAGGGCGTGCATCCCGCCATACTTGGCCACCATCACAACGTTTCCGGCGTCGTCTCGCTCTTCGCTCGCGACCGTCACGCCGGCATCTACCTGAGTTGGCAGGAAGCCGCGCTTGGTCATGTTCGAGCGGCTTTCGATGTTGCCGCTTCCGGTCGGGAAGACGTAGTGCAATTCCCTGACCGGATTGCCCTCAGCGTCGTTGCCAGTCATGCGACGTGGGCAGGCAAGCTTCCACTCTCGCAATGCATTGATCACAGTCGGCGGGACCGGGATCGTTCTTTCCCCCGCCTCAGACTTCGGCCGGCCGATCTCCCCATAGTCATCGGCGCGCTGGTGCACGCTGATCTGCGCACGTTCGAAATCCACGTCCTGCCAGCGAAGGCCACGCAACTCAGAAGAACGCATTCCGGTAAGGACCGCGGTGATCAGAAGCGGGCGCCAGCGGCCGGCAGCGGCGCCGACGATGGCCTTGATCTCCTCGCGAGTTGGGATGTCGATCCCGATCTTCAGCTTGCCCTTCTGGCGCTTGTCAGCCTGGCGTTCCTTGCTTCGACGGCGTGAACCGCGAAGATATCTCACCGGATTGCGCGTAGCCAAGCCGCGCTCCTGCGCGTCCGACAACAGCGCTCCCAATGAGCCGAGCACCTTTCGGACCATAGCCTGTGAGCGCCTATTTTCCCGGAGCTTGTCCGCGAACTCGCGTACCGCCGGGACCGTAAGTTGGGATAGCAGGGTCGCCCCGATAAACGGCTCGATGTGGAGTTGCAGATGGCGCTTGCGCTGGTCGATCGAGGACCGCTCAAGCCCATCTTGTTCGCCGGTGGCAATCCAGAACGCGCCGGCGGCCTTCACGGTGACGCTGGCGCTGTCAGCGACGTGCGAGCCTTCGCGGACCTCGACCTTGGCCGTCGCGGCGAAGCTGTCGGCGTCCTTTTTCTTGGCAAATGTCTTCAGCCGGCGAACACCTTTACCGTCGGCATAGTCGACGACCCAGGCGGTTTTCTCCTCACCCTTGGCAGTCGTCCATGTGCGTTTGCGTATCGACATCTCAGTTCGCGTCCTCGTCGCGCTCGTGCCAATGTGACCGGTCTTCCTCGTCCTCGGCACGGGCTTGTTTCCAATCATCCAAGCTCTCTCGCACCTTGCTGCGGGTCTCTTCGTCCAACTCTGGCACGCGACCGGAAGCGATTCCTTCGGCCGTCTCCAATATCTCGTCAGTGAGGACATCGATCGCAGGCTCGTAACCTCGCACTTTGCGTATGGCGCCTAGGAGGTCGATCAGATGCTGAACACGGGCGTTTAGCGGCCATGGTTCGGGGTACTCCTTTTCAAGCACCCTCACGATCTCTGCGTTCATAGACCGGCCCCTTGAGTCAGCCGCCTCCTTGATTCTGTCTCGCAAACCATCTGGCAGTCGCAGAGGAAACTGGTCCGATCCTCTGCCCGGTCGGCTTCTGGCCATTGCGAATTACTCCCCACGAATGACATCACTGTAATTTCATTCCGATTGACGCGCAACTAAATCACGGTAATATAAATCACTGTGATTTGAGCCCATTCGGAGATACGCAATGACGGATGAAACATCACCCTCCATCGATCTTGTTTGGGGGGGCCGCGGAAATCGGGAAGGAGATCAAACGCAAGCCCCGGCAGGCTTTCCACATGTTGGAGAAGGGGCTGCTGCCAGCGCGAAAGGTCGGCAATCAGTGGGTCGCCGAGCGCGGGAAGCTGCGGGCCTTTTTCCTGGGCGACGGGGAGAAAGCGGCATGACCGACCTCGCCGCCCAGGATCACGAACATACCTCTGCGATCGACCAGGCCGTTCAGTGGCCGCTCGACACTGCCGGGCACGAACGCCAAGGCGCCGCGGTGCCGTTGCTGAAGCAGCGTTTCGGGCTGTCGACCGGCGAGGCCGTGTCCGCGGTTAAAGAGTTCGCTCTCCGGATGGCGCGCGCCGCATGACCAAGCAGCCGAAGCCCTGGTTCCGGAAGGAACTGGCCGAGATCACCAAATACGATTGGCGCGATGCCGTAAACGCCGCGCCGAAATGGAAGCGCGAAACGATCCTTGGTCGAGTCGCTACCAAGATTGCCGACTTCTACAACCCCGAACTTGGGTACGCTTTTCCCTCACTTGAGCGACTTGCGGCAGAGTTGAATTTGACGCCGGAGAAGGTCAGCCCAGCGATAACGAAAATGAGAGCCGAGGGTGCCCTTGATAAGGTGCACCGACGCGATGTTCCGGCTAACGTCGCTCCGAAGAAGGGCCAACGTGGCCTGTTCCTGAAGCTCAATTTTAGCTGGGCAGCCGAGATGGCGGAGAGGATATCAAAGCCGCAATTTGCGAAGGGCGAGGAAGCCTCTGCGCTCCGTGACGGCCGGCTTCGGAAGCAGTCTCGAAAATTACCGGTGACCGGTAACGACAAGCTTACGGTGACCGGTAACCAACATCCTTACGGTGACCGTAAAGTAGATACCTTAGAGGGAAACCTTAGGGATACCAAAGACCGCTCTGACGGAACAGAACTTGGCGTCTGCACGCGCGAGGGAGAAGGCCAACTCCCCAACCGCTATGCCCAAGCGAAGGGGAAAGCCGCTTGAGCGCTCAGATGGATCTGCTGGATTGGAATCCGCCGTGCCAGGTCATCGCCTTTCCATTGACGGCGCGCATCGGCCGAATTCGTGAAGTCGCCTCGAAGATGTTGGCGAAGTCGACCGACCGGCACGCCGAGTCGTATCGCGATCAGGTCACAACCGGACTGCTCGGCCATCTGACACGGCTCGGCATTCCCGAGCCCGAGCAGGACGAGCAGATCGGAGCGTTCTGGAGTGCGGTGCAAGCCGAGATCTTCCGTCAAACCTATTGCGGCAGCCAGCCCGGAGGCAGCGCAGCATGAGGCGCACCTACCGACCCGTCGTCACCTGGCTCGATCAGGCGCTCGCCTGCGCATCTGAGGCGATCGAGCGAATGGATGATGGCCGCTCCTGCATGAGATGCAGCGTCGGGAGACAGAATTTTCGGCTTTGTGGCTATAAGGTAAGCCGGAACGATGGAGGTACCCATGAACCCCAGTGAAAAGACCCCCCTCAGGTTCCGCGTCTCAGACGGCAGAAGCGGAGCCTGGAGACGGCCGCGCCGCCGCAGCCGGACGGTCAGCGCCCTAATGCGCGAAGTGGTAGAAGGTCTGATTAACGAGGTGGCCGCGGGATACAGGCATTCGCGAGTGTTGCGGTGGACACTGGCTAGTCTGACTCAAAGGGGGGCCCATTGAAGTCTGTTCCGCTCAGGAACCCTCGCCATGAAGCCTTCGTTTTGGCTTACACAGAAGGTTTGCCAGCGTACGCGGCATACCTCCGGGCAGGCTACAAATGTAGTGTCAGGACAGCTGCGGTGGAGTCTTCGAAGCTCCTGAAAAAGCCTGACATTCAAGACCGAAGGCGCCAACTGCTCGAAGAACTGGCTGAAACGTTGATCGTGAGCAAGGAATCGCTCTGGGTGGAGTATGAAGCAGCTCGCGCCTTGGCGATCAAGCAAGGCCAAGCGGCAGCAGCGATCAGCGCCACTGCGGCCAAGGCGCGCTTGTTCGGGCTTGAGGCTCCGAAGGACGTCAACATCAAGCTCAACGCCACATTCAACCAGATGACCGACGACGAGCTGCGGTTCGAGGTCGCCTCGATGATCAACGAGGCGCGGGCCATCAAGGGCCTGGCACCGCTAGAGCTGTCGACAAGGAAGACGGAGCCCTGAAATGGTGCCGTCCCGGGGACGGCGGCCAAGGCGGCATCGGGCGCGGCAATTCCGGTTCCAGCCCGTCTGCTTTCGCGCAGTGGCAATGGGCGCCGAAGTTCCGCGAATGTGGCATCCAATTTTCCCCAGCTGGTCGGCTTCAATGCGCCCGAAAGCATCGAGCCAAGTGCGAAGCCGAGGCAGACCTTGGGCGTCGAGCGAGGCGCCTCAACGAGCTGGCGTCTGCCGAGACGCTTGGAATTGAAGTCGGTAGCGTGTTCTTGCCCGCCGGGGACCGAAGGCACTGACCGAAGCTGCGGCTCTCTCTCCTTGCCAATGGCCGTGCTGTATCAGAGGGATTGGCAGTACCGTCGTCTAGGACGCCATAAGCTTTGCCCTGGCGTGGGTAAGGACGGACTGAGTGACGTTGCCACCGACCACGCCTAGAGCGCCCACATGGCCAGGGCCCTCTCCGCTCCAATCCGGTCCTCCCTGATTCTGAGGACCGCCTGCCGCGTCAAGCCCGTGACCTTGGCTATGGCTGAAGCACCAGCGCCTGTGCCCAGCATTGTAACCACCGTGTCGAATGCCTCACGGTCGTAGCTCGGCTTCCTGCCACGGTACGACCTGGGGTCGGACTTGGCGTCCTCAATGCCTGCCCTCTGGGCTTCCTTGGTGGCGATCGCCTGTGCTTCCGCCGTTGCTGCCATGAAGGCTATCAGCGCGTCCCTAACGGCCTGCTGGATGGGGTCTTTGGTCGCTCCGTCGAACACCATGGCATTGATGACGGTCTTGATCACCACACCGTCACGCATGAAAAGCCGGATGCTATCCGACACGTCCCGATAGTCGCGGCCCAGCCTGTCGACCCAGCGCACCACCAGTGTGTCACCAGGGCGGAGGATGTCGAACAGCCGCTTTCCTTGAGGTCGCTCCGCCAGCTTGGTCGAGATGCCGGACACACCGTGGTCGGCAATCTCATGATCAATCTTGAAACCTGCTAGCTCGGCCTGCCTGCGTTGATGCTCAAGCGTCTGGTCGGCAGTTGAGACGCGGGCATAAAAGACTGTCTTGGTCACAGTGCGACTCCTATCCGAAAGGGTTATGTCCGTTGACTAACTTGTCCGTTGATCCAAGTCAACCCTAACGGACACTCTTTAGGAACCCATTTCACTTGACCGCTAGGCTATACCCCAGCGTACATCATTCCTGCCGTTCTTGCTCCCACGATTTCGGGATGATGGCGGGCAGGAACACGCCGGTGATGGTCGGCACCCGCTGATTGAGTTAAAACGTTGTCAAGCCGACGTAGACATGCAGGTGATCGTCTCCGTGTAACGTGATTGTTCGTCGTCAGTCCGACGGGTAGGCTCGCGACCGCCAAGATTGATACCGACTAGGCCAGCACCGCGTAGTGCTCGCTGCTGATCTCTTGAGGTTTGTCTCCGTGCCGCAGCGCGACCGCTCATTGTCGGTCCAACGGAGGCATGCGACCATACAGATTGCGCCGTTTGCAAACCAAGACGCGCCTCGGCGATGACCTAACTATGAGGGCTGGTCCAGACCGGCACGACGGGTCCGCTCTTAAGAATGCCCTTCTTGCTTGTTGCGGAGCCGCCAACCGTCCAAGGGGTCGCGGCAAGGGCGGCACGCTTCCCGATAGCTTGGTCCTCTCGCCCATTCTGGCCATTGGTCGTGAAGGCACTCAAGCGCTTCCCAACTGCTGGCAACGACGCGCTCCCTTGCGGGTCTCAGGCGCAGTCTCACTGGTTGGGGAAATCGATATCCCTCATAGTTTTCTCCGCTCCCACGGTTCGATTACATCGACTTGTTGTAATGGCCTCCCGAAGCGACGCCCAAGGCGCCGACTGCTTTGGCCGCGACCATGTCCTCTGCGGCCGGTACAAGCAAATCCATGCGGCGGGCGAAGGCAACAAAAGTGCTGCGAGCGGTTTCGGCATCCACCTTGCCGGCGAGGGCTGCCCTGCAGGCATTGAGCGCGATGCCATGAGCAGCGTTCCGCTTCGATGGCGGCCATTCCTCGAGCA
>NZ_JBJACT010000060.1:0-17882 GCF_044778005.1 Mesorhizobium sp. IMUNJ 23033
CCGCCTTCGGCGGCGCGCGCGGCCGCACCGACGTGCCGAGGATCGTCGACTGGTACATGGACGGCAAGATCCAGATCGACCCGATGATCACGCACACGCTGAAGCTGGAAGACATCAACAAGGGCTTCGACCTCATGCATGCCGGTGACAGCATTCGCAGCGTCGTGGTCTACTGATCGGTATGAGCCGCACGCCGCGCTGAAAGCTCCATGTTGCAAAATACGCGGCTTCTCCCGAATCGGCGGAAGCCGCACGGCCATTCCGGACGATCCGTTGGTCGATCCACCAAGCTTGATGCAATCACAAACGCTGCGGTAGATACCCCGGCTAGGTTGGCGTTTGGCGGAGAAGGAACACATGCCACAACAGATGAAGCTGATTTCCGCCGCCAAATCACATGGCGGTATCCAGGGGGTCTATTCCCACGCTTCGGATGCCTGCGCCTGCGAAATGACGTTTGCCGTTTTCGTGCCCCCTCAGGCGGCGCAAGGTCCGCTGCCGGTCGTCTGGTACCTGTCAGGACTGACCTGCACCCATGCCAACGTCATGGACAAGGGCGAGTACCGGCGTATGGCGGCCGAACTCGGCCTGATTGTCGTTTGCCCTGATACCAGTCCGCGCGGGGCCGATGTTCCGGATGAAAAAGACAGCTGGCAGTTCGGCAGCGGTGCAGGCTTCTATATCGATGCGACGCAAAAGCCCTACGCAGGAAACTATCGCATGTATTCCTATGTCACCGAGGAATTGCCGGCGTTGATCGCACTGGAATTTTCCGCCGACATGACGCGCCAGGCGATCTTCGGCCATTCAATGGGCGGGCATGGCGCGCTGACGATCGCGCTCAGAAATCCCGCCCGCTTCCGAAGCTGCTCGGGGTTCGCGCCGATCGTGCAGCCGACCACCGCTGGCTGGTCGCGACCGGCGTTCGAAAAGTATCTCGGCGGCGACGAGGCGGCATGGCGCGGGCATGACGCTTGCGCGCTCGTCGAGGACGGTGCGCGGTTCCCGGAATTCCTGGTCGATCAGGGCACGGCCGATGGGTTTCTGCAGGACGGTCTGCGGCCGTGGCTGTTCCAGGAGGCATGCGACCGGGCAGGCATCAGGCTCATCCTGCGCATGCAGGAGGGCTACGATCACTCCTACTTCTTCATTTCGACCTTCATGGACGATCATCTGCGCTGGCATGCCGAGCGGCTGTTGTCCGACCGCTAAGTTCAATACGCTCTGTTCTTCCCCGTCGGACGGCGGGTACCCGCGCGCAAGGGCGACACGTTTGATTATTTCGAAAATCCGCAGTAATCTCCGCGCTAATTCAATGCGGAGTCGTTTGCATGAGCACTACCCTCAAGCCCGCCGGAGAGACACGCGCCGGGGATGTGTTGGCGCGCATGCGCAGCGACATCATCAGCTGCGCCTTGAAGCCGGGAACCAAGCTGCGCTTCGAGACGCTGAAGGAGATGTATGAAGTAAGCTTCTCCACCTTGCGTGAGGCCCTCTCGCGACTGGTGGCCGAAGGTCTGGTTGTCGCGGAGGGGCAGCGCGGTTTCCTGGTCGCGCCGGTCTCGCTCTTTGACCTCAACGATCTGACGGATGTCCGCGTGCTCATCGAACGGCAGTGCATCAAGCTGGCGATCGATCGTGGCGACGATCGCTGGGAGGCGGACATTATGGCCAATTTCCATCGGATGGATCGTCTGCAGAGCCGGCTTGGCGCGAGCTACTACCTATCCGACGACTGGGCTTCGCTGCACGGTGCGTTCCACCTTTCCCTCGTCGCGGCGTGCGGCTCACCGAACCTGCTCGAAATCCGGCAGAAGCTCTTCGAGCGCGCCCACCGCTACCGCAGGATGTCCTCGCAGTTTCGTCCGCAATGGCGCGCAAAAGACGTCGAGCACAAGATGATTATGGATCGGGTCATCGCCCGCGACACCGCCACTGCACAGGATTTGGTCGACCGGCATATCCGCGAGACGACCGAGAATGTCATCGCTCATGCAAGCCACCTTTTCGCGCAAGGCGGCATGGGCGATTCTTTCAGGCGTACGGATCCCGTGGCGGCGGAATAAGCCACGGCAAGTCTCACCGGCGCAATCCGCTGACGAGAATTTCTCAATTGGCTGGAAGGAGGCGGACCGCGCCGATGCGCTCCGCTTCCCGCCATTGTGCGGAATCGAGGTGCCCGGCAGGCCTGTTGCCTGCCGGAAGGTCACCGCTGGTTTACGAACGGGCGCGCCCTTCAACCTGAATAACGAGGCTCACCTCGTCGCCAATCATTCCGAGCGCGGCTTTCATGCCGAAGTCGCTGCGTTTGATCGAAGTGCGCGCGCTGAAGCCGACGACGTGACTCTTGTCCCACGGGTTTTGGCCTTCCTTGTTGAAGGTGACGTCCAGCGTGACGGGCTTGGTAACGCCGGCGATCGTCAGATCGCCCGAGATCGTGCCGGCCTTGGCGTCGGCCGCCTTGAATTCGTGCCCGACAAAGGTGATCTGCGGGAACTCCGTTGCATTGAACCAGTCCGCGCCCTGGATGTCGCTATCGCGCTGGCTGTTGTTGGTTGAGATCCCTGCTACTTTCACCGCAACATCGAGGCTGCTTTCCCCAGGGCGAGCAGCATCGAACTGGAACGAGCCCGAGAATTCCTTCGCGACTCCGATCACCTGCGAGAAGCCGAGATGATCGATGAAGAAAGCAATCCCTGAATGCACGGGATCGATATCGAATGTCCCGGCCGCTGCCCTTTCGGCGGTCAGCGGCAGCCAGGCGATGGTGGCGGCAAGCAAGGTGGTGCGCAGTAACTTCGGCATGGTCGTAGTTCCTCCCTGTTGATGGTTCCGACAGTCCTCTCCCAGGTCATACCGGGAAGCTTGAGCCGTATCGCGCGATCACAGTCGCCAGGGATGCGCCGACAGGCAGCAGGCACATCCCGACAAAAGCGGCGATTCGAACGGCCTTGTTCGTGGCGCGGACCCGGCGCAGTACCGGATCGACGACAAAAGGCGTGACAAAGACCAAGGTGAACACGGCCAGCGCCAGCATGTCGGCCTTGCGCGTGATGAGCGTGACGGTCTGTGCGACCGCGATCATGCCCCCTGCTCCGCCAAGGAGGGATGCGGAGCGAAATCCGAAGTCCGGATTTGAGATGTTGGCGGCGACAATGGCAGCGATGGCGGCTGCAAAAAGCAGGCTGAGCTGGAAGCTCGAGGACGATGCTCCCAACAGCGCGATCGGCGCGAATCCGGCGCATGCGATGCCGAGCAGGGTGGGGCGCCTCATGCAGGATTCGTCCTCGGACTGACCTGTTCCACGGGAAAGGCCATGCATCACCAGCAGGCCCCAAAGTGCTGCTGCCGCCACTTCCGGGAGCGCATCGGGCAGGCGGGCCGTTCCTATATACGCGGCGGACGCGATCGGTTGGGCAAGGAGAAGCGCGCGACCGAGCCCGCTACGGCCGACGGCCTCGACCAGGACACCGAGCGCCGTCCCGATCACGGCCACGAAGAAGATCTTGTTGACTGCGCCCACTGGCGGGAAAGACGGCACCTTGTTGTAGGTGAGCCAGTAGGCGACAAGGAAGCAGGCCGGCACCAGGAGGTCCGTCCAGATCCGCCCGGCGCGCAGCCAGCGCAGCAGCCCGGCAGCGACAAGCGCCAGCAAACCCGCCGTAACCATGCCCAGGATCAGCGCTTCCTGTGGTGATCGCGCCAGGCCGCTCATGTCAGCAATCCCGCAGAGCTTGGGACTGTTGTTCAGGGATATCGGCGAAACTCATGGCGGTGCGCATACGTCCTCCCTTCGGCTTGATCTTGCATCCAGCCGGCTCCCTTATTCGATATGTTGACATACCGATTGTTTTTTAGATACTTATTGGTATCTCAAATTATCATGCCTCTGTCAACATCGGCGGCTCCAAGTGCGCGGGACTGAGCCGCATCTCGCCAGACAGAGGATCAAGCCGGTGCTGCGCCGGAAGTTTTCGAGGGAGGATATCGTCATGATCGATCTGGAACCTGCCGGCCTCGCCGATCTTCGGCTCGCTGGCGGAGCGCAGGGGTTCAACTGGCTTCCCGTCTTCGTTGCCGAGGAGCAGGGCCTTTTCGAAAAGCACGGCGTGCGGATCGTCTACAAGCGCATGGGCAGCGTCGAAAAGGCCACCACGGCCGTTCTCGAGGGCGAAGCGGACCTGGCGATCACGCCACCGGAAGGCGCCGTTGCCGACTTCGTCAGGGGAGGGGAACTGCGCATCATCGCCGCCAACGCCGTGCGCCTGCCGATGTCCATCGTGGCGCGCCCGGGCATCAACTCGCTCGCCGAGCTGAGGGGCAAAAGGATCGGCACCTCCTCGCTGACGGAGGGGACTGCGGTCTACACGCAGATCATGCTGGCCGCGGAAGGGCTGCACTATCCCGGCGACTATGAGTTTGCCTTGGCCGGCATTCATACGAAGCGGTGGGAGGCGCTGCAGGCGGGCGATATCGACTGCGCTCCGCAGCCCGCGCCGTGGAACTTCCTCGCCCAGGACCAGGGCTACAGCCTGCTCGGGGAGGTCTGCGCCGCCATCCCCGAGATACTCTTCACCGCCATCATCGGAAAGGCTCCCTGGCTCGGCGCGAACTGCGATGTGGTGACCAGCTTCCTCAAGGCGCTGATCGAAGCGCATGTGGTCACCAATGATGCGGCCAACCATGGCATCACCCTGCCGATCTTCCAGCGCATCACCACACCCGACAGTGAATCCCTGGCGTGGCGGGGGTTGGATTACATGCGCGGCATGGGCATGTGGCCGGACGGCCTTGCCGTACCAGACAAGGCGCTCAGGACGACGATCGACCTGATGGTCAGGGCTAACTTGCTCGACAAGTCGAAGCGCGACGCAGCGGAAGGCGTCTTCGACAGGCGCTATCTGGAAGGTACCGCCTGATCACCAGCGGCCGGCGAAATTCTCGTCGCGGGTTCATCGTGAACGCTATGCGCATGAAGAAGCGGCCGGTCTCGCGGTCGTTCTGAGCACAGGCATCTCGTCTGCGGCCTCGATGTCGAGGCCGCATTCCAAGGTGATCTGGACATGTTTTGCAGCCGGCAGTCGGCGCTCGACCCGCGCGGTGCCGGCTTCGGTCGGCGCGTCAGTGCTTGCCGGTCTTGATGACCTTTTCGAAGTAGGGTGCCGGCGCGACCTTTGCCCGGATCTCGCGGACCTGGTGCTTCTCCACAGTGTTGCGGCGCGACTCGGGCTCGCCCCACACAAGCGTGACTTCGGTTCCCGGCTGTGCATGCTCGAGGTCGACAAGCCCCAGCGAGATGAAGCGGTTGGCGTTTGCGGTGAAAGACGGCCAGGTCGAGATGCCCGCAACCTTGCCCTTCTTCATGACGGCGTCGACCTGGAATGTGGCGTACATGGGCATCGGCATGTTGAGGAACTTGGCGGGGGTGCCGTTGGCCGGGAAGATGGAGTCCTGCATCACGGCGGCTGCATCCTCGTCGTTCCACTCAAGCGTCACCTTCGTGCGGCGCTGGTTGTTCGCCCTCTCCAGCAAGGCGTCGCGGCCGATGAAGTCGCGGCCGAAATCGATGACGTTCCTGTAGCCGAGCTCGATCGGATCGACATAGTAGTCCGTGATGTCGTCCGACACGAAACTGCCGCCGAGCGAAGCGACCGATTCCAGGAAGTAGTTGTTCAGCCACTCGCGGTAGGGCCTCATGTCGTCGCTGTGATAGATCGCCGGCAGCGGCATCGGCACCCAGCCGGACTCCTGTGCAGTGGTCGAGTAGGCGAGCGCGCCGATCCGGCGCAGCCCGTATTTCTCGCCGGTCTTCTCCAGCGCTTCGCGCACCGCCTGCTGGTCGTCCCAGGCCCCGTAGATCTCGAAGCCGGGTTCGCCGGCCATGCCGTGCCGCAGGGCGCGGACGGATTTGCCTGCAATCTGGAACTCACCGATGTTGAAGAATTTGATCTCCGGCAGGCCGCCACCGCTCACCTCGCGCATCAGCGCAAGGGCGTTCGGTCCCTGGATCTGGACGCGGAACACCTCGCGGGTGCCGGAGCGGATCGAGAAATTGTCGTCCTTTTTCGCCTCGACGTCGTAGTCGCTCTTCTGCGCGTTGTAGAGCACCCAGTCGCTTGCGAAGGGAGCGCCGACGATGCGGAAGAAGTCCTCGGCCTCCCGGAAGATGATGGCGTCGGCGATGTAGAATCCGTCGTGGCCTGCCAGCACGAGCTGTTTGGCGCGCAGGACCGGGAACGGGTCGAACTTGTTGACCGCGATCTCCGAGAGGAAGGGGATGACCTGCGACCCGCGCAGGTGCAGTTCGGTCATGTGGTAGGACTGCTCGAGCAGCGCGCAGCTGTCCTTCCACGCACGCACTTCGTCGCGCCAGTTCGTGAACTCCGGCGGAATGACGGGAAAGCGGTACGGCCCAAGGTTGGAGCCGCGGAGCAGGTTTACCGGTCCTCCCGCAGCTTCCAGGATGCTCTCGAGGCTCTGCAGTCCGTCATTCGTCGTTGCCATATCGGTTCCTCCCAATAAGTGTCAATGCAGAGACCGGATCCAGTGCGCCTCAAGGGCGGCTTTCAGAACAGATTCACCGCGCGAAGATTACTAGGATACTATCAGGTATCCAAAAATCAATTGGAATGTCAATGCGCGATTCTCCCTGGCTGGGGGGCGTCTGAGAAGTCGCCGACAGAGCATAGCGGGTGGTTGGCAATACTTGGCCAAGGCGGGGCAGTGGGCGCCCCCAAGAGCACTTGCCCGGACGAAGTGGGGCTGCGCGAAGCCATGAAGAGCGTGGTCGGCGAGGGACGCGTCCGAGCTGCCTTCTGGGTGAGTTACGTGATGTATCGCGGCCACCTGTCTAGTGCCCGTTCTGGCCCGGACGCTCCTAAGTCATGACCTCTTCTGGGTCGAGAGGGGTCATTGAATACGCGAGTTCGACTGTACGGGTTCGTGGAACCATACGGGATGATACGGGAAGTTCTGCGATTTTGGCCCACGAAAAACTCAATAAAATCAAGGATTACTACGTCCTCCGGGCCACCATGACTATTGGTTTTTGCAACGAAGAAATGCGCTAGTTGGAGCGGTGACGGTACTTTTCGACGCCGGCTAGACGCGCCGTCGAACGCCGCAAAGTGAAAAAAATTGCCCGATTGGTCCCGATAGTTGGTGAAGGCTCAAAAAAGTTTTTGCGACGATTTTCCCTTTAAAATCAAAAGCGTAACTTTTTGACAGTCTGGATGTCGGAGTTTGCGCTGCGTTGAATAGTATTTTACAGTGATTTCAATGGGTTATTTGCTAGTGGGAGTAGGGGGAACGACGATACTGGGGAGGTATCGGCCGACCGGCCGGTCTTAGGCGCAATGTGGCGGAGCATTCACGGAGGTCCTCGACGGAAACGCAAAGCTCGAACGGCAGTCCGAGTTCGGGACACATATGTCAGCTGCGATCAGAAGGATCGCCTTCTCGCGCATGGAAAGCGCTGGTTCGCTCCAGATGGCCAGATGGCCTTATGTTGAACTATTGGTCCGGCAAACTGACCGGCAGTCTCTCGAACGCGCTACCGTCGCAATGGTTCCTGGGCCCGTCAGCGGGCACCGCGGTGAAACAATCGCGGTGCCCTAGCCTCCCACTTAACTAGCAGTTCGCCCCAGTCTGCGGATCGCACGCCTTGTTTTCTTTCTTCTGTGGCTTGGGCTTTGCCGCCTGCTCGGGCTCGGCCTGCTGCTGCTCGGCGGCGGGCTGCTGTTTGGCCTTCGGTTTCTGAGGCTTTGCCGCCTGCTCGGGCTCGGCCTGCTGCTGCTCGACGGCTGGCTGCTGTTTGGCCTTCGGTTTCTGAGGCTTTGCCGCCTGCTCGGGCTCGGCCTGCTGCTGCTCGGCGGCGGGCTGCTTCTTGGCCTTTTTCTGCGGCTTGGCCGCCTGCTCGGGCTCGGCCTGCTGCTGCTCGGCGGCGGGCTGCTTCTTGGCCTTTTTCTGCGGCTTGGCCGCCTGCTCGGGCTCGGCCTGCTGCTGCTCGGCGGCGGGCTGCTCCTTGGCCTTTTTCTGCGGCTTGGCCGCCTGCTCAGGCTCGGCCTGCTGCTGCTCGGCGGCGGGCTGCTCCTTGGCCTTTTTCTGAGGCTTGGCCGCCTGCTCGGGCTCGGCCTGTTCGGTCGTGGCAGCGCCTTCGGTCGGCTTCGATTTCCGGCCAGCCTGAACCTTCTTCACCTCCTCGATATCTTTGATCTCAGCTGGTTTGGCATCGGCATCGGCTTTCACCTCGCCTTCAAAGACCCTGACCGTATTGTTTTCCAATTTGCCGGACTGCTCGGGCGCGTCGGTCTTGCTGACCTTGACGACAGTCACCTCCTGGTTCGTCTCCTTCTCGATCACATCAACATCTATGACTTTGTTGATCACCACGTTGTTCTGGATCGTCACATCGCCAACCGGCTCGGCCGCCTCGACAATGCGCACAAATTCCGGCTCATCACGGATAACGACGACAGAAATGTCCGCAGCAAGGAATTCGCGGGTGGGGACAACGACCCAGTAAAAATCCGGCGTCGCGTCGAAGGTCACCTCGATTGAAATCAAATCCGGATCGCGGCGCGGCGGCAGCGGAGCCCAAATCATGTGCTCCCTGTCACGACGCCAACTCACCCATGCTGGCGCCCAACGAGTGCCCGGAACCCAGTACCAGCCGATGTCGTCGGCATAGCCCCACCGGCCGTAGTGGTACGTCGCCCAGCCGAATGGCTCGTCGGATACCCAGAGCCAGCCATACTGCTCGGTATAGACCCAGTGTCCAAGGGTATACGGACGCCAATCGTCAGGTACATCAACCGGCACGAAAACTGTCGCTCCGTGGTAAGAAACCCAATCACCATGGGAAGACAAGTCGTGGTAGAATGTGCTGATCGAAATGTCGGTGGCAGCCCTTGCCTCGGACACAAGCGACAATGGCGTAATCGGGTTGGGAATCTCAACGACCGTGAGCAGACAGGCGGTTACGCCGCTCAGCATCAGTCGGACCGCATTTGGGGCAAGGACGCGTTTCATCCTAGTTATCCTCCGAAACAGATCGCCCTTCATCTTACAAATTCGCCGGTTGTCGGATTGTTCCATCTCGCTAACGCTATCGCACCCCACAACGGCTCGGCATCGCAAGCGTTCCGAGAGCTCGCATGCTCCTTTTCGCCCAAAACGTTGATCCGCGTAACGGACGTTGGCCCCGGCGGCTATCCATTCTAGCCAGCACGCGTGGCTGGGCGGTCGCTGGCGTCGCTTCACCAGAAGCGGGGACGTTCCTTGCCGATGGTCGCGCGATGAGTTGATTGCCAGGATCACGAAAGATCTGCCCGAAGCGGTCGACAAGCTAACATAGACGGCGAACTGCCAGCAGCAAACCCGAGCCTAGAGACCGAAGAAATCACACTCCTCGATCAGGTGCCGCCACGCACGCCTGAGCGGTAGGGCAGCGATTGGGTGCTGCCCGCGCCGGCCAGATCACCGGTCCTGTTGCCGCTGCTCCCGCCGTCGCTGGTACATCCGCAGTCGACGGCGGGTGCAACGGCCGGTGCTTGGAATTGCACCGGCCTGCGAGTGAATTTACAGCCGCATTGGCTGTCACTCAATTAAGGCTAAGTACGGGTGACCATCATCCTTTCAGAGGCGCACCGGACCTGTGCCATTCCACCGGATGAACTGGACTTCCTTCCCCGTTCCCGCACCGGCTTCAACAGCACCTCATGCAGGGTCCGCGTCGATCGGAAGTGCTCGCACGTTGGCGATATCAGCGGGCAGACGATGGCCTTATGCAGCCCTTCCGCTGCCTGCAGAAACTTCTCCAAATCCTGACCCGATAGTTGCTTCGGATGATTGCGTCTGACCATGGCGACCTCCTGTTGAGAGAAATCGCCCCACATAGGATTATGGTCCTACATCGCAAATCTGGGATCAAGGGCAAATCTGGGATCAAGGGTTGTTTTGGGCTACCTCGCAGGAAGCAGTCGGGCCACCGCCCAAGCAGGCCATTTTGCGAGAGGCGCGGGAACACAAATTCGCGTACCTCGTTGCAAATGTTGGCCGGAAGCCCTTGCCCCATACCCTCGCCGGCCTTGATAGGCCCGCTGCTGTCCCTCGGCGGCGGGCCATTTCAGCGAAGCAGCACATAGACGCCTAAGCCAGCCATAAGCAGGCAAGCGGCCATTCCGATCATGTCCCGCTGCCTTTAGCGCCAGACGGCGCCAGCGAGCATCGAGGCGGTGATGGCGGCGATGTAGAGAGCGATCAACTAGGCCGAGCGGTCTGATTGGACCACGACGTTGTGGCGGTAGGTTCGACCAACAAGCATCTTGACGCATCCGATCAGAAACACGAAAGCGCCAAGCGCCACTACACATAACGGTAGAAAGAGCTGCGGATAGGAACGTGCCAACTCGTTCAACAGCCACGCATAGCCTAAACCGCCGACGATGGGCCCTCCCACAAACATCAGCGTGCCGACTCGCCCGTCCTCGGTGAATTCCTGTTGGCTCTGGATTTCGATGTTCGTCATTGCTCCCCCATTTGGTGAAGGGGAAGGATTGCGCCAGTTGAGCGCAAACACAAGTCTTCGCCCTCGCAAGGTCGCTTGACGATTTCAGCAAGGGGAAGATGGCCGGCGCCGCTGGTGGAGGTTGCCCGATAAGGCGCCGGCAGGCAGAATCAGGTCCGCCCGCGGCTCGATCGACAGCAGAGTCTTTACGTTACGTCATGTGCGTTACGCTGCCGGCGCCGTCTCTTGCCATATCTTCTCCTCACCGCCAAGCTTGGCCATTACAAAGCCCGCGGTAATGCCAAGTAATCCTCATAGAACTTACGCACCAGCGGCACCGCGCGGCCTGTGTGCAACGGATCCTGCGCCGGAAAGCCACGACGCTCTAATGTCGGCAGGACCGCCTTTAGCCAGTAGTTTGCCCGCGCGCGACCAACGATTGAGGTGGCAATTTCCAGATCGGTAGCGAAGAGCGGAAGCCGATCAAGGGCGGCGTTGGTGAGTGTGCGAGGTGGTTCGGTCATGCAAGCGGGGCTAGCCCGCCAGCGCAAAACCGACGGCGACACCAAGGCCGAACACGATGCCCGCGGCGAATTTGGCGCCAAGCTCGATTGCGAGAACTCCGGCCATACCGCGCCAGTTCAGGCGGGGACGCAAACATGCCGTGTGTCGCGCCGCGTCACTCTCAGCATTGGAGTTGCAGTTCAGACGGCTGACGAGGCCATCTCACCGGAGCAGTTGCAGCGTCGGGCGGATGCGGCACTTTATCTTGCCAAGCAAACCGGCCGCAACCGAGTGCTGCTCCACTGACCGGAGTCATCCCAACGCAAACAGTCAGTCGACACGGTGATGCCAGCCCGTGACGCGATAGTAGAATAGTAGCTTCGCTACCGTCTGGAACAGTCGAGGCATGCGAAGGTTTGACTCGAAGCTGACTTAAGCACGGCGCGACGTGAACGACCGCTTTGCGCCTCATCTCGGTCATTAAAGTTAGCTGTGCGACTGCCTTAAAGCGGACATTACCGGCGACCGCGCTGGAGGTCGCGGGTGCGCCATTTGCGGACCTTCCCGGGTAAGACAGCTAAAGGCGCGTCACTGTATCCAATTGCAGTCATTCGCATTGGCCAATTTCTAGCGAACGATCAATCCTCGCTTGCGAGCGGCGGATTCGGCCGTCCAAATGCAGTCGCCGTTTTCATCACTTCCCGCATCGCTGCTGCCCCGGCGTCGAACTTCTTCTCGAACACCGTCATGTCGATCTGATTTCCGTTCGGGATCACGCTCCGCCGACCAGAAGCCTTCCGAACTCTTAGCAGGACCCGGTTGCGTTAGGAGACCTTTCGACGGCGCGGATGCTTTCCGCTCTGAACCAATTCGTCGGTGAAAGTGGGAGCACTATTTACGTGGGCAGGCTTTGGGCAGAATATACGGGGTGGAAGGAAGCATTCGGAATCCCCTGAATAAATGCGCCCGAACGGCTTCCGACCGTTAGTTGCAAGGGAGGATAATCATGAAACATATTTTCCCGCTCGCGGTGTGTGCCGCGGCGTTATCGCTCGGCGTATCGAACGCCTACGCACAATCGGGCGGCGTCGATAAGGCGGTCGGCGGCTACAGCTTCGAAGAAGCCGCAAAGGAGGCCCCCGGTACCAAGGACTTCCATTCGGCCGATGGTCATCTCACTTTCGCTATCGTGACACACACTGCCGGCAATGGCTTCTTCGATCCGGTCTACGTCGGCGCGACCGTCGCCGGCAACCTGATCGGCGCCAAGGTTCTGCTGCTTGGCGCGGAATCGCCGACCGACGACCCGGCCCGCGAGATCGAAATCCTGAACCAGATCGTGCAGGATCCGACGATCGACGGGCTGATCATGACAACGCCCCAGGTCGGCGCCTATAACGACATTGTCAAGGCCGCCGAGGCGAAGGGCATACCGGTCGCCACGACCAATTCCTTTGACGGCACGATCCTCAACCGCAGCGGCATCGGGCACACCGGCCAGGACGCCTCCGCTGCCGCAATCGCCGGCGAGGCGCTCGTCAAGTGCCTCGCGGACAAGGGTATCGAGAAGGGTTCGATCGTCCTGCCGTCGTCGACCGCAATGGGCAACATCGAGGTGAACAATCGCGTCACTTCGGCCTTCAACGCCATCGTCAAGGGCTTGAAGGATGCCGGCAAGCTTGATGCCTTCAAGGTCGACGCGGGTCCGGAGAACACCGGTATCGACACCAATCCGAATGATCCGGTGAACGGCATCGTGACGCTGTTCGAATCGCGCGGCGACGTCGTTGGCGCGTTCGCCGGCAACAACGTGTTCACGCCGGCGCTTGCCAAGGCCGTCGCTCAGGCCGGAATGACCGGCAAGATCTGCGCCTACGGTTTCGACCTCGGCCCGGCCCAGCAGGATGCGATGAAGAGCGGCGATCTGACCGGCGCGCTCGGGCAGCAGCCTTTCTTGCAGGGCTTCTGGCCGGTTATGCAGCTCTATCTGCAGATCGACCGCGGCATCGCGGCGGCCAATCTCGACACGCGCGCCCAACTCGTGACGCAGGAGACTGTCGGAAACGTCGGCAAGCGCTTCGAGAACTGATTTCGCTCGGAACGTTTGAAATCGGTGCGGGAGGGCGCGAGTTCCCCCGCAGCGACGGCAACGACCAGAGGGGGACCCATGGCGCCCACCGCGACCAAATCGCCCGGCCGTGCGCCGCCCCAGCTTGTCGGCGGCTGGGAGGCGGGGCTGCTTGCCCTGCTTTTGCTGCTCTATCTCGGCGGCGCTTTCGTCAACCCCGCGTTCTTCGGCTCGACCGAGGCGCTCCACGCCCTGCTGCGCGACACCTCGCGGGTGGCCATCATCGCGGTCGGGATGACCTTCGTCATCGTCAACAAGGACCTCGACCTGTCGGTCGGCTCCACCTACGGACTGGTCGCCGTGGTGTTCGCCCGTCTGTTCGCCCCGAGCTTCCTCGATCTCGGCATCGTCCCCTCGGTGGTCCTCTGCCTGCTGCTCGGCACGCTGATCGGGCTGATCAACGGCGTGCTCGTCACCGTCCTGAAGGTGCCGGCGTTCATCGGCACGCTGACCATCCTCTTCATCGGCCGCGGCTTCGTGCTGGCGCTGACCCATGGCCAGTCGATCTACTATCCCGCCAAGGCGAGCGAGCATCCGCTGTTCTTCCACTTCGGCGAGACCAACGTCCTGGGTTTCAACAACCAGATCGTGGTCTTCGCCGTCGTCGCCGTCGTCGGCGCCTATGTGCTTGCCAAGACCCGCTGGGGCTACGAGACCTTCGCCACCGGCGGCAACGAGCAGGCAGCGGGCTATGCCGGCATCCCGACCAACTGGGTGCGCATCCGGGCCTACCTGATCTCCTCGCTCTGCGCGACCCTCGCCGGGCTGCTGTCGGCCGCCCAGGACAAGGGCGTGACCCCGCTATACGGCGTCAGCGGTGAACTGACCGTCATTGCCGCCGTCATCATCGGCGGCGCCTCGATCCTCGGCGGCCGCGGCCGGGTTGCCGGGTCCTGCCTCGGGGCCATGCTGGTCGTGCTGCTCGACAAGGTGCTGCGCGAGGGCTGGCCGATCACGCGCGTCATCAAGATCGGCGACGAGGAAATCACGGTCAACGCCGTCTTCTCGCTGCCGGTCGGCGCGGTGCCGGTCTTCCTCGGGCTGCTGCTCATCGTCGCGGTGCTCATCGAGCCCTATCTCATCCGCCGCCAGGTGGCAGGGCGCCTCTGGGCCTGGCTCCGCGGCCGGCCGCCGCCACCGGCCTACGAGATCGGCGGCATCGCGATCGAGGGGGTGCAGACCAAGGGCGCGATGGCGACCGACATGGCGCTGTCGGCCACCGGATTCGGCAAGTTCCTCGCCCGGCGCGACGCGCTCGCCATCATCCTGACCGCGCTCCTGTGGCTGACCGGCCTCGCGCTCCGGCCGGACTACTGGTGGAACCTGTCCAACAGCTTCGCGATCCTGCTCAACTACACCGAGCTTGCGCTGATCACCGTAGGGCTCACCTACGTCATCGCCGCCGGCGACATCGACCTCTCCGTCGGGGCGGTGCTCGCCCTCGCCGGCAGCACCGCCGCCTATTTCCTGAAGGTCCTCGACGCTGACCCACTTACCGCCGTGGCGATGGGCCTGCTCGCGGGCATGTGCGCCGGCCTCGTCAACGCGATCGTCACCGTCGGCTTCAAGCTGCCGGCCTTCATCGCCACGCTGGGTATGTTCTACATCGCCCGCGGCCTCGCCGCCTGGTTCGTCGCCGGGCAGCAGCTCACCGGCTGGCCCGAGGGCTACAACCTGCTTGGCCGCAAGGTGAACGATATCCTGCTGCACTACCGCATCTCGCTCCCGGACGGGCTCCTGCGCTCGGTCGCCGAGGTGGTGAGCGTCCAGACCATCTGGATGCTGTTCGTCGCCCTCATTGCCGGCGTCGTGCTCGCCTACATGCCGTTCGGGCAGAAGGTCTATGCGACCGGCGGCAACATTCGCGCCGCCGCCTATGCCGGCATCAACACCAACCGGGTGCGGTTCCTCGCGCTCATGCTGGCGGCGCTCTGCGCGACAATGGCCGGGATCATCAACGTCGCCTACTTCCGCAGCTTCAACCCGGTGGCCGGCCAGTTCCGCGAGCTCGACGCCATCGCCTCGGTGATCATCGGCGGCGGTTCGATCTTCGGCGGCTACGGCACCGTGATCGGGGCGCTCGCCGGGGCGGCAGTGATCACCCTGATCCGGGCGCTGCTGCAGCTCAACGTCCAGGGCCTCGCCATGCCGCAGCACTGGATCAACGTCTTCATCGGTGGCATCCTGATCGTGGCGGTGCTGATCGACATCTGGGTGCGCCAGGCCAACATCTTCGGCCGCCTGCGGGTTCGCCTCGCGCGGCGCACAAGAACGGCGGAAACCACCCATGCGTGACGCGACTAAGCCTGCACCAATCGTAGAAATGCGGGGCATCGAAAAAGCCTTCGGTGCGGTGCAGGCGCTCCGCAACGTCGACCTCGTGCTCTATCCCGGCGAGATCCTGGGCCTCGTCGGCGACAACTCGGCCGGCAAGTCGACGCTGATGAAGATCCTGACCGGCGCCTACCAGCGCGACGCCGGCGGCGAGGTCTTCGTCGCCGGGCAGCCGGTGCGCTTCAAGAGCCCGCACGAAAGCCGCGACGCCGGCATCGAGATGATCTACCAGGACTTCGCGCTCTGCGGGAATATGGATGTCGGTCAGAACATCTTTCTTGGCCGTTGGCCGCGCAAGGGCCTTTTCGTCAATCGGCGGAAAATGTACGCGGAAGCCGACAGCGTGCTGAAGCGGCTCAAGGTCGACGTGAACTCCGTCTATCAAAAGGTCGAGAGCCTGTCGGGTGGCCGCCAGCAATCTGTGGCGATTGCCCGCGCGATCTCCTTCCAGCCGCGCGTGGTGATCCTCGACGAGCCGACCGCCAATCTCTCGGTGATGGCGACCGAGCGGCTGCTCGAGACCATGCTGGAACTGAAAAAGCAGGGCGTTGCCCAGATCATCATCTCCCACCGCCTCGTTGACATCTTCGCTGTGGGCGACCGCGTGATGGTGCTGAAGCGCGGCGAGAACGTCGGCGATCGCTACATCAGGAACACCGACGAGCATGAGGTCCTGGAGATCATCGTCTCCGGCACGCGAGAGCACGCACTTACGGCCGATGAGGCAAGGCTTTGACCGTTCAGGATCACTTTTCTCCAGCCGTGGCTGTCAAACAGAATGGCAGCTTCCACTCCCCGTGTAGACCTTGAAGCGTGAGGCGCGTGCAGAGTGGGACCGACCGTGACTGATGGTTTGTCTTCCATGGCAATTCGCCTTGGCTATAAATTCATCGAAAACGGCAGGGTTCCCCTGAGCCGGTAGGCATTTGACGGTCATTCCTGCCGCCAGTCCGGTTTCTTTCCCGGCCAGCACCTTCACTCTTGCCGGCGCGTCGCAGCGCAATAATTTTTGGTGAGGAGGGGTAGTTCGCCCATCAAGAGGAGCCTGCCCATGAAACACCAAACACTCGACCAGTTGCATGCGGTCGCAAAAGTCGAATCCTCGGCAATCTATTCAATGACACGAAACCAGCGGATCGAGCGTTGGGCCGAGCTTCTCGATCAACGCCCCGAGCGGTGCCTTGGAGCCTTTACCGGCACCGAATACCTGCGTCCCGAAGCACGTGACAAAGTGCGTGGTGAAGGATCACCCATCACCGTTGCCTTCGAAGACCCGGTACTGCGCGCCCTGGGCCTGAAGGACGATACGTATGGTGAGGCAAAACGCTTCTTCGAACTGGACGACTGGCATTTGCACGACATCGTCTGCGATTGCCACGTCGGCGCAACGATGCAAGCGCGGTGGGCCGCCGGAAGGGTTCGCGCGACTATTCGCGGATACAGGCTTCTTAACTGGTTGAGGCGGAAGATCGCGCACTAGCGAAAGCAGCCTGTGACCTTATGGATCGGTGCGGATCACCATCGCGCCGCGCCCGATCTCCATCGCCTGCTTTTTTAGCCCTTATCTTCGCGAAATAGGCGCTCGGTTTGCCGATCGTCTTTCCTGTGTTCCGCGCGACTGCTGCGCTGTCATGTCACGATTGCGCAGATGGTCAGGATTGCCAACAGCGGGCCGCGGCAACGACGCGGACATGCGTCCAGTTTCCCTAGTCAGGTGGCGGGCGAAATATCATCTGTCGCGCTCGTAGGTCCCCACCAGCTCGGCCTCCTCCAGGACAGCTTCTTGCCAAATGCGCTCCACGCCCGTGTCGGCTGGAATACCCAGGCTCGGAATATCGAGCGCGGCCAGCCGAAAGCGATAGTGATGCACGCCGTGTCCGACCGGCGGTTGAGGGCCGTCATAGTAAGCGTTGCCGAAATCGTTGGTAGCCTGCCGGAGCGCATCGGGGCCAGGCTTGCCGCTCTCGGCCTCGATCAGTTTGTCGAGGTCCGGCGGAATGTTGAAAACGCCCCAATGACCGAACATTCCGCTCGGCGCGTCGGGATCCTGGACGACAAGAACGAGGCTCTTTGCGTTGTCGCGAGGGGGCCGCGCTGTGCGCAGCTAGCAGAGGTAGGCTGTGCAGTCCGTCACTGCGGACTTCTCGTCGTGACCTGATGTTGCCGTTGAGAGGCCCACGCGATGACGACCGCTTTGCGCCGCATGTCGGCCGTAGAGAATCAGCTTCGTCTGGTGCTGAAAGCAGATGAGGTGGATGGCTCCCGCTCCCGGCATCACAGTGCCACAGTGGGTTTGCTGTCAGGCAACCCGAGCTAAGGAGCCATCCGCCATGCAGATTACCACCGTGGGCCTTGATCTGGCCAAGCGCATTTTTCAAGTTCACGCCGTCGACGCGTCTGGAGACGTTG
>NZ_JBJACT010000061.1:0-16809 GCF_044778005.1 Mesorhizobium sp. IMUNJ 23033
TTGTGAACATTCACATTCTAGAGATCCTTCGACTGGCCATGGCCACCTCGATCGGTGCGCGCCTGCAGCGAAAAGCTGCGCGCACCGATGTCTCGGTTGCCTCTCATCATTCTTTCCGTAGGTGCTATGGCAGCGAGTTCACCACCCCCGGTGCCGGTGGCTCGGCGGTGCCGCTGATCAAGGAGGCAATCGCCAATGGCGGGATATTCCGCGCTCACGCCTTCGAATACGCCTGCGCCAGGAACGACATCGAGCACCGCACGACCAAGGCCAGGCATCCGTGGACCAACGGCCAGGTCGAGAGAATGAACCGGACTATCAAGGACGCCACCGTCAAGCGCTTCTACTACGAGAGCCACGACCAACTCCGCACCCATCTCGCCGACTTCGTCGCCGCCTACAACTTCGCCCGCAGGCTCAAGACCCTCAAGGGTCTCACACCCTACGAGTTCATCTGCAAGGCGTGGGCGTCACAACCGGAACGCTTCAAACTCAATCCGCTCCAGCAAATGCCGGGACCAAACACGCCGGCGGTGCCAGATCTGAATGGCGCAGGAAAGTTGGAACCGGATCGAACATGCAGCCAGCCAGGCTGTGAGCACCAACGTCAAGCTTTATGATGGCGGAGAAAATCCTCGTGCGTCGCTTGCAACCCGGCACCAAGAGACGTTTTGGCTTTCCAGCCAAGAGTATGCAAGCGCGATACGTCCAGCAGCTTGCGAGGCGTGCCGTCTGGCTTCGTCGTGTCGAACACCAAATCGCCCTCGTAGCCGACCGTCGCCTTAATCAATTCCGCCAGTTCGCGAATTGTGACGTCCTCTCCAACGCCAACATTGATCAGAGGCGCGGTCTCGGGAGCCGTCAAGGCGCCAAAATCCGAATCCGGCAGGCCAAGCAGGAATGCAATGGCATCCCCTATATCCAAAGAGTACATGAACTCTCGCCGGGGCCTTCCGGATCCCCAGACCACGACCGAGGAGTCACCATTCATTCTGGCCTGATGAAAACGTCGCATCAGAGCTGGCAGAACGTGAGAGTTGTCGGGGTGATAATTATCTCCGGGACCGTACAAGTTGGTCGGCATCAACGCGAGATAGCGCGTCCGGTACTGTCGGTTGAAAGACCAGCATGATTCAACGCCTGCTATCTTTGCCAAAGCGTAGGGACGATTTGTCGCTTCAAGCGGACCGGATAGAAGGTAGTCCTCTCGTATCGGTTGCGGGCAATCTCGTGGGTAGATACACGAGCTACCAAGAAAGATCATCCGCTCGACGCCGGATGCGTAGGCGGCATCAAAAACGCTGACTTGAATCGCGAGATTGTTGTGAAGGAAATCAACCGGAAAGCTTGCGTTGGCAAGAATCCCACCAACCTTTGCGGCGCACATAATGACGTAATTCGGTCTTTTCGACATAAAGAACTCGCGGGTCGCGGTCCGATCGAAGAGATCCAGTTCATCATGCGTCCGCGTTATTATTTCATACGATCCTAAGGCCTCGAGGGCTCTCACTGTGGCGGATCCAACGAGGCCGCGATGGCCGGCTACATAGACTTTTTTCATGTCTTCATTCTCAACTGCTTACGTTTGTATATCGGACGGAGCTGTCAGCCTGCGTGCCGCGTTCACCGCCGGCTGCCAGAGAATCGCGTAAGCGCCCATGCACGTGGGGAAGCTCGTCGCGTCGAGCCAATGCGACGTTGCCTGGGCAGAGCGCGGATGAACCTGGCCGCATGGACATGCGCTTCAGTGATTGTTCGGCGTACACGAGAAAATTCTCCTCGGGGCGAACGCGAATATCGATAACTATTCTTAGAGCTCGCATCCTTGAATTGTTCCAATGCAACGTTCTGCAAGATTGGTGAAATCGTTTGTTTCGATGAAATTCATCCACGATATGGATAGCCGGGGACATGCTTCAACGGTGATCTAAATCTCGCCCCGCGTGATAGACCAGAAACGCTCGCCCGCCCCGTCCTCGACGGCAGACCGCGGCGCGCTCGGCGTCGCGCTTCCACCACCCGCCCGAAATGTGCTCTCTGCCGTTGGGGCCCGCCCCGGCACACGCCGCGCCAGGTAAACGTGACGGGACGGTGATCGGGCAGAAACAGTCATCGTCTCGACCGCCTCCGGCCTGGGCAGCAGGCGTGCCGGCCGCAGCCTATAACCGGGCCAGAGGTCACCGGTATCCGGGGCCGTCACCATCCGCCTTACGGGTCGTGCCGCTCAACGGCGCCATGCGATAAAGACGATCCGTGCCGATGCAATTGGCGATCGAAATCGATGAGAGCGGAAACGTCCGCCTTCTGCTCTGCGGCGAGCGATGAAGAGCGTCTCGGGATACGAGTGGTTCGGCGATCGTCGCCCCAAGGCGTTCGATGTCGAAGCCGGGGTCGTGCAATCTTGCCGGAGAGGAGGGCCAGGCACTTCGGCTCGTGCAGAGGCTTCGCCGTGCCGACGCGGGTCGCCTCGATGCGGTTGTCGACCCTGTGGGGAGGAGATCGAGGCGCCGAGCGCCGAGGCTCTTTCGCGTCGAGCGTCGCAGAGCTGGACCACCAGCTTGATGCTATAGCGCTTCCGTTTCGTCAAAAGGCTACTACTCCTGGTGGCTTGCAGCAGCCTTCAGCCTACCTCAGCAAGGCGGCCGTCAGCGTGGGAATACCTTGCGGGGAGATTGGCAACTCCGATCCCTCAGCTCTCCGTCTCTAGCGTCCCGTCCAGATACTGAGTGAGCGCGCAGACCAAATGGTAGAAGATGCTGGCCGGCACGTCTGACGCCAGCGGGCGGCCGTGTTCGTCGATGCGGTCGATCCACAGGCCGAGCGGCGCTGGGTCGATGTGCCAGCGGAACAGGCGGCCGACGCGCGCCTCGACCTCGGGCTTGAGGTCAGGCCCGCCCGAACCATCCAGCGCAATCGCCGCCTTGATCGCTTCGGCTTGCGGCCAGCTGCGCGACACTCCGTCTCGCGGCAGGCCCTGCCGCGAGACGGCGCCGTAGGCAAGGCCGGTGGCACGGTTGAGACCATTGGCGACGGCCGAGGCATAGAGCTTCCTGGCAAAGCCGGTCAATTCCGTCTGGCCGCTGCGGCTGGCGAAATCGACCAGCAGCGAGGCCCATTCGAAATGGTGACCGGGTTCGGTCCACTGGCCTTTCTCGCCGGTGGACGGCTTCCATTCCCGGTCGAAATATTCGCCCAGCGTCCAGCTTTCCGGGTCGAAGAAATGGCTGCGAAACAGGTCGATGATGCGCGCGGCGCGTCGAAGATAGGCACGGTCGCCGGTCGCCTGATGCCAGGCCAGGAAGGCCTCGAGCAGATGCATGTGCGGGTTGGAACGCCGTTCGCCGCCGGCGCTCGACGTATCGAGGAACCCGGTCATGCGGCTGTCCTCGAGATGCACGTCTAGGAACGAGAAGGTTTCTTCGCCCAGCCGCAAAGCATCGGGATTGCCTGATATATGGGCGTGCGCCAGCGCCAGCAGCACGCAGGAATGGTCGTAGGCATCCTCGGCGGGGTCTGCGACGCTGCCGTCGACATTCAGCGTGCGCACCCAGCCGCCATTGTCGGTGCGGCCGTTCCTCGCCATGAATTCGATCCCGTGACCGATCAGCCGGTCGGCCGGACCGTCCCAGCCGCGCGCCTTGGCAACGGCGAAGGCATAGACCTGCCTTGCCATGGTGCGCATGCGCTTGGGTTTCATCAGCGGCGTGCCGTCAAAACCCAGCGCCTCGTGGAAGCCGCCATGGCGCTCGTCGACACCTGATGTCGACCACAGTGGCAAGGTCTCCTCGAACAGCCAGTGATGCACGCGCTGCCTCCAGGCGCCGCTTTCAATGACCCGGTCATGCGCCGGCGTGAACCTGGTTTCCAGCCGGCCCGACTTTTCCAACTGCTCGACGATCTTCTTGACATGCTGGCTGTGGCTGACCGGGGCGACGAAGGTGGCGTCGGCGGTCGAGACGATGGCGACGTCCTTCATGCCGATGGCCGACAGCAGCCGGCCGTCGCTGCGGATGTAGGAGTTCTCGCAGTCGATGGCGACGACATCGCCGACGATGACATTGCCCTGGCTGTCGGAAGGACCGACATCGAGCAGCGACTGCCAGGAGCCAAGGTCGTTCCAGCGAAAGCCGGCCGGCACCATGGCGATGCCCATCGCGCGCTCCATGATGGCGTAGTCGATCGAGTTCGAGGGAATGGCCGCGTAGAGTTCCAGCGGCATGTAGAGACCGGACAGATCCGATGTCGCCGCCTTGTAGGCCGTTTCTGTCGCCTGCCAGATTTTTGGCTCAAACGCCGCGAACGCATCGCGCATGGCGCCGGCCCGAAACAGGAAGATGCCGGTGTTCCAGTAGAAGTTTCCGGCTTGGAGATAGCTCTGCGCCGTCGCATGGTCCGGCTTTTCGACGAAGCGCGACACGTCGAAGATGCCGGCCTTGTCGCCCGATACCTCGATATAGCCATAACCGGTCTCGGGCTGGTTGGGCTTGATGCCGAACACCACCAGCCGGCCGGCGCGTGCCGCCTCTGCTCCGGCCTCGACACTCTGCCAGAACTGCCGCGCCGTCGAGATCTCGTGATCGGACGGTACCACCAGCACCAGGCTGTCGCCGAACTCGGAGAGCGTGCGCAGCGTTGCCAGCGCAACGGCAGCCGCGGTGTTGCGGCCTGTCGGCTCGAACAGCGGGCCGCCGCCGGAAAGATCGAGGCCGGCAAGGTCGGCATGGACGCGCTCGGCATGCCGTTCCGAGGCGATCAGGAAGACAGGCGTCTCGCCATCAGGCCTTGCCGTCAGCCGTCGCAAGGTCTTGGCCAGCATCGAGCCGTCGCCCGAAAAGTCGTGAAACTGCTTGGGATTGTCCTCGCGCGACAGCGGCCAGAGCCGCGAACCAACGCCGCCGCTCATGACAAAACTGACGATCCGGTCGGCCATTTCGTTCTCGCGCTCAGAAGGTCTGATTGTACGGGCCGACTTCGGGGCTGCGGCGCAGCACGGCATCGACGCCCTCGAACATCTGACGGCGCCGCTCGGACGATACTGGGCTCTCCACCACCACGACAAGCTCGGGCTTGTTTGACGACGCCCGCACCAGCCCCCAGGTGCCGTCCTCCGCGACGACGCGCACGCCGTTGACGGTGATCAGTTCGGCGATCCTCTGGCCGGCGAAGACCGTGCCGTCCCGCTTCATCGCCTGAAAATCCGAGACGACACGCTCGACGACGCCATATTTCAAATCGTCCGCGCAATGCGGCGACATGGTCGGCGTGCCGAAGGTCAGCGGTAGGGCGCGGTAGAGATCGGCGATGGTGCTGTCCGGGCTGCGGTCGAGCGTCTGACAAATGGCGATGGCGGTGACCAGCCCGTCGTCATAGCCGCGGCCGATCGGTGCATTGAAGAAGAAATGGCCCGACTTTTCGAAGCCAGCGATGGCGCCGAGCTCGCCGACGCGCCGCTTGATATAGGAATGGCCGGTCTTCCAGTAGTGGGTGACGGCGCCGTTGGCCTCGAGCACGCTGTCAGTGGCGAATAGCCCCGTCGACTTGACGTCGACGACGAAGGTCGAGCCCGGATAGAGCCGCGAAATGTCACGCGCCAGCATGACACCGACCTTGTCGGCGAATATCTCGTTGCCTTCATTGTCGACCACGCCGCAGCGATCGCCGTCGCCGTCGAAACCAAGCCCAACATCGGCTCCCGTCTCCAGCACCTTGTCGCGGATGGCATGTAGCATCCGCATATCTTCCGGGTTGGGATTGTAGCGCGGGAAGGTGTGATCGAGTTCGACATCGAGCGGGATCACCTCGCAGCCGATCCGCGCCAGCGCTTCGGGCGCAAAGGCGCCGGCTGTGCCGTTGCCGCAGGCGACTACCACCTTCAGCGGTCTCAAGATGCGCTTTCCCGTGGTCAGGTCGGCGAGATAGGTTTGGCGGAACCCTGAAACGAAATCATAGGAGCCGCCGCCGGCAAGGTCGAAGTCGCCGGCAAGCACGATTGTCTTCAGCGCGCTCATCTCTTCGGGGCCGAAGGTCAAAGGACGCGCCGCGCCCATCTTGACGCCGGTCCAGCCATTCTCGTTGTGCGACGCGGTGACCATGGCGACGGAAGGCGTATCCAGCGCGAACTGGGCGAAATAGGCCATCGGCGACAGAGCCAGCCCGACATCCTTGACCCGTGCGCCGGCGGCCATGAGCCCGGAAACCAGCGCCAGCTTGATCGACAGCGAATAGGAGCGGAAATCGTGGCCGGTGACGATATCGGATGCGACGCCGAGACGCCGGATCAGCGTGCCGAGGCCCATGCCGAGCGCCTGGACGCCGATCAGATTGAGCTCCGGCGGCTCCGCCGAGCCCGGTTGGCCGAACCACCAGCGCGCATCATACTCGCGAAACCCGGACGCCTTGATCAACGCCGAGGTTTCGAACTCGAAGGTGTTGGGCCGAGCTTCGCCAACGGGTTTGATCATCACGGGTCAGGCTGCTCCAGGCAAACGCGATCGGACTTCGACAAAAGGCACAATGGCTTACTCTCGCCTTCGGCCTCTCTTGTCGGATCTTGGTGCCGCCGGAAACCAAAAGCGCCGAAGCCGATCGTGGAGAGCTTCATGCTTATGGCTGCGGGCTTTGTCCTACCGCTAATCATCGCCCGCCAACGTCCAGTCGTGCTAACTTCCATTGCGGACGCTCCTTCCTTTCGGTGGCTGTCAAATACCCACCATTCAGCACATGATGCCGTCGAGGCGCGTCCGCCCGCCAGAACAAGCTCCACCAGGGTACCCAAGACTTTCACAAAGTCGGAACATGTTCGGACGAGTTATCAATGAAGATCAAACCACCCGGATCGTTTAAATCGAATTCAATAATACGTGGCACGAAGAGGCGGGCATAGCGCGAGAAGGCGCTACTCGGCGGGAAGCGAACCACGGTATCGCATCGCCCAAGGAGGTACATCTCGACGAGAGCAGAAAAACCGCCGTCAACGCCCAGTGCTGCGCTGTGTAATGGCCCGGCCTGATCCGCCTGGAATTGTTTTGGGATAGTGAAAAGATCGGGAAACACGCCCGACAAGTCACGACGCACCTGCGCACTGTCAGTACACAAGAACACCCTCACAGGCCTTGAATGCGGTAGCTCTTTAGCCGTACGAATGGCTGTGCATACCTGCTGGAAGGCGAATTCCGGATCAGCCCAGAAGGGAGCGTGCTCCATAATGTCTTCACCGTTGCCGTGCCGGACATGCACCCCGATTATGCTGTGCCCTTCGAAGTGCTCTTGATAGATGGCGTCAATCCGAGCTTCAATTTCGGGCCTCGGTTTGATACTCCGAAAAATCTGTCGTTCGGCATCCATACCGCAACGCCACATCAAGCAAGCATCACACACCACTGTGTTGGCTTCAGTATCATCTTGGGCTTCGAAAAGTTCTCTCAGCTCGTCACGTTCTCGGAAAATCTGTTCATCTGGACGGCAAACGCAGTCGATCGATGGCTTATTCCACCACGCCGGGAAGAAAGGCCCAGGGAATGAGAACTGGTTGACCTGGTCATCGCAAATAACCGGTACGCCCGCGATGTCTTGAATTGGCTCGAAGAACACCGGAAACGCATTGGTGAAGGGTTGATCGAGATAACAGGAGCCACGCCAATCTATGGCCAGCGTCCGCCCCGTCCGCTTAGCGTAGGACCAAGCTGCTGCCAGAGACCACAAGCAATCACCGAAACCGGTACGCCGTCTCGAAACAACGAACCGATCCTCGCCCGATCCAACCATCAGCGATCGCGGTCCTAGCATCTCGTTCTCCATTTATCGTGACAAGAAAGTCAAATTGGCCTGCCTCAAGACCGTTCGACCTGACCGGGCTGCAATGTCGCTCGCCCCTGCGAATGCCAGTCAGATATCACCGCCTCTACCAATTCTCGTAGGGTTCGTCTGAAGCAGCTAATGAGATCAGCCCATGGTCATTCCGGCGTTCCTGCTGGAAATGTCGTACGTCAGCTGCAACACAGAGCAAATGTCTTTGAGGTGCTTGCAGCGAATGGCCAACTAAGGCCAGATGATCATGCGCTTCCGCGCGAATGTCGTGGCACTGCATCACGGATCTCCTTCTCTCGGAAGTTGTCTCAACGCATCAGGCGGCGGCGAAGCAGCACCATCGAGAGGAAGAACGGCAACACCGCGTACAGGCAAAGCGCACCGATATGCAGAGCGATGCCGCCAGCCGGGCGATCAAGCATTTCCGGACGAATAAGGTCGATCGAATGTGCCAGCGGCAAAAAGTGCGCTGCCTGTTGAAAGGGAGCTGACAATTGGGTGACAGGGAAGACCGCGCCTGACAGGAACAGCATGGGTGTGAGGACGAGCGACTGGTAGAATACAAAATAGTGGTAACTGGGCGCAAGCGCTGTGACGACCATCGCCAGGCTCGCAAAGGCGAACCCAGTGAGCGCTATGGCTGGTAGCACATAGAGCAGGGACGGCCACGCCGCATAGCCCACCACGACGGCGACGATCGCGATGACCGTTCCGGCCAAAAAGGCCTTGGTGGCTGCCCACGCCAATTCACCGAGAACGATATCGCCGAGGGTAAGTTGTGTGTACAGGATTGCTTCCCAGATGCGCTGATGGTGCATGCGCGGGTAAGCCGCGTAAATTGTTTCGAAGGTCGACGCGGTCATCGCGCTCGTCGCGACCATACCGGCTGCCAAAAAAGCAACGTAGGACGCATCTTCAACGCGACCGACCATCATTCCGAGGCCAGTACCAAGTCCGAAAAGATAGATCATGGGATCGGCGAGGTTACCGAGCATTGACGCAAGTGCGATCTTCTTCCACGACAGATAGTTGCGGCGCCACACCGCAACCCAGTTCCACGCATTGGCGGGTAGAGCCGCTGCATAACCTTCACTCATCGTTCACTTCTCCATCTCGCGTCCGGTCAGCCGCAAGAAAACGTCCTCCAGATTAGGTGGACGCTCTAGAAGCCGTAGCCCCGCACGCCCGCGTAGCTGGACGCGCACCTGCTCCGGATCGGGCGTATAGCAAAAGAGCGTCTCGCCGCTCACCTCGATGCGCTGAACATATGGCCTGATCAGCGAACCCAGCTCCTGCGGATTGCCACCAAAGATCTCGATGACGTTGCATCCGATATGCTCCTCAATCAGGGCATGAGGGCTGCCCTCGGCGATGTTGCACCCATGCTCGAGAACGCACAGCCGATCGCACAGCCGCTCAGCCTCTTCCATAAAGTGGGTCGTCAAAATGATCGTCTTGCCGCGCGCCAGCAGGAAACGCAGACGCTCCCAGATCAGGTGGCGCGCGTGCGGGTCGAGGCCGGTAGTCGGTTCGTCCATTACGAGCAGCTGCGGGTCGTTGATCAACGCGCGTGCCAGAGTCAGGCGCCGCTTCATGCCGCCGGATAGTTCGCCGACACGTGCATCCGCCTTGCTCTCAAGGCGGGCGAACTCGAGCAGTGATGGGATGACCGCTTTGATCGCGCGTGTGCTCATGCCGAAGTAGCGCCCGAATACCAACAGGTTCTCGCGTACCGTGAATTCCAGGTCAAGATTGTCGAACTGTGGAACCACGCCGATGCCCCTGCGTGCCAAGCGAGCCTGTGCCGGCACTGGCACTCCGAGCACCGTGATCTTACCCGCGTCAGGCTGCGTCATGCCGAGGACCATACGTGCAATCGTACTTTTGCCCGCACCGTTCGGCCCCAGCAGGCCGAAGCACTCTCCCGACGCAACGGTGAGCGACAGCCCGTTCACAATGACCTTATTGCCAAATGACTTCGTCACGCCGTTAAGGTCGATTGCTACGTTGGACATGCGTTCATCTCTGCTGAAAGGAGCCGTTCAGCCGGCGGGAGCTCACTTGCGAGCGTTCTGGAGAGGAGGCCATCGCTGTGGCGGCCCTTGGGAAAGCGACAGCCGGAGCATTTGTGTGAGACGCTTCCGCTCTACGGATTGCCGTAGAGCCGCCACGGATCGTCTGCGGCCACTTCCCGTTCTAACAATTGAAATATTGTCCAGGTCACGACTTGTGTCCTACGCAGTACACCATCACTCGCCACCGAAAACGCTCTCAGACTCCACCAACCTTGAAGAACCGCGCAAAACATCCGTCCTGCGAATTGAGTGAGCAACTTCCGAGCCTTCTGTAGCGTTTGGTCCTGCGATCGGATCTTTGATGAGGATCTGCCTTTCTCCTCCATTGGGTAGGGTGGCCGCCTTGCGCGACAGCCAATCGCTGTTGCTCAATGTGCACAACGCATAGGCTTTCAGAGGGAGTAAGAGAAAGACGTTGATGAATGTGTGTAGAGAAAAACCGAGAAATCGAAGTTGGCGGGCACGAAACGCTGCCACGCTGCACCGAATGATGGTCATGGATGCAATCATCAGGACTGCCGACCAAGGCACTGTGCCTTTCAGTGCGAACTGCGCGAGGCCAGCCAGTACCGACAGGGCGAGCAACAGCGGGCCGAGATTCTGTCCGACCACATCCAGCGTTAGATAACGATCGAGGCTTGGCAATAGACGCAGCGCAAGCAACGTGTCCCGAAATGTGCTCCGCGCCCAGCGAAGTTGTTGGCGCAGATACGGCCCTAGCCGATCCGGAACGATCGTTGCGGCGATGGCGTCGGGAACGTATTCGGTTCGAAGGCCTGCTTTCAGCATGAGGATTGTGAGATGGCGATCCTCACCGAAGTCGCTTGGCTTCCCCCGAAACAGTTGCGTCTCGTACTGATCCAACAGCAAAACGAGTGCGGAGCGACGGTACATCGCACATGGGCCGCAGCAGCACATAACGGCACCAAAGCGAGCCTGTGCCGCTCGCTCCTCATTGCAGGCCAGCCAGTACTCCATATCGATCAACCGGGTCAGCCAGGTGTCGCTCCGGTTGCTGGCCGCCAACTGGCCCATTGCCGCGCCGACGGCTGGATCCTGCATCTTGAGTGCAAGCTTTGCTACGACGTCGGACGCGAGTGTCGTATCCGAGTCGACGTTGAGCACCAAATCACCAGATGAGCGGCGTATCGCGACGATCTGCGCTTTGCGTTTGCCAACATTCTTCTCGAGCAAAATGAAGCTGAATCTTGGGTCGCCGGCAAAGGCACCGTGTACCGGTACGACAACGTCGCGATTTGCAGAACCGTCATCAACCACATAGACCCGCAGTTTTCCGGCGTATTGTTGGCTTGCAATGGACGCCAGGCACGCCGAGAGCGCGCTCGGATCCTCGTTGAAGGAGGGAACGATGACATCCACGCTCGGCAGAGGGTCGAAACCGACCAATTCATCCGACATCGGAGAACGGTCCATCGGCAAAGCATAAGCCATCTGCATGCTTTTATAGGCAGCCGAGAGCAGTGCATAGCACGAGACGGCGACAGTACTGGCTGTGGCAAGCAGGTCCATAGGATCTCGCAATTTTCAATGATGTTGTGGAAGGGCGCGAATTTCGTATCCGCGGGCGTTTAATTCCGGAATCAGCTGGGACAGCGCCTTGGCGGTCTGATCGCGCAGACTGGCTTGAGTGCTGGGTCTCAACTCGTCGGGCGGGCAACCGTCGTGCAGGAGCACGATTGCACCCGGCCGGACAGAGGCGAGCACTGCATCGACAATCGCGTCGGTGCCGGGGCGAGACCAGTCTCGCGGGTCTACAGACCAATGAAGTGCCGCCAGCCCGGCGATCTCTGACGCTGTGAATACTTCTTCGCTCCAGGCGCCGTAGGGCGCGCGAAGGAAGCGTACCGAGGCCTGTGGACACGCCATGCTGATGGCGCCGTTCGCTTCAAAGATTTCACGGCGCACTTCGCCGAAGCCGCATTTGCACAGATCCGGATGAGTCATCGTGTGGTTACCCACCTCGTGCCCTTCTGCGATCATTCGTTGGACTAGATCCGGGTGCTCTACGGCGTAGGTGCCGATGACGAAGAACGTCGCCGGCACCCGATCTTGCGCCAGAACATCGAGGATCTGCGGTGTGAAAAATGGATTGGGACCGTCGTCAAACGTCAGATAAACGGTGCGACGGCCGGGGGTGCTAGCCCGTTCACTCGGCACTTCGCTTATGTAGTCCAGATGTATCATAGCTCCGGACCGTTCCGATCAATCAGGGTGCCGGACGGCCACTCGCTCATCGAGCGTCCAATCGGCGTAACCAGCACGAGCACGTCCTCCAGGCGGGTGGGCGGCAGGTCGGGATACACTTCTGGATGGGTCGAGCGCACGGGAATGCCCGACAAAATGGTCGCCAGACCGCCTCGGCAGAACCTCTCAACATGGTTCCGCAGTGCGTGCCGGACCGTGCCGAAAGCGAATGGAACCCCAAGCTGCTGCAGCACTGGATACACAAACTGCATTGAAAAGCTGATTCCGAGTCCCTCAAGATCGGAACGCACCCCGTACAACCCCAGTTCGGCCACTAACAGATCGACCTCGCCAACCTTGATGAAGCGGCGCAGTATGCCAATGTGAGCCGCTATGCCGTGAGCGTCGTAGCCGATTGCGCGGAGTTCCGGCCTCGCACCGGCCCAACTACGGCCGCCTTCGAACGGCGTCGCGTTGGAGGCCCCAGTCCGTCCATAGTTCTTTCGGAAGAAGTCGGAGAGTTCGACATGGTCAGCCAGTTGCAACTCGTTTTCCCAGCACAACCTCCACCGCACGTCAGAGCGCATAGAAAGACCTCGTGTTTGTTGGAATCTTTTGAGGTAAGCGCCTACGCATCGAGGAGCTTCTCGCGTCGAGCCGACGCGATGTAGCTTGCGCGGATCACCGAAGAACCTAGTCGCAATGGACATGCGATCTCGGTTGATGTTCGGTGCACGCCTGAAGGCGTACGCCAGAAAATGCTCCTCGGAGCCAACGCAAACATTGAAAAACTTCCTTTAGGGCTTCCTTGAATTCTCCCTATGCGACGTTCTGAAAAATTGATAAAATCGTTTGTTTCGATGAAATGCATCCACGCTATGGATAGCTAAGACATGCGTTTCAAAGGGCTCGATCTGAACCTTCTCGTCGTGCTCGACGCGCTGCTGAGCGAGCGCGGCCTCACGGCGGCGGCACGCCGCATCAACCTAAGTCAGCCGGCCATGAGTGCGGCCGTCGCCCGGTTGCGTGACTTTTTCCACGATGAACTATTTTCGATGAGCGGCCGCGAACGCATTCTAACACCGCGTGCGGAAGCACTCGCCCCCGCAGTTCGCGACGCACTGCTGCGCATCCAGAGCTCGATTATTTCTTGGGATCCGTTTAACCCGGCTCAATCCGATCGCCGCTTCAGGATCATTGTTTCCGATTTCGTCACACTCGTGTTTCTTGAAAAGGTCGTCGAGCGTGTTGCACGGGAAGCGCCCGCCGTCAGCTTCGAATTGCTGCCTCTCGACGACAGCCCCGATGAGCTTCTCCGGCGCGGTGATGTCGATTTTCTAATTCTTCCGGATTTGTTCATGTCGATCGCGCATCCAAGAATGCCGCTGTTCGACGAAACGCTCGTGTGCGTGGGCTGCGCCGCGAACAAACAGCTGCCGCGGCAGCTTACGTTCGAGAGATACATGTCGATGAAGCACGTCGTGGTCAAGTTCGGGCGTATGCTGAAGCCCTCCATCGAGGAATGGTTTTTGCTTGAGCATGGTCTTAAGAGACGTGTCGAGGTCGCCGTCCAGGGCTTCAGCATGATCCCGCCGATGGTGTCAGGCACAGCTCGTATAGCGACCATGCCCTTGCGGCTGGTCAAGCATTTCGAAAAAACGTTCCCCCTGCGGATCGTCGACCTTCCGCTGCCACTTCCCGGATTTACCGAGGCCGTCCAATGGCCGGCCCTTCACAACAGCGATCCGGCAAGCATCTGGCTGCGGGAGATAATGTTGCAGGAGGCGTCCCGCATGGCTACTCCTAGCAAGACCCCGGGACGTCGCACGCATCAAGACTGAGGTCGAGAGATCGGCTGCTCGGCAGGTGTTGCGAGCAGTCGGATCGGCTGAAGCTGCTCGAGGCGAGAAGTGGAGCTCAGAACGACGGTTGATCAGACTCTCAACCGCCTTCCGTGTCTTCAGCTCGGGGCTATCCTTGGTCTAGGAGCGGGAGTTGTTCGGAACGGGCGCCGCGCGGACTGACTCGGTCACATAACCGCCGACGGGAGTTTCCCACCGTGGCTCCACCTTCGGCGCTGTGCCGCATGTTGGCCCGAGATCGCTTTGACGGCGAGACCTCTCGCCCGATGGCCCACAATGAGGGGGCCATCTCATGCACGATCTCGGGCCTACAGCGATCCTAGGGCCGGCCCTGGGCCCTCCCGACATAGTCGCGTAAGCACAAGCACTGGATCCGAGAGAAATGCTGGAGGAGGCATCTCGCATGGCTACACCTGCCTGAATGCCAGAACTGCGTTCAGACCGCCCATGGCGAAGGCGTTGCTCAGTGCCACCTGCACCTTGCGCTCGCGCGGTACATTGGGGGTGATATCGAGATCGCAATCGGGGTCTGGCTCACGATAATTGGCCGTCGGCGGCACGACGCCCTCGCGGATCGCCATCACGCAGGCGATCATTTCGATCGCGCTAGCTGCGCCGAGACAATGCGCATGGGTGGACTTGGTGGAAGAGACGGACATCGAATACGCATGGTCACCGAAGACGCGTTTGATGGCTGCCGATTCGATCTGATCGTTGGCCTTGGTGCCGGTGCCGTGGGCGTTGAGGTAGTCCACGTCCTCGGGATTCAGCCCGGCATCGGCAAGGCAGGCGCCCATCGCCGTCTCCGGCCCATGCACCGCCGGCGCGGCGATGTGGAAGGCATCGGCGGAAAATCCGACGCCGGCGATCTCGGCAAGGATCGTGGCACCACGCCCGGCCGCATGCTCATAGCTTTCCAAGACGGCCATGCCCGCACCCTCGCCCAGCACCACGCCCTTCCTATCGGCGGAGAAGGGCCGGCAGGTATCGGGAGCCAGAACGCGCATTGCCTCCCATGACTTCAGCACGCCCCATACGAGCGGCGCATCGCTGCCGCCGGCAAGCATCACGTCGGCCCGGCCGAACCTGATCTGGTCCACCGCGGAGGCAATCGCATGGTTGCCGGAGGCACAGGCGGAGGTGATGCCGAGTACCGGCCCGCGCAGCCCGAAGCTCAAGCTGATCTGGGTGGCAGCGGCGCTTGGCATCACCTTTAGTCCAGTGAAGATCTCAGCACGGGTCGCGCCGCCCAAAAGGATGGCGCGGTAGTTTTCCTCGATTGCGTCCCAGCCGCAGACACCGACGCCCACCGTCGCACCGAAGCGATAGGCATTTCCTTCATCGCAGGAAAGTCCGGCCTGTTGCATGGCTTCGTGCGCTGCAAGCACGGCGAGCAAGCTGAAGCGGCCCATGGAGACGAGCCGCCCGCGGTCGATGTCGTGCTCCGGCAACGCCTTGATCTCGGCGCCGATTGTACCCTTCAGCTCATGGAGCTCTGAATTGACGATCGGGCCGATGGCGGAGCGGCCTTCGCGCATCCCCGTCCAGATGGAGGCGGCGTCGGTGCCCAGCCCGCAGAGCCCGCCGATTCCGGTGATGACAACGCGCCTTTCCATTCAAGCCTCCTTGGCGAGCAAGCCGCGCACGGCTTCCACCATGTCGCCGACATTCTGGAGATCCGACCAGGCCTCGGCCGTATTCATCTCGATCTTGATGCCGTAGGCCTGCTCGAGGTCCCAGAGAACGTCCGCCAATCCCAGTGAATCGATACCGAGCGAAGTCAGTCCCGTGGCAGCCGTTATCTCGCCCGAGGCAGGCGCTATGTTGCCGCCCTCCGATGCGGCGCGCTTCTTGATCATTGCGATTATTTCGTTGGTCAGTTGATCAGCCATCTTGTTCCTTTCCAGCTTGCGTTTTCGACGTGGCTCAATGCCTGAGCCGCGCCGTGTTGCGAAAATTGCCCCTCACCAGCTTGTGCGGCTCACCAAGACCAACTGCTTAGGGAGACCGGATGAGATTGGGCTGGTCTGCGGCGTAGGCACGGTGACGAAGAACGTCGCGGGCACCCGATGTTGCGCCAGCACATCGAGGATTTGCGGTCTGAAAAATGGATTGGGGACTCGCCAACCTTGATGACGCGGCGGAGCATGCCAATGTGGGCGCTATGCCGTGCGCGTCGTAGCCGATTGTGCGGTATTCCGGCCTCGCACCGCCCCAGATGTGGCCGCCTTCGAACGGCTTCGCGTCGAAGGCGCCAGTCCGTCCATAGGTCTTTCGGAAGAAATCGAAGAGTTCGACATGGTCGGCCAGTTGCAACTCATTCCCCAGCACAACCTCCACCGCGCGTCGGAGCGCATGGAAAGATTTCTCTTTTCGGGCTCTTTTTAACGCACTCGTCACGCGATAGAGGCAGTGGGTGATCGGTGCGCGTCAGGTGCTTTTGTCCATGCTAGATTCCGGGAGATTGATAAAATCGTTTCTGTCGATGAAATGCATCCACGCTATGGATAGCTAAGACATGCGTTTCAAAGGGCTCGATTTGAACCTTCTCGTCGTGCTCGACGCGCTGCTGAGCGAGCGCGGCCTCACGGCGGCGGCACGCCGCATCAACCTAAGTCAGCCGGCCATGAGTGCGGCCGTCGCCCGGTTGCGTGACTTTTTCCACGATGAACTATTTTCGATGAGCGGCCGCGAACGCATTCTGACACCGCGTGCGGAAGCACTCGCCCCCGCAGTTCGCGACGCTCTCCTGCACATCCAGTGCTCGATTATTTCTTGGGATCCGTTTAACCCGGCTCAATCCGACCGCCGCTTCAGGATCATTGTTTCCGATTTCGTCACACTCGTGTTTTTTGAAAAGG
>NZ_JBJACT010000062.1:0-16807 GCF_044778005.1 Mesorhizobium sp. IMUNJ 23033
CAGGGATAACCCATGCGATGTCGGAGGCATCATAGCCTGCAAAGCAGATTGGGACCTTGTTCGCCGACCCCATCAGGGCCAGCAGCTTCGAACGGCTGCATGAACAGGCCGGACAGAAGACTGCACCCGACCAATGCGCCAGAACAACGAATTACCTCTTGCAATACGGGAGCCATCCACAGAAGACATCGCCGCCGCCGAAGCTAAAGGTCGTGGTTGCGCCGGAGTTGGAAATTGCTTCAGCGTGGATCACGTCAGGTTTGCACGCGAGCGGGCATAGTGTGCGATGGTCCGTTGGGTCCGGTCGTGCCTGCAGATCGCGACCGAGCCTTCCGAGGCGCCTAGTTTTTGGTTCTGTGGGTGAGTGGTCGCTCTACATGACAGCGAACCTGCAACCGGCCACCAAGCTCTCGCCAGGGCTAAGCACCGACAATCCGTTCCAGATGTCGATCGAACCACAGTTGTGGGCGTCCACGACATGGCTCACCGGCTCGAAACAGAAGAAGTCGCTTGCTGCCGATGGCGAATAGACCAGGTAGAAATTCAAGGGCGGGGACGCTTCGATCCTGAGGCCGCAATTGCGCTCTGGCCAACATATGGAAGCGGCACCGTCCCAGCCGGCAAAGGCATTGTTTATCCATCCGCCTGGCAAGGCGGTCGGCGTGCGGAAATCCCAATCGGGACGGGTTCTGACATCCTCGAACCTGTCGGGGAGATGGTTGGGCAGTTCCAGGCAAACCTGTAACGCCGGGGCATGAAGCGTGGTCAGCGCCGTTCTCGGGAACCACGGATGGATGCCTAGCCCGAACGGCAAGCTGACCGGCGCTCGATTGGCGATCAGAAGGTTCAGTTCGAGCGCCTGTCCGGTCAGCGCGTAGCCCACCTCGGCGCGATACCGGTAGGGGCCAGGTCCGTTGCTGACGAGCGACAGACGCGCTTGGTCCGGCGCCAGGCTGTCGACGTTCCATTCGCTCGAAAATCCATTGCCGTGAATGGGAAAAGGCTCGCCCGCGACATTGGGGAGCAGTTCGTGGAATGTGGCATTGAAGATGAAGCCGCCGCCCGAGATGCGATTTGACCAGGGCACAAGCAGGTTGCAGGCAAGATCGAACGGGTTTTTGCTGCCGCCGTCCGGCCATGGCCTGAACAGCGGCACGCGCCCGTAGTCGAACCGCGCCAGGCCTGCACCGAGCGACGGGACGATTTCGGCGGACAAATCCCCACTTCGAATTTCAATGGTCTCGATCATCAAACTCAGATGTTATCGACTGGGGCAGCGGGGGCCGGCTGTTGATGGCGGCCCTTGCGGGCTACAGCTAGAAGGTCATTCGACGCGATGCCGATCAGCGCTTTCATCTGGTCGTGGGCCTCGTCGACCCTGCGCATGCGAATTGCCTCCAGCACGTCGCCATGGGCGCTGAGTGTCTGCTGATAGTTGGCGGTGGCCGATGTGGTCAATCGGAAGGAGAAATTGAGTGCTGCCGCAAGCATGTTGCCGAGATTGGCGAAGACCGGGTTGCGGCTGGCGCGAAGGATGGCCGTATGAAAGCGGACGTCGGCGTCGAGACAGGCGGCCAGATCGTCCTCCGGCGCGATGCGCATGGCCTCATAGGCCGCTTCGATCACCGCGAGATCGCCCGAGGTCGCCATCTTCGCCGCAAGCTGGGCGGCAGCCGGCTCGATGACCAGCCGCGCCTCGATCAAGCCGCGGACGAAATCGAGATCAGGCTCGATATCGCGCATCCATTCGAGAACCTGCGCATCCAGCCTGTTCCATTCGCTCGACACACGCACACGGGTCCCTGCCCGCTTGCGCGCCTCGATCAGCCCTTTGGCCGAGAGTGTCAGCAGCGCATCGCGAAGCGCGGTGCGGCTGGCGCCGTAGATGACGCATAGTTCGGCTTCCGTCGGCAGGACCTCGTTCTGTGCATATGTGCCTGCAAGGATACGCTGTCCGAGATCGCGGGCGATGCGATCCTTGAGCGACGACGTGCCGCTGTCCCCAGCAGAAAGCTCCTGCTTGCCTTGATCAATCGAAGCGGCGGCCGCGTCCATCGTCATGTCCTGTTCAAGTGATACTCGGCAATTACGACAGCCAGTATCAGGAGCGAGCCCTTGGCAAGCAATTGATAGAATGTTGGCACGGACGTCAGTATCATTCCGTTGTTGAGCACGCCAATGATGGCGACGCCGAGCAGTGCGCCGACAATCGTTCCCTTGCCGCCCTGCAAGGCACAGCCACCCAGCACGGCAGCAGTGATAGCCTCGAGTTCCAGGCCCTGGGATCCCGACACGGGCTGACCCGAACCGGTGCGGGCAGCCAGCAGAATCCCTGCCAATCCGGCGGCAACGCCACTCATGATGTAGATACCGACGCGGTAGCGGTTGATGTTGATGCCGGAGAAGCGGGCGACAACGGGATTGCCGCCCAGCGCATAGATGTTGCGGCCGACGATCGAGCGCGCCAGGAAGAGGTGGAAAACGATCGCCGTCAGCACAAGAATCCAGATCAGCAGCGGCAGGCCGAGGATTCGTCCGATCCCTATGAACCGGAAAGTGTCGCTGAAGATGGCGATCGATTGGCCATCGGACATGATGAAGGCGATGCCGCGAAAAATCGCCATCGTGCCGAGCGTCGCAATTACAGCGTTGACCCGCCCGTAGGTGATGATGATGCCGTTGACGAGGCCGGCAAGCCCGCCAAGCACCAAGCCGGCAAGGATGCCCGCCGCGGGCGACCCGGTCGACTGGATGGCCATAGCCGTCGACACGGTGGTCAGACCCACGATTGCACCGACGGCGATATCAAGACCGCCGGCGACAATGACCACGGTCTGGCTCATCGCCAGCACGCCGAGGATGGTGATGCCGAGGCCGATGTTGAGCAGGTTTCGGCTGGAGAAGAACACATCGCCGCGCAGCGAACCGAAGATAAGAACGAGAATGGCGAGCGCAACCAGAAGGCTGATGTTGTGAACGCCAACACGCTCCACAACGCGCGAGGAAGCGCCCCTCGCGTCTGTTTGCACTTTCGATGCGCGAAGCTGGAGGCTGTTCATTGGATGTGTTCTCCGAGCGATGGTACGGATTGCGGCATAGCGTGCTTGAGAATCGTCGCTTCGTCGATGTCGGGGCGGGAAAGTTCGGCCGTGATCCGGCCTCCTGCCATGACCAGAACCCTGTCGGCGAGGCCGATCAGTTCCGGCATTTCCGAAGAGATAAGGATGATGCCGATGCCGCTTGCCGCGAGTTCATCGATCAGCCGATAGATTTCCGCCTTGGCGCCGATGTCGATGCCGCGGGTGGGTTCGTCGAGGATGAGCAGCATCGGTTGCCGGGCAAGCCAGCGCGCCAGAACGACCTTCTGCTGGTTGCCACCCGACAGTTTCGAAACCTGTTCGTCGAGGTTGGGTGCCTTGATCGACATCTTGGCTGCCAGCGGCGAGACAATCTCCAGCGCCTTGCGCCGGTTGAAGAAGCCGAAGGTCGACGTCTTGTCGGGCACGCAAAGCGCGGCGTTGTCGAGAATGCTTCGGAACAAAAGCAGCGCCTCGTGTTTGCGGTCCTCCGGGGCAAAACCAATGCCTGCCACGATCGCCGCATGCGGGCTGTTGGGGAGAACGGACACGCCGTTCATGGCTATGCTTCCAGCGAGGCGCCGATCATAGCCGACAATCGCCTTTGCCAGTTCGGACCGGCCCGCGCCCATGAGGCCAGCAATGCCGAGCACTTCGCCGCGACGAACCCTGAGACTGACATCGCTGACGCGGTCAGTGGTCAAGCCCGCCACGTCCAGCAACGGCTCTCCCGACCGCCACGTCTCGCGGGTGAACAAGTCGGCAATGTCGCGGCCGACCATCAGCTTGGCGATGGTCTGTTCGCTGGCGCCGGCCGCCGGCGAATCGTCGACCAGCTTGCCGTCGCGCAAAACGACGATGCGGTCGGCAAGGTCGATGATCTCGTTCAGCCGGTGCGAGATGTAGATGACCGACGTGCCCTCCTCGCGCAGCCGGCGGATGACGGAAAACAGGCGGCGCGCTTCGTCGTCGGTCAGTGACGAGGTCGGTTCGTCGAACGCGATCAGCCGGCCGCCGGCACGGATGGCGCGCATGATCTCGATCATCTGGCGTTGCGCCGGACCGAGCGTGCTGCACAGTTGCCGCGGTCGCATGTCCTGCTGCATGCCGAAGGTCGCAAGCACCCGGTCGGTCTGCTCCTCGAGCTTGCGCCAGTCGAGCAGGACGCCTGCGAGCCGCGGCAGTTCGCCGACGAAAATGTTCTCGGCCACTGTCAGGTTGGGAACGATCTCCGGCTCCTGATGGATGACGCGAATGCCCACCCGGTGGCTGTCGCGCGGTTCGCCGAAAACGATCGGCGTGGAACCGTGCCGCACGGTGCCGCTGTCGGGCCCGAATACGCCCTCAAGAATGCGCATCATGGTCGATTTGCCGGCGCCGTTCTCGCCGACCAGAGCGAGCACCTCGCCTGGCCGGAAAGCAATCGAGACGCTCTCGAGCGCCTGCACGACGCCGAAGCGCTTCGATATCTTGTCGAGCGAGAAGAATTCCGGTTGCGTCAAAGCTCACTCCCTGGGATCGATCCGTGCACTGAAGAGGGTCATGCGCCTTTGGGGCGCATGACGCATGTCCGGTTCACTTGCAGAGCTTGGCCTTGTAGTCCGAGGCAAAGTTGTCGGCGGTGATGTATTCCGGGTCGGTGAAGGACTGAACCGGCAGCTTCGTTCCATCCTTGATCGAGGCCAGTAGGATCTTCACCGCCAGCGCGCCGTGATTTTCCGAATTGAGCCACATCGTACCACGGAATGCCGAGGGCTTGCCCGATCCGAAGGCATCGCAGGCGCGGCTGCCGTCAATGCCGATCCCCATGCCCTGGTCCGCCGTATAGCCAGCGTTCTCCAGCGCCCGCGCGCCACCCAGCACGCCGTCATCGTTGCATGAATAGAATATCCAGTTCGTCACGCTGGGATTGGCGGTCAACGTGGTGGTCATCACGTCGATGGCGTTGACCATCGTGTTGTCGTAGGGGACGCGAACGATGTTGCCAGCCTTGAAGTCGGGCACCGCCTTCAGAAACGCTTCTTCGGCGCCCTTGTTGCGCTGCATGCAGGTATCCGCCTTGCGGTCCTCGATCGAGGCGATGCGCACTTCTTTGCCCGCCCAACCGTCGGCCTTGTAGAGCTTGGCCAGCTCTTCGCCCACCCGCGCACCGATGTTGTACGCATTCATGCCAACATAGGGGACCTGGGTGCCGTCCTGATAGTAGATGTCGTCGTCGACCGCCACCAGGGGGATTTTCGCGGCCTTGGCCTTCTCCGCGATGACCGGTCCCAGCGCCTTGTCGGGAACGACGATCGCGATGCCCTTGACGCCGTCGCCGACCATCGTATCGAAGGTGGTGATCGTCAGATTGGCGTCGAACTGCACGTCCTGCGACACGAAGGTGGCGCCGGCCGCCTCAGCCGCTTTCTTGGCGCCGCCGACTTCGGCGACGAACCATGGATGGTCGCCCATCTTGTTAATGTAGCCGATCTTGATGTCGTCGGCGCTTGCCGCGCCAGCCATCAATCCGGCAGCCAGTACCGCAAATGTCGCCAAAGCCTTTGTCGTGGTTTTCATGGTGGTCCTCCCTGAGCTGGTGGTTGTCAGTCGTGGTAGAGAACCGAGCGTCCACCATCGATGGTGATCGTCTCGGCATTGATGAACGGCGCTTCGTCGGAAGCGAGGAAAACCGCCGTCATTGCAACTTCGTCCGGCCGGCCAATGCGCTTGGGCGGATGAAGGTCGTAGGCCCGCCGCTTCTCCTCGGCGGGGTCTGGAAACGTGTTCCAGTAGGCTTCCGCGATCGGCGTCTCGACATAACCGGGAGCGATCGCGTTTACGCGGATGCCGCGCGCCGCATATTCGATGGCGAGCGAGCGGGTCAGGCCGACAAGAGCATGCTTGGCGACCGGATAGGGGAATGTGTGAGGAATGATCTTGAAAGCGTGGCAGCTCGCTACGTTGACGATCGACCCAGAGCCGTTCGCCAGCATCGTCGGCAGAACCGCCCTGGCGCAGAACCACGCGGCCTGGAGGTCGAGCTTGAGACAGCGGTCCCATTCCTCGTCGGGCATCAGCAACGGCTCGTGGAAGACGTTGGCGCCGGCATTGTTGACGAGAACGTCAACGCCGCCATAGGCCGCGATCGTCTTCGCCACCATGTCGGCGACCGCCGCTGTGTCGGTGACATCAGTCTCGACAAAAAGCGCATCGGCGCCTTGGGCGCGCAGTTCGTCGGCAATTGCCTTGCCGGTTGCAGCATTCAGTTCGGCAAGCACGGTCTTTGCGCCATGCGCTGCAAATGCCCGGGCGGTGGCGGCGCCGATGCCCTGGCCGGCGCCGGTGACGATTGCGATCTTTCCCTGAAGCCTGCCTGTCATGGCGCTCACCAATCGACCACGGAGCCATCGGGCATGACGGCATTGCGGGCGTGGAGCACTTCCTGCTTGAAGGGGTGGCGCGCTATGACATCCTCGTTGACGGTGACGCCAAGTCCCGGCAGTTCGGGCACGTCCCAGCGGCCCGGTTTGCGCTGGATCGGCCAGGTCACGACGTCGTCGTACCAGGCGACCGCGCCGGACATCTCCTCCTGGATGATGACGTTCGGCGTCGATATGCCGAAGTGAAGCGCGGCGACGCCGGCGATCGGGCCGAGCGGGTTGTGCGGCGCAAGGCCGATGCCCGCCGTTTCCGCCAGGGCCGCGATCTTCTTGGTCTCGAGCAGGCCGCCGGTGTGGCAGATATCGGGCTGGGCAATGTTGAAGGCGCGCGCCGCGATCGAGTGGGTGAATTCGCGGCGCCCGATTAGCCGCTCGCCGGACGCGATCGGCACCGTCGATCGCGCGGTGATATGCGCCAGGCCGGCGACATCTTCGGGCGGCACCGGTTCTTCGGCGAACATGATGCGGGCCGGCTCGATCGCCTTGAGATAGTCCATCGCCGCGTTGACGGAGGCCGGGCGTCCGTGAAAATCGACCATGATGTCGATATCGGGACCGACGGCTTCGCGCAGCGATCCGACCATGTTGGCAACCGAATCCACCGCCTTTGCGGGCGAGACGTAGTGGGTGTAGGGAATGCAGACGACCTTGACCGCGTCGTAGCCAGCCTGCGTGACGATGCGTCCGCGTTCGACGATCGTGTCGGCAGACCCGCTCTCATAAACCGCCTTCATGTCGCCGAGGCCAAGATGCGTGTAGGTGCGCAGGTAGTCGCGGACCTGGCCGCCCAGAAGGCGCCAGACTGGGACGCCCAGCGATTTGCCCAGTATATCCCAGAGCGCGATCTCGATGCCGCTGACGGCTGACATTCCCTCGACGCCAAGACGCCAGAAGCCGTGGCGCGTCAGGATCTGGTAGCACTGTTCTACATTGCGCGGATCTTGCCCGACGAGCAGTGCCTCAAGGTCCTGCAGCGCGCCAACGACGGCGCGCGTCTTCCATTCCAGCGTCGCCTCACCCCAGCCAAACAGACCAGGTTCGTCGGTTTCGACCCGAACGAAAACCCAGTTGCGCATTTCGGCATTGCAGACCAGCGCCTTGATGGCCGTGATTTTCATTGGTCCTCCCAGATATACCGCTTTTTTCACGGCATTATGTATGATTTATTCTGATTAATATGAGCAAGTCAAGGGCGACATCAGGGTTGCGCCGGCTTCGTGTCGCATTTCGCCGGCCGTGCGGGCAAACGAGACCGACCGCTACTGGAATGCAATCGTCGGCAACGGCGGCCAGGAGAGCGAGTGCGGCTGGTGCAAAGACACGTGGGGATTTCCTGGCAAATCGCTCCGCGCGTACTGACTGACGCCTTGGCGGCAGGCGGCGACGAAGCAAAGCGCGCGTTTGACGCCATAATGACCATGAAGAAAATCGATGTCGCCGCGATCGAGGCGGCGCGGCGCGGTTGATGCTCTGTTGCGTCTTGCGGCCAAATTGTTGCCAGAGCATGTCCGCTCGAAGTGTTTCCACCGCATGCCCCCGCGGCTGCATCGCGGAAGCCTAACCGAAGCGGTTGCTCCATGCGCCTAGTCCCCCAGGTCGTAGCGCAAAGAGTCCGCCTTCGTGCGGGTGCGTCTCAAGGTGCTCCGCAGTCATCGTAAAGCGCGCGGAGGTGACGAACAGCGTGTCGAGATCGGCACCGCCGAAGGTGCAGCTCGTCGGCCAGGAGCAGGGCAGTTCGACGATCCGGTCCAACCGGCCGTCGGGCGCGATGCGGGCAAGGCAGCCGCCGCCCATGACGCGGCAGTTCCAGATGTAGCCTTCTGCATCCATGCAGGAGCCGTCAGGTAGGCCCCGCTGGAAGCCGCCGAAAAGCAGCCGTCGGTCATCGAGCTGAGAAGAGCCGCCCCTCCACGCATAGCTGTAGATCGCGTTTTTCGTCGTGTCCGCGGTGATGAAGCGCCCGTCCTGCGTCCAGACCATGGTGTTGGTGATGCCAAAGTGGTCTTCGGATAAGCTCGTAACGTCGCCACCGGGGCCAACTCGAAACAGCTGCCCGGCTTCCTGCGTGATGGCGACGGGCGCGTCATCCGGTCCGATGTTGTTGGCCATCGTGCCGACCCAGAACGAGCCATCGGGCGCGACGACGCCCTCATTCAGCCGAATGCCGGGCCTATCCGGCTCGATCGTCGTGATCGTTCGGAACGGCCCGCCGAAGTCCCACAAGGCAATCTCGTTCCTGAGGCCGACAATGGCACCACCGTCGGCGCGCAGGCCGATCGAGGAGACCAGATCGGGCGTCTCCCAGGATTCGTGAGCCAAGGTCAGCGGATCCAGCCTATGGATCCTGCGGCCGATAATGTCGATCCAGACCAGCCGGTTGCGGCGATCGTCCCAGATCAGGCTCTCGCCGACGACGTCGCGCGCATCGAAGACCAGGCCGGCGTTCATATCGTCCATGCGGTTCCTCCAGGCTAGGCCATCCAAAACTTTCTTGACATATATCTTTCCTCTGAATTATGAACAATTTGATAGCAACATGTCATACAAGTTCTTAGGGAGCGACATGCAGGATCCGACGGAGACAGCGGGCGAGCCTAGCCCCGGCCTTGTGAGCACGGCTATCCAGGCGATCACCCAGCACATCCGCTCGGAGGGGCTTGCGCCGGGCGATCCGCTGCCCAGCGAAGCGGCCATGACGCGCCACCTCAATGTCTCGCGAACCGTCGTGCGCGAGGCGTTCCGATCGCTTTCGGCAATGCGCCTGATCGACATGAGCGCTGGACGCCGCGCCACCGTTGCCAAGCTCGACACCGGTGCCATGTCGATGGTGATCGAGCATGGCATCACCACGCAGCAGATCAGCGTCCATCAGGTCTATGATGTCAGGCGCACGATCGAGATGCGCACAGTGGCGCTCGCCGCCTTGCGTCGCACCGATACGGAAGCCGCCGCGATCATACAATCCGCCAGGCTGATGCGTGAGAATTTCAAGAACCCCGAGATCGTCATGGAGCACGACATCGCCTTTCACGAGGCGATCGCGGCTGCTTCGCACAACCCGGTCTTCTCGCTGATCGTCACCGCCTTCAGCGGGGTCACGCGCCGCACCTGGGTCATCGGCTGGCGGACCCGCTCCTCCGACGAAGACCAACTGAAGATGATCAAGGGGCACGAGGACATAGCCGAGGCGATCGTCATGGGCGATCCGCGGCTCGCCGCCGAGCACATGGCGCTGCATTTCGACAAGAGCGTCAAAGCGCTGCTCGATGCGGGAATTGCCTGACATGAAGATCACCGCGATAGAGACCATTCGTATCGAGGAGCGGCCCAACCTGCTCTGGGTCGAGGTCCATACCGACGAGGGCATCACCGGGCTCGGCGAGACGTTCTACTTGTCGCGCACCGTCGAGGAGTATCTGCATGAATACGTCGCGCCGAGGGTGATCGGCCGCGATCCACTTCAGATCGATCTGCTCGCCGCCGACCTGGTCGGCTATCTCGGCTTCCGCTCCAGCGGCGCCGAGGTGCGCGGCAATTCCGCGTTCGACATCGCGCTATGGGACATTTTCGGCAAAGTCACAGGCCAGCCGATCGCGCAGCTTCTGGGCGGCTTCAGCCGCCGCTCCATCCGCACCTACAACACCTGCGCTGGCACCGAATACATCAAGGACGCCAAGGGCCAGACGACAGCCAACTATGGCATCGGCGTCGGGCGCGAGTATGACGACCTCAACGGCTTCCTCACCCGCGCCGGCGAATTGGCGCAAGAGCTGCTCGAGGACGGCATCACCGCCATGAAAATTTGGCCGTTCGATCACGCCGCCGAAAGGACGCGTGGCAACGACATCTCGGCGGCGGACTTGAAGTCCGCGCTGCAACCCTTCGAGAAGATTCGCAAAGCCGTCGGCGACAAGATCGATATCATGGTCGAGTTCCATTCGATGTGGCAGCTCCTGCCGGCCATGAAGATCGCCGGCGCACTGAAACCTTTTGCCACCTATTGGCACGAGGACCCGATCCGCATGGACAGCCTCGGCGACCTGAAACGCTACGAGGCGGTCAGCCCCGCGCCGATCTCGGCGTCCGAGACGCTGGGCAGCCGCTGGGCCTTCCGCGACCTGCTCGAAACCGGGGCGGCGGGCATCGTCATGCTCGACATTTCCTGGTGCGGCGGCCTCTCGGAAGCGCGCAAAATCGCCGCCATGGCCGAAGCCTGGCGGCTGCCGGTGGCGCCGCATGACTGCACCGGTCCGGTCGTGCTCGCCGCCTCGACGCATCTGTCGCTCAATGCGCCCAACGCGCTTGTCCAGGAAAGCGTGCGTGCCTTCTACCGCACCTGGTACCGAGACTTGGTTACGGCGCTGCCTGAAGTGAAGAACGGCATGATCACCGTGCCGCCAGGGCCGGGGCTGGGGCTGGCGCTCAACCCGGATCTTGGGAAGGCCTACACCGTCCAGCGCCGCGTCTCCGACAAGGCGGACATTTGAGAAATCCAAAGGGAGGAATTGAGATGAGAAAACTGACCGCAACACTTCTGCTCGGCGCAGCCCTTTTCGGCGCGCAGACGGCCGCGCGAGCCGATGGCCTCAACATCGTCTTCACGCACCACTCGTCGGCCTCGAACACCTTTTGGCAGGCCGTCAAGAAGGGCTTTGACGACGGCTGCGCCAAGGTCGAGGCAAGCTGCAACATGGTCTTCACCCAGACCGAGGGCTCCATTGAGCAGCAGGTCGCCAACATGCGCGCAGCCCTTGCCGCCAAGCCTGATGCGTTGCTGACCTCGATCGTCGACGATCATGCCTTCGATGACGTCATCAAGGAGGCGCGCGATGCCGGCGTGCTGGTGATCGCCGTCAATGTCGACGATACCGAAGGCGCCAAAGGCAATGCACGGCAGGCCTTCGTCGGACAGGGCTTCAAGCCGGCGGGCTATTCGCTTGCCAAGGCCATTTCCGAAAGCTTCCCCAAGGATGGCCCGATCAAGGTGCTGGTCGGCATCTCGGCACCCGGCCAGAACTGGTCCGAGAGTCGAGGCGCCGGCGTGATGCAGTACCTTGAGGAATACAAGGCCGCGCATGCCGACCGCGACGTGTCGTGGGAACGCATCGACAGCGGCACCGACCTTGCCATCACCTCCGACCGCGTCGGCGCCTATCTCAACGCCCATCCTGACACCACCGCCTATTTCGACACCGGCTTCTGGTGCGCCGGCGTCGCGCGCGTGCTGCAGGATCGCGGCGTAGCACCAGGCAAGGTCCTGCTCGGCGGCTTCGACCTGGTGCCCGAGGTGCTACAGCAGATGCAGAAGGGCTATGTGCAGGCGCTGGTCGACCAGCAGCCATACATGCAGGGCTTCATGCCGGTGATGGAGGCCTATCTCAACAAGAAGATCGGCCTGGCACCTTCCGACATCGACACCGGTCAGGGCATCGTGCGGCCGAAGGAGGCCGACGCGATCATGGCGCTCTCCGCCCAGGGGATGCGCTGATAGCGTGGTCCGAATGAGCGGCTTCGCATTGGCGGCGCTCAGCGCCGCCGATGCATGATGCATAAAGAGAAGTTCGAAATCCTGGAGCGTGCATTTGAAGCGCCTGTTCAAGACCTATCTCGAAAAACCGGAACTCGCCGGCCTGATCCTGCTGGTGCTACTGATCATCGTGTTCCAGATCCGCTCGCAAGGTGTGTTCCTCAACCAGGACAATCTGCGCGGCATCCTCGGCATCCTGCCGGAGGCCGGCCTCGTCGCCATCGGCGTCACCATCCTGATGATCAGCGGCGAGTTCGACCTCTCGGTCGGATCGGTGTTTGCGCTGATGCCGATGACGATGGCGATCCTGATGGTGCACGGCGCGCCGTTTCCGCTTGCCTTGCTGGCCGGACTGCTGGTCTGCGCCGTGGTCGGTTTCGTCAATGGCTACATCACCATCCGCTTCGCCATACCGAGCTTCATCACAACGCTCGGCATGCTGTTCATGGCGCGCTCGCTCACCGTGGTCGTCTCGGGCGGCTTCCCGCCGCTGCTTCCCGCGGACCTGCCGACTTGGTTGTTCACCTCCTTCGTCGGGCCGGGCAACATGTTCCGTATGTCGTTCCTGTGGTTTGCCGGCATTGCCGTGCTGACCTCGCTGATGCTGTCGCGCACCAATTTCGGCAATTGGATCAAGGCCACCGGCGGATTCCTGCCGGCCGCCGCCTCGATGGGCATCCCGACAGCCAGGGTCAAGATCGTCTGCTTCATGCTGTGTTCGATGTTGTCCGGCTTCGCAGGTATGCTGCAGGTGCTGCGGCTGGGCTCGCCTTTGCCTTCGATCGGGGAGGGGATGGAACTGCAGGCAGTGGCGTCTGCCGTCATCGGCGGTGCGTCGCTCGCCGGTGGCATAGGCACCGTCATGGGCGGCATCATCGGCACGACGCTCATCCGCGTCATCGACAACGGCCTTGTCCTCAGCCATGTCGACGCCAACTGGTTCAAGTTCGCCATAGGCTTCCTGACCATTTTCGCCGTCGTCGCCAATGCTTGGATGCGCAAGCGCGCCAAGGCCATCAAGATGGAAGGCTGAGCGATGGCCGACGCGATCATCTCCGTCCGCAACCTCCACAAATGGTATTCCGGCGTCCAGGCGCTGAAGGGGGTGACGCTCGACTTCAGGCGCGGCGAGGCGCTGGGCCTGGTCGGCGACAACGGCGCCGGCAAATCCACCTTGATCAACATCCTCTCCGGCGTCCACCGCGCCGACCAGGGCGAAATCCAGGTCGAGGGAAGGCCGGTCAGCATCGCGACGCCGCGCGACGCGATGGATCTCGGCATCGAGACGATCTACCAGTACAATTCCATGGTGCCGACCATGTCGATCGCCAGGAACTTGTTCATCGGCCGCGAGCCGACGCGGTTTTCCGTCCTCGGCGTCGGCATCCTCGACCAGAAGAAGATGGCCAGCGAAAGTGTTCGAGCCATCGCCAATGTCGACCTGCATTTGCGTTCGCCCGACGCGCTCGTCGGCGAGCTCTCCGGCGGCCAGCGGCAGGGCGTCGCCATCGCGCGGGCCATGCATTTCAAATCCAAGGTGATGATCCTCGATGAGCCGACCAACCACCTTTCGGTCAAGGAGACCAGGAAGGTGATCGGCTTCGTGCGCGGCCTGAAGGAACAGGGCGTCACCGGCGTCTTCATCAGCCACAACATGCACCATGTCTTCGAATGCTGTGACCGCGTGGTGGCGATGGCGCGCGGCGAGGTCGTGCTGGACAAGCGCATCGAGGACACCTCAATCGATGAAGTCCACGGCGTTCTGTAAAAGGTGGCGGCGATGAAGGTTCTTAGCGATCGCGTCGTGCTCTTGACCGGCGGCCTTGGTTCACTCGGCCGGGCCCAGGCGGTGACGCTGGCGCAGGCCGGCGCGCGCGTGCTGGTGCTCGACCGCCCCGACATCGCGGACGGGCCGGAGACCGTCGCCGTACTCGCCCGGCAGGCCAAGGGCCACATCTCCTTCGTCGGCTGCGATCTCAACCGGCTTGCCGAGGCCGAGGCGACTGTGGCGGCGCTGGCGGCCAGGGAAGGCGGGATCGATATCTTGATCAACAACGCTGCCCTTATCATCAACCGACCGTTCGAGGAGTTCTCGCTGGCCGAATATGAGGATCAGGTTCGCGTCAATTCCTCGGCCGCCTTTGCGCTGACGCGCGCCTGTGCGCCGGGCATGAAAGCGAAGGCCTATGGCAAGATCGTCAACTTCTGCTCTATCACGCTCAATGGCCGTTGGGATGGCTATGTGCCCTATGTCGCGTCGAAGGGCGCGATGCTTGGCCTGACCAAATCGCTGGCCCGCGAACTCGGACCGCATGGCGTCAGGGTCAATGCCGTGTCGCCGGGCGCGGTCGTTTCCGAGGCGGAGGCGCGCGTCTTCGGTGACCGGCTCGAACACTACAACGGCTGGATTCTCGAGAACCAAGGCCTCAAGAAACGCATCGAGCCGCATCACGTTGCCGATCTCGTGTTGTTTCTCGTCTCGCCGGCCTCCGACATGATCAGCGGCCAGAACATCGCCATCGACGGCGGTTGGTGAAGGCGGTGACGGGTCTTGTTGAGCTGCGCGACGGGCGCGGCCCTCTCGTTCTGGCGCCGGAGAAGGCGCGGCCATCGCTCGCTTCGAGGCACTGGTCGACGGCGCTCCGGTGCCGTTACTGCGGCCTGGCGATGGGACCTGTCAGGCTCAGTCCTTCTTGAACTCGAATAGCTCGATGACGTTGCCCGATGAATCTTCGAGCAAGATGGCGAAAGCGTGATCTGCTCTTTCAAGCGTCCGCTTGCCTCGGTTGGGTTCGGACGACAAAGGCATCCTATACCGGGCGCAACTGCTTGGCGAATCCTTCATAGTAGTGCGTCGACCCAAACGGAGACGGCGGCCCAGCGGCCGGGGCTGGGGGGCGAGTTCGGCCGCTGGCCTAACCGGAAAACGGAGAGGTAGTTCGCCGGCTGGCGAATTATAGACCGGGTTTGCGTCGCTGCTAACTTGGCAAAACGGCGGTGTTCGGCTGCCCTCAAGTCGGATGAGCCGGAGTCGAATCTCGCGTTTCGGCGCTGTAGTTCACTACCATAGCCCAGGCTTGGCAGACTGAGCGAATTCTCGGTTTATCACTATGTGCAAGGTCACGCCGAGCACAGCTCCTGTGTCCCATTCCGGGAAGCAAATCCTGGCATCCATATTGCACCGCCAGCTTGCCGGTTGATCCCGGTCCTGATCGCATACTCTGATCAGGTTAGGCTCGCCGGGCTCGAGGTGGTTGGGGTCTTCGCCCGGCGAGTTTCCATCGCAATACGCCTTGCTCGCATCATCGATGCAGGAATATAATCCTCTAGTTGCGGCGACCCTTCAACGGAGATCGCCATGCCCCAAAAAACCCTCGCCGACACTTTGGCCGCTCGCGAAACCGTCTATGTCAATTGCGGGCACCCGATGTGCTCAACAAAGCTCGATATCGCGGCGCTGATCGACAGGCTTGGTCCCGATCACGGCTCTATGCATCAGGATCTGGTCGGGCGCTTTGGCTGCTCGAAATGCAAGGCAGAGGGCCGCCACCGCAGCCCGGTGTTTTTCACATGCGTTCCTGACTATGACGGCCAGCAGCGGGCGCGCAACCGCGAGCGGAAGCCAAGCCGAACTAGATCAAAAGTGTAAAGACCCGCCACCTTGCGGCAGCGGGCGGGTTGGAACATTTTGACGTTCAGCAACCAGAGGGGGTAATTTGATGAACAAGCAACCGTGGAAGACTTCGGTCGAGATCGAGGAACTTGGAAACAAGCTTTATGTTCGGGTCATCGAAGACGGCGTGGTAAGCGTCAAGGGCTTCCGTTCTCGGGCAGATGCCAAAGCCTTCGCCCAAGAGAACAGGCGCGGCTCGGACTTGATACGCGTCTCTGGACGTAAAGCCCCGGCCACCGCAGTAGCACCATTCAACCCGCCAGATACCGCACACAGATCAAGACTGCGGAGAAACCGATCACATAAAACCACATCCAGCCTATACCGCCGGCCAAAGTATCTTTGATACCCTGCCTGCCGTCGAGCAGCGCAGCGCAAACCACCACACCTGCGGCAAAGGCAAAACGGACCACGCCACAAACATAAGCAAGGAAGTCGGTATCCACCGGATCACCGTTCTGATACCTGCCTAGCTTAGGCGTTTTCCGCTGGGGCCGCCAACTGAGGTGGCCCTTGCCTCTCTTAACGGATGTCTGGAGAAGCACCGTTCGTCGCGCATGCGCCAAGGAGATCCGCCGCCAAGGTGCGGATCGAGGAGATCACGCCGAAGGTGAAGAGGCGCTAGCGGAACAGCAGGAAGACGCCCAGGCCGGCCATCAGCAGGCAAGCGGCCATGCCCATCATGTCGCGCTGCCTGTCTGTAGCGCCAGATCGCCCCGGCGAGCCTGCCAGGCCGAACGCACGATCGATCAGAGGTCGAGTGCCCCAGCCAATCTCGAAATCCACGAAGGGGTAACCAACCAGTTCGTCGAGGGTCACCTCGCCTCGTCCGGCGAGCGGATGGTTCGGAGGTGTGGCGCCTCCATGTCCTCGCAGGCGGCGATCCTGGTGACAATGTCGTCGGGTGGGTTCATTCCAACGACCCCGCCCGTACACCAAAAGCAGATGAGGTGGATGGCTCCCGCTCCCGGCATCACAGTGCCACAGTGGGTTTGCTGTCAGGCAACCCGAGCTAAGGAGCCATCCGCCATGCAGATTACCACCGTGGGCCTTGATCTGGCCAAGCGCATTTTTCAAGTTCACGCCGTCGACGCGTCTGGAGACGTTG
>NZ_JBJACT010000063.1:0-15259 GCF_044778005.1 Mesorhizobium sp. IMUNJ 23033
CCTCAACACCGGCTTCCAGACACAAAAGGGCTACATCGGCGAGCGCTTCGATCCCGAGACCGGGCTCCTCTACCTTAACGCACGGTACATGGACCCAGTGCTCGGGCGGTATGTGCCGGCGGATCAGGGCGAGGTGAAGGCGCGCGCTCCATGAGCGCCGCCTCCCGAACCGGGAAGATTGCATTTGCGCCGACGATCTGGTCAGCGATTGTGGCAGGTCTATTGCTGCTGATTGGACTCCATTCCGTAGCAGCCGAGGACGTCAGCACATCGAACCCAGCAGCCTTCGTCCGCGCGCTGATCAATGCGCCGGAAGGCGAGATGGATTTCGGTCGGGCGAAGCTGGCGGTCGATAAGTTCGACGATCCGACCATCGACGATGTCGGCGCGCAAGCCGAGATCGACAGGATGGTGGGCACCGTCCAGAAGATGCTCGCCTCGTTGCCGCCCGATGCCGCCGCGACCAGCATGGAGAAGATGAAGGCGCTGCGCACCTTCCTCTACGAGGGCGGCTGGTGGAACAATGGGCGGCCATTCGAATACGATCTGTCTGATCCCGATGGACAGAAGCCCGGCTCGCAGTCGCTGAGCAACTACCTCGCTACCCGGAAAGGCAATTGCGTCTCGATGCCGGCGCTGTTCGTCATTTTGGGACAACGGCTCGGCCTCAACGTGACGCTGTCAACGGCGCCGCTGCATGTGTTCGTAAAGTTCACCGACGATGCGACGGGCAAGGTTTGGAATCTCGAAACGACCAGCGGCGCCGGCTTCACGCGCGACATCTGGTATCGCGAGAAGCTGCCGATGACCGACGAGGCGATCGCCAACGGCGTCTATCTCAAGACGCTGTCGCGCCGGGAAGCGCTGTCCGTGCTGGCAACGCCAATTCTCGATCGTCGGCTGGAGACCGGCCGCTTTGAGGAGGCGATCGCGGTCGCCGATGTGCTGATCGATGCCTATCCGGCCAACGCCTACACGCTGGTGAAAAAGGGCACGGCCTACTACCGGCTGCTCGATGCCGAGATCATCAAGAAATATCCGAAGCAGAGCGACATTCCGGCCAACAAGGTGGCTTATGCGAATGGCCTCTACCAGGCCAACAAGCAAGCTTTTGCTAAGGCCGAGACGCTCGGCTGGCGCGAGCCGACGTTGAACTAGACAGATAGAGGATTTGGACGAGGTGGGGGAATTTATGATGTCGACGGGGTCAGAATTCTGCAGCGCATATTGGCTGTGTTGTTCGCCATTTCGATGATGATCTCCGGCACAGTCAGTGCCTTTGCGTCGGCGGCGTTTGGGCCGCATCTACGGCACCAAAGAGCGCGCTCTGATGTCGAAACAGTGCGCTTCATCTCACCTGATGATTGGGATCCGACCATGCAGGGCGTCGGCACGAACCGCTATGCCTACGGTCAGAATGATCCCGTCAATAGGAGTGATCCAAACGGCCACCTTTATGGCGAGGGCCACTACGGCGACGCCGACGGCGACGGGATCGATGACATGATCGACCGAAGGCCCTTCGTAGATAACCGCATGATAATGAGGATCGACCCGACTTTAGACGATGACAAGTTGGGAGGTCTCGGCCTCGCAATCGGCGTTGGGCTAGGACTGATGTTGTTCGGTGCAACCTCTAGCAGCAGGAGGGAAGAATTTACTCCCGAGCAACAGCGTGAAATAACCAATCGAACGATAGCGTTGACAACTCGTGGCGTTCCGCAAACGCAGGCCGAGCAACAGGCAAAAGATGAGGTCCGAGCCACAACAGCTTATTTCGAGCGGTCGATAAAGTTCATGAACGCAAATGAGCGCGTGGCGACGGTCAAGAGCACGCTTCGCGATGCGGCTCAAGATCGGGGTTGGACAAAGGACAACGATGCGTCCAAAAAGAATAAAAGGGACGTCTATAAGGACCGAGTTGGAAATTATTGGTCCGTTGATACAGAAAAAAAGGAAGATATGAGAAAACAGACAAGCGTGGAGGAAATCTAGGAGAATTTGATAAAGACTTAAACCAAACAGCACCAAGAGACCCATCAGGCAAACACGATTTGGACATATAGAAATGAATTGGGTAAAATTAAACTCAATGCAAGGCGAAGGCCCTCTCTTCCGAGGCACGCTATTTCGATTTAGAAGAATAGTTCCGCGTGAAGAAATCTTGTATTACATGCTTTTCTCGGCACTTGAAGGATCAGGCTTAGGGCTTATTCGCGAATGCGGCTATGACGCAGGAAATATACTTGTGATATTCCCTATGGAAGCGAAACTGCCAGGTAAGGGGGCTATTTCGCCAGCGTGGCTCAGTCGCCACTGGCAAGAATGGGTTGATAGTTCTACCACGGCAGACAGCGTATGGGTCCTTAAAAGGGGGGCGCTTGGAACCAGAAAAACTACCGGATGAATAGAATTGAGGAGACAGTGGACTTTTGAACTATGGTGGCAGTGCACTTTTCCCATGTTCGGCCGGCTTTTACGTGTGGATTGACTGCATGGCTCGCCTTGCCCGCATGGTCGTCCCCGGTCTGCCGCAGCACATAGCCGGTAACAGCGCGCCAAGGTGTTTTTCACGCCCGAAGACTATGCGCTCTACAAGAGCCTCCTAGTCGAGCATTGCCGGTTCGCCGATGTCGGCATCTAGGCGCGGTGCCTGGTGCCGAACCGTGCAAGCTCCAACCAATCAACAAACCTGTGGCTAATCCGCCCCCAGCGCCCTCGCTGATATCCCCGTCACACCAGCAACTGTAATCTCAATCTGAAGACCTCGGCCGAGAATCAGCCGGGTGGCGGGCGGCTGGTTGTGGCACTCAACGCGCAATTCCTGGATTTTTTCGACTGGTGGCTCGATGAGCTGCGAGGGGTTTTTGCGCAGGTTCTTTCCAGGCAAAAACAACCGTCCACCAGCGATTGGATCGTCAACATTGCCGATGACGGCATCCGTATGCGCGAGGCCGATGCGCCGGAATTCCAGTCGATTCCTTTGCCACTCGACGCAACCGTGGATGAAATCTCGGCACTGATACAGTGCGGACAGCGCAGGAAGCGGCCGCGCTTCGACATTCTGGTCCAGCCCGGTCTGTTCCTGACCCGACAACTGGCGTCGCGGCGCCTGCCGCTCCGGCAGGCGCGCACCATGGCGGAGCTCGACCTGTTGGCCTCGACGCCGCTCGACCCGGCGCAGGTGCATGTCGTCTTTACCGAGCACCCGGAGCAGGCTTGCTCCTACCATGTCGTCAAGACCAAGACGCTTGCCGCCGCGCTCGAAGCGATCCGTCGCGCCGGCGGAACGGTCGGCAGCCTGGCTCTCGCCGATGCGAACCGCGCCCGGCTCGCGGACGATCTCAGCCTGGCCACTATCTGGCCGCTGACGGCGCGCGACCGGCGCAGAAGGATAGCCTGGATCGCCGCAGGCTCGGTGCTGGCTGCCGCCGTAGTTTTCACCTATGGCCATGCGCAATGGCGTTACTGGGAGGCCAGTGCTGAGCTGGATGAGCGGATTGCCGATGCCCAGATCGTGGCCAAGGCGGCGCGCGCTTCGCTACAGAGGCGCCAGACCGGCATCGAGCAGGTGGAGAAGATCCGCGAGGAGAAGAAGACCGCCGCCTCGCTGGTGCGCGTCTGGGCGGAGCTGACGCATCTGCTTCCCGATACGGCCTGGCTGACCGACCTGTCGGCCAAGGGCGACGACCTGACGATCACCGGCTTTTCGCCGTCGGCGGCCGAACTGATTCAGCCACTCGACGCATCGCCGCTGTTTTCGGCGCCCGAATTCGCGGCGCCCGTGGTCAAGGTTCCGGGCCAGGATGGCGAGCACTTCACCATCACCGCCAAGATCGGAGCGTTCTGACGATGCTCTCCGCCATCCTCAACACGCGCCCGATGGTCCGCCGGCTGATTGCGCTTGCCATGGCGGTTTCGGCGGCTTGCATCGCCGGCTGGGTGGTGTTCCTGTTGCTGGACAGCATTGCCTCGGCCAAGGCCGGGATCATGGAAAAGCGCGAGGTGCTGGGCCAGCTGCGCAGCGTGGCGGAGCTCGCCAAACGCCTGGACAATGCGGCGGCATCCAATCCGGCGGCGACCGTCACTCCGGAATTCCTGACCGGGGAGAGCGAAGCCGTCATTCGTGGCGGCCTGCAGACACGGCTGAATGCGATCGCAGCTACGAACAGGGTGACGGTGCTGTCGGCCGGCAACGCGCCGGCGCTCAGCGAAGCCGGCGTCGACTATATCGGGCTCAGGGCAAACCTTTCGGGGCCTCTGGAAAACATCCACAACGCCATTCTCACCATCGAAACCTCGCTGCCGGTGCTGTTCATCCATGAGGCGACCTTGCGCACGACCGATACCGGGCCGGCCGCAGGCCGCAAGGGCGACCCGGAGCTGTTCGCCGAGATCCTGTTCTACGGCCCGCTGCAGGCGAAACCGGCGCCCGTTTCCGGAGCGGCGAAGCCATGAGCGGGCGGTTCGCGGCTCTTGCGATTGCGGGTGGGATCGCGGGCCTCTGTGCCGTCAACGCGTCTTTGTACAACCGGCCGGTCAATCTCGCGCCGATCGCTTCGGCCAAGGCGCGCGATGGCGCGGTGGCGACGGGTGTCTCCGGATCGCTCCAGCTTTCCAATGCCGGCGATTTCAGCGAGACCTTCGCCCGGCCGCTGTTCAGCCCGAGCCGGCGGAAATTCGTGCCCGAGCCAGTCGCGCCGCCGCCGGCGGAGGTGGCTGCCGACGCTGCCCCGCAGCCGCCCGCGCAATCGCTGCCGGAGGTTGCGCCGGCAGCCGCGCCTTCGCTCTTGGGGATCAGCATTCACGGCGGCGCGGCAAAGGCGCTGCTGCGTCAGGCGGGGAGCGATGCGACGCATTGGTACGGCAAGGACGAGACCGTCGATGACTGGAGGGTCTCGGTGATCGAAAAGGATGGCGCCGTGCTTGAGCGGAACGGCAAGGTGACGCGCATCTTGCTCTATCCGCCGGGTCCGCCAAATCAGGCTGCTCCGGCCGCGAGCGCCGCGGAATGACCGGAAATCACCATGGAGACGAAAGTGGCCGCGCCGGTTTCTCGCTGGTCGCCGTGCTGGTCTTCATGCTCATCGTCTCGGCCATCGTCGTGCCGTTCGCAGTGACGGCGAAGACAAGGCTGCTGATCGCCAGCAATGGGCTCGAGCAGGAACGGCTGTCGCTGCTTGCCGAAGGGCTGAGCAATGTGGTTTCCAGCGAATTGACCAATGGCCCGGTCGAAACGCTTGCCATGAATTCGACGCCGATGGGCTGCCAGTCCGGAGAGCTCACCTTCGAGGTGCGGATACAGGACCACAATGGCCTGATCGATCTCAATGCCGCCGATGCCGATCTGCTGGCGCTTGGTTTTGTGTCCCTCGGGTTCGACCGAGGGACCGCAGGCGACCTTGCCAAGGCAGCGCTGCGGTTCCGGGTTAATGCCAGCGCTTTCGCGGCTCAGAGCGATCCTGCGACATCCTCCGTCGGGCCGCTCGAGAGCAAGGGCGCCCCCTTCGAGTCGGTGTCGGAGCTGAAGGAATTTTCGGGGCTGGGCTCGAAGCGACTGGAGGATCTCTACGCCGTCTTCACGGTCCATTCGAAGCGCGGGACGACCAGCCTCGAGCATGCTCCAGGTCGGCTTCGCGCCTCCCTTGTCGAACCCGGGACGGGGGCGGCGACCACTCAGGTGGCGCCAATTGCTCCGGCATTCACCGTCGAGGTGACCGCGAGGCGGAACGGCTCGGCGATCGTCGGCAGATCCGGCTTCATCATCGAGATGTTTCCGGACAGCGTCGCAGGCTTTCGCCGTCTTGCAAGGAACCCCACGAACGCCGTCGACCCTGCACCGGCACGATCTTTCACCACGAACTGCGACGCGCTCTTCGGGGCCGAGGCGGCACAGGCCCTGAGGGAGTTTGCCTCATGAACGCGGCCGCCCAGGGTTCGGGAATGGAGGCGTTCCTCGCCTTCCTCGAAAACGGGAAGGTGCTGACCGCCCATGCCGCGCAGCGGGCATTGGGGGCCGCGAGGACATCGGGGCATCCCTTCGATACGGTGATGACGGAGCTCGGCCTGATCGGCGAGGTGGAACTCGCCGCCAGCCTGAGCCGCTTTCTGAACATATCGGCGGCCGTCGACATCCCCGAGGAAATCGATGCCGCGATCGTCGCGGGCGTTCCGCTCTCCTATCTGCGCGAGAACGCGATCCTGCCGCTGGAGATGGACGCACGGCATCTGGTTGTAGCGGTGGCCGATCCGTTCTCGTCGGCAACCATCGATGCGCTGGCCTTCCACTATGAACGGACGCCGGTGCTGCGGGTCCTGCCGAGGCGCAGGATCGTCGAATGCATTGAGCGGCTCGAGCAATCGGCGCTGGCGGCTGTTTCGCGCGAGGCCACCGGTGCTGAGATCCTGGATTTCGGCCCCGACGACCTCGAACGGCTGAAGGATTTTGCCCGTGAGGCGCCGATCGTGCGCTTTGTCGCCGACACCATCCACAAGGCGGTCGATGCCAGAGCCACCGACATCCATATCGAGCCGCTCGAGGACCATGTCCGCATCCGCTTCAGGCATGACGGCATGCTGTCCACCGTCGACACGGCATCGAGCGCGATGCTGTCGGGCATCTCGACCCGCATAAAAATCCTGTCGCGGCTCAACATCGCCGAGCGGCGCCTGCCGCAGGATGGCCGCATGCGGATCGCGGTGCGCGGCCGCGATGTCGACCTTCGCGTCTCGGTCATCCCGTCCATCCATGGCGAAACCATTGTGCTGCGCATCCTCGATCGCGCCGGGGGCGAGCTGAAGCTGGACAAGCTGGGTTTCGACGAGAAGGCGCAGGCCAAGATCAGGAGCATGTCGCAGTTCGCCAACGGCATCGTCCTGGTCACCGGGCCGACCGGCAGCGGCAAGACGACGACGCTCTATTCGGTCCTCGCCGAACGCTCGCGGCCGGACGTCAAGATCTTCACCGTCGAGGATCCGGTCGAATACCGCATGGCCGGGATCACGCAATTGCAAGTCAATCCGGCGATCGATCTCGACTTTGCCGCCGCACTGCGCTCTATCCTGCGGCAGGATCCCGACATCATCCTGCTTGGCGAAATCCGCGACCGCGAGACCGCGCAGGTCGCGGTGCAGGCGGCGCTGACCGGCCATCTGGTGTTTTCGACGCTGCACACCAACAGCGCGGCGGGAGCGCTGACGTGGCTTCGCGATATGGGCGTCGACGGCTATCTGCTGGGTGCGACGATCCGGGGTGTCATCGCGCAAAGATTACTTCGCCGTGTCTGCCCGGCCTGCCACGGCACGGACCCGGCCTGCCGGACCTGCAACGGGTCCGGTTACAAAGGACGCACGGTGACTTACGAAATGCTCGAGGTGTCGCCGCGTATCGCCGAGCTGATCGACCAAGGCGCCGGCGAAATGGAGATCGGCAGGCTTGCGGCGGAAGACGATCTCGTTCCGATGGCCGCCCATGCGACGGCGTTGGCGCAGGCGCGGGTGACGACGATGGACGAAGTCCGGCGCGTCATCGACCTCAACGGGGTGGCTGATGCCGGCCTTCGCCTATCGCGCCTATCTTGCCGACGGAAGCCGGGAAACCGGCGTCCTCGATGCGCCGAACAAGCAGGACGCTGCCCGCAGACTGGCGCAGCAAGGGCGCCGCTCATACCATCTGGCGCTTGTGGAAGGAGAAAAGCAGCAGCTTCGGCTGCCGGGGCGCGGTGGGCTGACCTTTACGCGGCGGGTCGATCTCAGCCGTCTTTTTTCCGAGCTTTCGGTTCTCCTGAACGCAGGCTTCACCATCGACCGTGCCTTGAGCGCGGTGATTTCGGGCGAGGCCAGCCAGGCGCGGCGGCAGCAGCTGCAGGCGGTGCTCGATCTCACCACCGGCGGCCGCCCGATCGCTGAGGCGTTCGCGAGCCTGCCGGGAATCACCTCCGACATCACCGCCTTGCTCGTCAGCGGCGAGCGCAGCGGCAAGATGGCCTTCATCTGCCAGCGCCTGGCCGAGACGTTCGAAACGACCGCAAAACGCCGCACCGCCATCGTCGAGGCGCTGACCTATCCGGCCTTTCTGCTGGTGGTGATGAGCGGCGCGCTGATCATTCTGGCGACCGTGCTGGTGCCAGCGCTCGAGCCCATCTTCGAAGGCTCTTCGGCGGCAAAACCCTTCACCATGACCATGCTGTCGGCACTCGGAACGGTCTTCAACGACTACCCGTTTGTCTTTCCGTTGGCGGCGACGATCGGCCTTTTGTTCTACCTCTTCGTTTCGCGGTCGGCCGGGGCAAAGATCATGCTTTCGCGCTGGCTGCTCAAGCTGCCGCTGTTCGGCTCGTTGGTCAAGGATGCGGTGATCGCTCGCTATCTCGAGACGCTTTCACTGCTGCTCGGCAATGGCGTAGCGATCACCGAGGCGCTTGGCCTGGCGGGCAACGTTTCCCGGCAGAACTCGTTGCGGGCAAGCTTTGCCTCGATCGAGGACGACGTCGCCAATGGCGCACGGCTTCATGCGGCAATCCTCAAGTCGGGCATTTTCGACAATGCGACCACGTCGCTGATCTCGCTCGGCGAAGACGCCAACGCGCTGCCCGTGGTGCTCGACCGCGCCGGACGGATGCGCCAGGCAGCACTGTCGCGCCGGATCGACACGGTGCTGAAGCTGCTGACGCCGGCGCTGACGATTTCACTCGGCTTCCTCGTCGGCAGCCTGGTGATTTCCGTCATGACCACCATCCTCAGCATCAACGATGTGGCGCTGAAATGACGATCGCGCCGACCATCGAAAGGGATGCAACAGCCGGCTTTACCTTGGTCGAAATGCTGGTCGTGCTGGCGATCCTGGCCATGGTCGCGGCTATAGCGGCACCGGGCATCGCCAAGAGCTATCGAACAAAGAGCCTGGAGAGTGTGGTCAGCGAGGTCACCATGCGACTGCGCCTGTCGCGCACTTTGGCGATTGCGACGGCCGGGCCGAAACGGATCGTCTTCGATCCGCGCGCTGGTGCGATTCGTTTCGATGAGCGCACCGTGCTCACCGTGCCCGACGAGTTCAAGATGACCGTGACCACGGGCCAGGAAACCGTTCTTGCTGGACGGCAGGCCACCTTGACCTTCCTTCCGGACGGCAGTGCCTCGGGCATGGACATCGACCTCAACGGGAAAGGCCAGGCGGCGCGAATCGAGGTCAATTGGCTGACCGGCCTTACGACGCGGCGCAATTTGCCATGATCCCCAAGGCGGCGTCCGCTTCCGATGAAGACGGCTTTTCGATTCTCGAAATGGTCGTCGCAATGACGATCCTGGCGCTTGTGCTCGGCATCGCCAGCCAGTCGATCGTGGTGGCCAGCCGCAGCATTGCGGCGGCCAGGGCTGAGGTCGAAGCCGCCAGGACGATGCGCGCGGTGCTGGCGGATTTCGAAGCCAATGCCGGGACGAATGCCGCGGGCGAGCTGACCCAGTCCGGCTGGCGGCTGAAGGCCCGCACGATCGAGGTGTCGAAGGCGAAACTTGCAGCCATCGTCATCGCGAAAACCAGCGGGGCGACGCCCGGCGGGCCGTTCCTGACCTTCGTACCGGTGAAGGATGCCGGCCCCAAATGAGCGGCTCTGCCAAGTCACCGGCATCGGTCGAGGGTTTTGTCCTCATCGACGTGCTGGTCGGGCTCGCCATGGTCGGCGTGATTTCTTCGCTGATGATCGTGTTCCTCGGCCAGTCCCGCACGATGATGCGCATCCAGAAGGCGACCGAGATGCAGATGGAGGTCGACGCCGCATCGCGGTTGCTTGAAACGGCGATCAGCAGCGCCGAGCCGCTGCCGCTGTCGCAGTCGTCGCCGGAAAGGGTGGTCTATCTCACCGGCGACAGCGCACGCATCGAATTCAACGCCATTCAGGCGATCGGTTTCAATTCCTCCGCCTTGCGGGAAATCGCGGTCTCGATAGGAGGCGACGCCTTGACGATTGTCCAAAAAATACGCCGCGGCGGTGAAGCCGACCCATCGAGCGCGGGCAAACCGGTGCCGCTGATCGCCGGCATGAGTGCAATAAAGTTCGAATATCTCGATAGCTCGGCGCGGCGCTTGTCGTGGTCCGCGAACTGGAACGCGCCGCGGCGTCTGCCCGCCGCAGTGCGCTTCACGCTCTCGGTGGTGAGGGATGGCGCGGCCTATTCATCCAAGGGTTTTGCCCGCCTCGACCTGGCGGATGTTCCGGCGCAACGCGCGAACTGATGGTCCCACCTCTTCCGGATGGGTCAACTCCGGTTAGTTGCTGATGTCCTGGTCCTCGCCGGCTCCGTCCGGCTTGCCGTCGCGCCCCAGGGTGCGGATGACCACGCCGCTCGCATCGGCCTTCACTTCGTAGGAGTAGGGTTTTCCCCACGGATCCTTCAGGCCGGTTGTGCCCTTGAGATAAGGTCCGTTCCAGCGCGCTTCGCCGGCAGGGGGCTCGACCAGAGCGGAGAGGCCCTCTTCGCCGGTGGGGTATTTCGCATTGTCAACGTAATAGAGTTCGAGCGCGCTTTCGATGTTGCGGATTTGCGCCTTGGCCGCGTTGGTGCGGGCCGAGCCGAGATATCGCAGAACTTGTGGAGCGGCGAGCGTGGCGATCAGCGCGATGATGGCAAGCACGACCAAAAGCTCGACCAGCGTAAAGCCACTCTCGCGGTCGTCGCGCCCAAGGTTTTCAAGCGGCTTTCCAACCGGTTGAATGAAGCGGAGATTGGTCATCAAAGCAGCCCTATATTCGAACCCGCAAATTGCTCCAGCGCCCAGGTGCAGCACAGACCCAGCGCGATGAACGGACCAAAGGGAATGCGCGCCTGCGCGGCTGCCGGCCCGGTCGCCACCACGCGCCCGCCGACGAACAGCAGGGCGCTGGCGCTGGCAATGAACAGCAGGACCGGCAGCAGCAGCGGACTGACCCAGCATGCGGCGGCGGCCAGCATCTTGACGTCGCCGAGGCCGAGGCCGATGCGGCCGGTCATGACGAAATGGCAGCGCCTGACGAGCCAGACAGCGGCAAACGTCATGGCGGCGAACAGGATTTGCTGCGGAAGGCCGTCCGCCTGGGTTGCCATCTGGTAGGCAAGTCCGACGCCGGCCAGGGCCAGATTGAGCGGGTCCGGGATGATCTGCCTCGGGAAATCGGCGATCGAAATACCCGACAGGATCGCAAGCAACGCAACCGTCGCGGCCAGCATCAGAGAGGGGTGAGCGGCCATGGTCAATACGCCAGCCTCTTCAGATCCTGCTGCAGCTTGGTGCCGCCGCGTCGTTTCTGGAGCGGCGTCTGCAATCTGATCTTGCCGCGGAATTCCTCGGTGACCTCGCGAGCTTCGGTGATGTCGCGCACGACCCGCGGGCGGATGAAGATGATCAGCTCCGTCCGTCCAACGCTGTCAGTCTTGTTCTTGAACGCATTGCCGATGATCGGGATGTCGCCGAGGATCGGCACCTGACCGCGATCGACGCTATTGTTTTCCTGAATGAGACCGCCGAGCGCCAGGCTCTCGCCATCGTTCACCAGCACGCGAGTCTGGATCTTGCGTTGCTGGATGGTGGGTGAATCGATGCCGGAGGTGGTCGTCTTCTTCACATTGCTGACCTCCTGCTGGATGTCGAGCATTACCCGGCCGGCATTGTTGATGCGCGGCGTGACTGTGAGAATGACGCCGGTGTCCTTCATTTCGACCGAATTGACGATCGGCGCACCGACGGTCCCCGTTCCCACCGCTTGCTGGGTGATAACAGGCACCTGGTCGCCGACCTGGAGGATGGCCTTCTGATTGTTGAGCGCCATGATCGTCGGCGCAGAGATGACATTGACATCGGTGATGCTGGACAGCGCATTCAGCGTCACCTGGATGTTGTCGGTCGCATAACTCCAGGCGAATCCGGGGAACGCAGCGCCCGTAAATCCGCTTGCCACGTCGGAGAGCGAAATCTCCATGCCATTGTTTTCGAAATACCAGCGCAGGCCGAACTTCAGCTCGTCGTTCAGCGTCACCTCGGCGATCACCGCCTCCAGCATGACCTGCGTCGGCAGCACGTCGAGCTTGGTCAGGATCTGCTGGATGCGCTGATAGTCGCGCCCCGTCGTCTGGATCAGCAGCGCGTTGTTCTCGACGTCGGCGACGACTTTGGCATGGGTGGGCGATTCGCCATCCTGCGTGGGCAGCGAAGGCGACGGGCCAGTCAGCGGCGCCGGCGTGACGCCGTCCGACTGCAGGGCGATCGGCGTCATGTCGGGCGATACACTCGCGCCGGCCGCTTCGCCCTCGGCCTTGACCGAGGTGCCGAGAACCGAGCTCAGCACCTGCGCCAGTTCCTTGGCCGGGCGGTTCTGGATCTGGTAGACGAAGAGCTGGTCTTCATTGGTCTCAGCCAGCTTGTCGAGCTTACTGATCCAGCTCGCTGCGCGGGCGAGATAGGTTGGGCGTGAGGTGATGACCAGCACCGAATTCAGCCGGTCGTTGGGGATGAACTGGATAAGCTTGGCACCCGGCCCCTCCTTGGTGCCGAAGATCGCATCGAGTTCTGTGGCGACCGCCTCCGGCTTGGAGGTCTTCAACGGGTGAAGTGCCACCGACATGCCGCGCATCCAGTCGACGTCGAACACCGAAACCGCTTCGCGGATGGCATCGAGGTCGCTGCTGTTGCCGGCGACGGTGATCAGGTTGCGGGTGGGATCGACCCTGAGCACCGAGCCCTGGCGGGTGATCGGCTCCAGAATAGTCTTCATTTCGTCGGCCGCGATGTACTGCAGCTGCAGCACCTGCACCTTGACGCCAGGCCCGGATGGCGAGACCGACGGCACACCGACCGGCGGCGTGCTGGCCATGATCTCGGAGAGCGGCACGACCTGGTAGGTGCCACCGCGCTTGGTGATGCCGGCGGCATTGACCGCAAGCACCGATTCCAGGATGTCGACCAGCGCATCCTGCGACACCGGCTGCGAGGTCTGCAGCGTCACCGTGCCCTGCACGCGTGGGTCGACGATGTAGTTGAGATGCAGCGCATCGCCAAGCACCGCCTTGGCCGCCTCGGCAACCGGTGCGTTGACCAGATTGAGTTCGAACTGGCCGGCGCCATTGGCGGTCACCTGGGTGACCGGGGCGGCGGACGAGACAAACTGACCCGACCCCTGATATTGCGCGCCGGAAAAGCGCTGCGCCTCGCCGGCCGCCGAAGTGAGCGTCTGGGAGCCGCCATAGCCGGCCCGCAAGGGCGAGTTTTTCGCGTGCAGGCTCTCGACGGTTTCGGTGAAAAAATCCTTGCCGGACGGGGAGGTGCATCCCGCCGTCGCCAGCAGCATGCACAACACGACGCGACTATACCGCTTTATCGACATCCCACCCGATTCCCCTGGGGGCTCAGTCTAGGGCTTCTTGGGGTGCGACGCTTGGATTGATGGGGCTATTTCGGGTCTATCCACAGGGATGGTGGCAGGCGTGGCTCTACCGGTTGGAAGCCGAGAAGGCACGGTTGCGATCGGCGTCGCCCTGCCTGGTAAAGACGCTTGGCCGATCAGATCCAGCGCACTTTGGCGCGCGCGCCGCGGGCCATCCGGGTCGGCTGGCCTCAGGATCAGGTGTACATGGTTCGGCATAGGCACCACGCCCAGATGCCGACATCGGCGACGCGGCAATGCTCGACCAGAGGGAATAGTCTTCTGGGCGTGAAAAACACTCTGGCGCGCCCGTTACCGCATTGCGTCACGTGGTGCGGCAGGCCAGGAACGACGATACGGCAGAGGCGAGCCATGTGGTCAATCCACACACAATAACAGTCGGGAGGACATGGCAAAAAGTGCACTGTCACCGTAATTCGAGAACAATGATGCGGGCAAGGTGAGCTATGCAGTCAATCTATACATAACGATGGTGGGGCGAACATGGAGGAAGGTTCAAGTGAAAGAACGCTTCATTTAGAATCATCAAACGCGAATATTACTGCCGCACCTAGGCCGTCGTCGGTCTCGCGCAATATCCGAGTTTTATCTTCTAGTGGCGTAAATCCAAATTTAGTTCCGCCGTTTTGTGTAGGAACAAGCCTTATGATGCCACCATCTTGAGTGATGTTAACGCATTTGGCCGTCTTGGCGAAGGTGCTGAATGATTTCACGCCAAGGGATTCGGCGAACTCTTTGTTCAACTTAGGCCAATCCTCCTGTCGAGGATGAGGCACGCCATCTTTAGATAGATGAAGACAGTTCAAAACAGCCGTCCTTATCTCATCCACGTCATTCTTTTGAACAACTAGGGTTGGTCGTTCCTCAATCCACAATCCCATAGTTGTCTTCGACTGACTAAAGATAAAGAGCGTCTCATTCCGTTCGTAGGCCGTTGCAGATTTCAAGCCGTTTTCCTCCGACATTGTCATGGAAATGTAGAGACACTCACACTAACACCTCGCGACGCTCCGTATCGCATAGCTTCGCTAATAGCTGCCTGCTGCGCCGCACTACCGCTATTGGGCACAGCAACCTGCAATGCCCGGTCAGATATTTGTGCCGAGTTGATTGTCCGGCCAGCGTAGGTCGCACCATTGAACGCTTTGACCTTGTCCACATATCCTTTCAGTAATTGACCTAGAGTATTAGCATTCTGGTATGTCTTCGCGTTGAGGTCTACACTCTTAATGCTAGTGACAGTGCCGCCCGCAATTTTGTCGACGACCGGGTAACTATCAGGCAAATTTTGCCCAAGCGCCTTCTCAATAGCTTTTCCCCGGGGCGCCGGACCAAGAGACCAAACGCTTTCCACTGCTTTGGGAGCGACTAAGCTCGGGGCAGCAGCAATTGTTCGTGCGCTGGATACCCAGCCAACGCTTTCAAGCACTGACATGGCGTCCATTGCCATCAGTTCGGGAGTCGTCTTGCCAACACGTTCGCGGCTCTGGCGTGAAAACTCGTCCCAATCTGGTGCTAGATTGTAAGGATCACCTTCCTCTCTCGCCTTTTTTGCCTCAGCATCTGCATGATCGGCGTTTGAAGAGTTTGTCGCATCTCGATCTTCAGATTTCGAGAACCAGTCACCGAACATATGTCCATTGGGGTCGCTCTTGTTTACCGGATCGTTTCGAGCATATGCATACCGGTTGGTGCCCACACCCGGCAGCGTCGGATCCCAGTCATCCGGTGAGATGAACCGTCCCAGCACCGGGTCCATGTATCTGGCATTGAGGTAGAGCAGTCCGGTCTCGGGATCGAAGCGCTCGCCGATGTAGCCCTTTTGTGTCTGGAAGCCGGTGTTGAGG
>NZ_JBJACT010000064.1:0-12252 GCF_044778005.1 Mesorhizobium sp. IMUNJ 23033
CTCGGCAAGGTCGTGAAACAGATTGAGACGCCTCGCTCTCCTGACCCCATCATGCGGCGGCCAGAGCGCCGATCGCGAAGAGAAGCGAGTGACCTACGGGACGGTCCAGAAAAAAGTGCAGGAGTGGGCTTGACCTAAACGACCCCAATCAGAGAAGGCTCTTAGAGCGCAGAGCTCTGGCGACTATCAAGCCGCCAGCTACGGACAAAGCGGCTGCGCGCCATCTGTTATCAAACGCTACCGTGGCGGCCAATGGCGACCCGAGACCTGACGATCACAAGGTTCTGGGCGAAGTCGCGGATGCCATCAAGCACGCAGAGTTGAACTCGCCGACCATCCTGCATGTGCCTAAAAGAAACCGTGTCATCGAGATTTCCCACGACGCGCCTTCGATTTTTTTGGAAGGGCTGCCGACAGGCGTGCCGCAGATTGTCATTGCTACGCGCGCGGGCACTCGGTCACTTAGTGCCATCATGAACAATGTTGGTCGAGGATGGACAAACTTGCTTGGCTTGGAGCCCGTCTAATCGATACGAATTACAGAGACGGCCAGCGGAATGGCGAAGGCTCGCGTCTCGCACCTTAGGTAGCTTCGTAGGAGAACTCAGCCAGATTGTTCATCCCCTCTTCGACGCAAGCAAGTGCTTTGGTCTTTGCTTCATCGAGGGAATCCAGCCAGCGACCAAAAGGCGGGCTGTAATCCTTGGGGCTTTGCCCGTGACTACAAGAGAGGATCCAACGGCCGCGAGTCTGCGGCGAAATATAAACATACCAATCCTCGACCTGCGCCCAATAGGCGCCGTGCTGATTCCGCTCCCATTTGAGATCGGGATAGCGGGCCTTGAGCCGGCGGTGCTGGCGCAGCAGCATGTTCACAATGACCATCATCTCGCCGGAGACGCGGGTTTCACCTGACACCATCCGCTGAATTCCTCGAATCGTCGCCGAGCTCTCGCGATAGTCGCGATTCTTCTCCATGAAGCCGGCGAGGTCGCCTGGTGTGAGCATCAACTCCTTGAGCGCGGCGGTTAATCTCCGCGTCAGTTCTTCCGGGGTAGGTTTACGATCGAAAATGTCCTCGGGTATCTCCAGCCCAGCCATCAGCATCTCCCGTCGTCAAAATGACGACACAATGTCGTACATTTTGCGACCTTCTGTCAATGCCGGTGGCCAGCGAAAATGCGAGGGAAAGACACGTGTCTCCCTTCGCCCATCGCAGTAGGCTATGAAAACCTATTTTGTTGTCAGCTTTGGAAGAGGTTCTAATGGGGCCGCTCTTTTCCCGTCGCACGGTGCTCGCGGCGATCGACGTTCTGGAATCGGTTTCGACGCAGGCCGAAACCAGCGCGCTATTCATTGAATTCGGGCCGGACGTCTATCGCCAGCTTCGAAGCGACGGCTTCAGCGTCAAGAAGCGAATGAATGACCTCAAGGCGTTTGTGGATGCTAACCCAGAGCAGCAGGTCAACGGCGGCCTGCTGGAAAACGTCCTGGTTGAAAGAGCGGTCCGGCACATGCCGTCCGAAGAGCCGGAATACCCCTGGTCTGAACCCGTCACTCTTCACCCTGTGTACGTACCGCTCAAGCATGCCTTAGCGCAGGACAACTATGTAGTCATAGCAGGCAAGCTGCGCCGCACGTTGCCCGAGGATATTGTCACGCCAGAGGTTCAGTCCGAGATGACGGTGCTGCTCGACCGACACGGTTTCACTACCGCGAAGGGACATCTAGACCAGGCGCTCGACGCTCACGCGCGAGGCCAATGGGCCAGTGCGAACGGACAGCTTCGCAATTTTCTCGATTCGGTGCTCGACGAGATGGCAGTGAAAATCGATCCATCTGCAGCTGTACTAGCCAGCGGCCAGCCACGGCGGACCAAGCTCGCAGCGGCCGGTTTTCTCAGCATTGCGCTCAACGAATGGGACAATGACGGCAGAGGGTTCCTCAATGGTCTGTTCAAGCGGCTGGCGCCAGCGGGGTCGCATCCGGGGCTCTCAGAGCCCGACGACAGCACATTTCGGCTACACATTGTGCTTTTGACAGCTGCCCTCCTGCTTCGAAGATTTGATGCGTGGGGTCGGGCATGAATCATCTCGTAGCGTTTTCAGTCCCGTTCCCGTCCTGGTGGGCGCCGCCTGCGAGCGGGCCCGCTGGCGCTTCCCAACGACCAGCTCTACGGCCGGCGCGACGATGACGGGACACTCGACGAGGCGGAGCGGATTCTAATCTGATGAGCGCAGCGCCCAGATATTTGCATCTTGACGGGTTTCCAACGGAGGCTCCGCCGAACGACGGCAGGCCATATTTCGAGTTTGATCCGCAAGGTGCCTGGCGAATCTCCCAAGGCAGCGCGCTCTTGGACGTTGAGACGGTGTGCGTCGAGCTCCATAGCGCCTTTAAGCAGGCGATCATGAAAGGCGTTCCTTATGACGATCTCGTCTACAGGCTGCCCCCGTTTGTGAGTATCGCCGGACACAATTCCGAGGCACCAATTTCAAGGGTGATCTTTGAGAAAGCCCTTGTTGAAACTGCGGCATTTCCCGAGCTTAACCGGTTCCTGTACCTTTATGATTGCCAACATTTGGTTGCCTCGATCCAGGAATGTGCGAAGGAAATAGAGCAGCTAGTCGGCGAATTCTATTTCACGTTTAACACCGAGAGTTTTTTCTACCCCCCGATGAAGCATCAAGACGGGCTTCGCTATTCAAGCTCGCCCGTGACCACAAAATTGTCTGCCTATCTCAGTTTCATTTTCGTGCGCATGCATAGCTTGCTCGACTACACCGTGAAGGTCGCGATTGAAGCGGAACACCTCAGGCGGGATTTCCGTAAGTATCCCCGTCTATCCAGCTTAAGCGCCCAATACGGCGACCGGAAGCGAGTGAGTTTCAACGGCGAGGCGGGTACGCTTTTTGAATCCTGCGAGTTCCTGATCACGGTTGAAACTCTGCGAAATCACATCATTCATGACGGCCTGTTGGACGACATGCCAAAAGCGTATGAACGGATAGAAGGTGGCGTTGCAGTAGAGAAATTTGTCCTTCTGCCGGATATGACCGGGGGCCGCTTTGATAGGTCTGTAAACCGCAATCTCTTTTTTGGAGGGGAGGACAGGATCAACCTGAGGCTCCCGGCTTTGGTTGCCGAGTTTCAATCTCGCCAGGTTGAGACCTTAACGAGAGTTATGAGCATTTTGGGCGCTATGGCCTAGCCCAAACATCCTTGTCCTATCACCTGCCCGACCGTTGCGGATTGGGCCTCCCAAGGCTCAGAGGACAACGACCGTGCCAGCGTCGATAAGCCTATTCGTCCTCGTCCGGCATCATCACCGACGAACCGTCGCAATAGCGATGGTAGATCATGATGGTCATTAGTCCTGTCAGCATCGCCATGTGACCATCGTCCATGTCGTCAAAATGTGTCTGGCCAAAATCGAGCGCCATATGCACCCGGCCGGCCGCTGCTGCAGCAAGTTCCCGCTGGCCCAGATCACTGAATGCGCCCTGTTCCAGGATCGACTGATAGTCCGCACCTACCCAAAGCCCACCTTTTTTCTGGATGGGCCAATGCAGCTCTGCAATCACTCTTTCGGCCAATCTGTCTTCATTGTCATGGTAGCGATCAGGTCGTGCAGCGACGGCAATTTGTTCGATAATCTCGTTTAGGTCGCCCGCAAAACTCCCTGCCTCGAGACTATATGTCTCACCATCCCAGCTTGCTTCCCAATTCATGGTGATGTGGCTTAAGGGGCGCAGCACCATGGTGTCGAGATAGTCGCTGCGAGCGAAGAACTGCCGCACCAGCTCCGGCGGATGGACGTCACGATTTTTCTTTGTTTTTGCCATGGGTACTATCGCGCAACCATCGGAAGGGGAGTCTCGCTTATAGGGTGGAATTATCGTGCGCTAGTTGTCGTAGCGAAGCGCGATTTCGGCAAGGGGCGACGGCAGCATCGCCAGTCGGAACAGCGCGGTCGCATACCGTCCGCGGCTATGGCCGGGTGCATGTGGGGGGTCACAGTGCCACGTTGTTCGCACGCTGCCATGCCCGCCAGTCGATGAGGCCGTGATCCTGGACGACCTCTAAACTGTCGGCTGCGAGGCGGTCGCAGAAAATCACCAAATTCGAAGCAGGCCATCTGGCGCTCGGCACCATCAGAGCGTCGAAATCCATGAAATGCGCTACTTCCGCGACTTCCTGTGTCCGAGGATATTCCAGCATGCGTTCAGCGTAGGAGAGTTGTCCGTAGCGACTCGTATCGAGGCCAAGCGCCGCAAGCTCAGGTAACGTGGGCAACCGCAATACCTCGCTCAACGACACGGTGAGTTCATAGAGTCGGAATTGGGCCTTGGACGGGAAAACCGGCTGTCCTCGCAGAAGATGGAAATACATCTCGGCGATCGCTCCGTCGCGCGCTAGCGATGTGTAGAGAACATCAAACGTGCCGTCGTCCCATCGTCCGCCGGATGCGCTGCATTGGGTAACGTCGCGCCCATCGCGCACCACACGCCATGCGGTCGTCACAAACGGCGTATGGGGGAACACCTCCAGAGCATCGATGAGTCTGCTGTCCCGAGGTGTTGTCTTCCTTGTCATGGGTTACAGATACGCCCCGGCCTCGAGACGATCGAGAATCTGTAGCACCTCGATCGATTTGCCCTGATTGATGAGCTCGATCGCCCGTTGCCCATCGAGCTGCGGGTGACGCGCATATAGCCAGGAGCGAATCTCATCCGCCGTGTAATACTCCTGCAAACGCCCGACGATGTAGTGCAGATCTGACAGGATCAGTTCGTTGCGGGGGTGGGGCTTTATCGAGCCTGCTTTCCACCGCGAGACGGTCGCCTTGGACACGTCGGTTATGTTGGCGATGTCCGAGTATTTGAGACCGCCAAGATCTTGCAGCTCTCCTAAAAACCGGACGACTGCGCCCTCTTGAACCATACTCATCTGGAACCTGCTATGCCTAGTCGTTGCCCGTTGCCGCGCTGAGTGATCGGCCGCGCGCGTGGCGCGCCATCTGCCCGGCTTTCGTGTAAATCTTCAAGGGTCAGTCGCATTTTTCCGATCTGCTTGCTATGATCGGTCAGCCGCTTGGTCAATTTTGCCACATCGATATTTCGCTCAGCGGCCTTCGCGACATCGAACTTCAAATCCTTCACCTGGCGCGCCTTGCGGTCAACCTCGACCATGCGCCCGTTCAGGAAATGCCCTGCGCGATTATGATCGGGCACGGAGGCGAGTTCCGCGATCATGGTGAAGCTCTGGTAGGCAGCATGTTGACGCGGGTCGGCCAGTGTACTCTTGAGGCCATGTGCACAGCACGCCCGATCGCAGCACGTCACCAACTGGCGTGCCCCGTAGGCACTCGCCATAAGCTCTAATTCCGGTACCGTCGCCGATCGGTCAATGCCGGAAATCTGCACCCGGGTCGCCCGACCGAAATTGCCATCCTCCGACTTCTCGACCGGCAAATGCCACGAACGCGCGTCAAAGCTTTCCTTCTCGCCGATGCCGTGGCACAGCCCCGAGATCGCTCCGAAAGCCAAAGCTGCGTGACCGTTCAGCCCGCCCAGGTAATCTGCGACGATCGGCTTGCCGAGATTGTGCAATCCGGTGAGAGCCGAGATGAAGCGGCGCGTCGCCAGCGGACCCGAGCTATGTCCGAATCCCGATGCGCGAATCCAAAGATTGTCATAGGCAAGATCGTGCAAGCCATCGAGAATCTCACTGCGGGTGACATCTTCATTGAGCTTCGTGTGGGGTACGATCAGCTGGTAGTCGACGGCGATATGGTTGCCGCCTTCGCGGTCGAGCGCGTTGCGCAACGCTAGGCAAGAGGCACGATCAATCTTAAACCACCCGGCGAAAGTCGGATCACCTAGAAAATGGCTCGGCGCCAGCACGGCATCCATTCCATACTCGACGGCCATGCGCGCGATCTGCCCGAAAATGTCACCGGCATGCTGCGGATCGAAATGCTCGGGAGCAAGGGGCCTGCTCTGCCCCATCGCGGACCATGGTGCGTGACGCGCATAGCCTGCAAACTTCTCCAAAACAGAAAGCTCGGCCACCTTCGTATCAAGCACGAACTCGGCGCCGCCTGCGCGCAATGCAGATATGAGCTCCCTTTGGTGCTTGATGCGTGAGGCGTCCACCACAAGGCGCGTCGCCGGAAATCGTCCCGCGGCATGCAAATCGGCAAGCTTGTTGTAGCCGGATTCACCGAGACGGATGAAATGACCGACCGGCTGGACCGGTGCAACCGCATAGGGAAAGGGGATAACATTTTCCACGTGAAGAGCCTAACTCGCCTTGCGACGTTTATGTTTCACAACTCAGATATATGAAACAAAAACGTGAAAAGCAAGCTCTTTGTAGCCCTATAGCAGGCGCGTCATTGGAGTTTGAACCCGACGCTTCGCCATCTTCGTTCTCTAAATGTCCAGCGACGTAACCAATTGAACGTCTAAGCGAGTTGAAAGAAATGCGCGGCCTGCACCTGCCGATCGAGCGCGATCTGCACTTCCGCTGCAGTGTCGGGCGTGTCGTTGCCTAATGGATGTGAGAAGGCGCCATTACAGCGGCGCCTTCTTATTCTGAAATTGCATCAGAAGGTGCCGTACGGAAAATCATCGTGCGAGAGGACGAGTTTGGCGTCGCTTGACACCTTGCCCTTCAGGATGGCTTCCTCCGTGGCCCGCAGGAAGATAGGGAGATGCTTCTGCACCGCAGCGAGCCAGTCGGCCGGCCGGTAGTTGGTCCGATCGATGTCGTCGATCAAGTCGCGCGAGATGTAGACCGACAACGCCGTGCCTTTGTGGCGCGCCGGCAGGATCAGGCCGTCGGCCGCCTGCCTCAGGCTCTTCGAGTACTCAAGCTCTACCTTGCGGAACTTCACGCCGACGCCGGCGCCGTCCTCTGCTTCGGCAATGAAGGCGATCCCCGCAGCCTCAAGGCTGCTGACGATGGAAATCAGATTGTTGCGCATGGGCTGTCTGACATTGCGCTCGAAATCGGCGATGGTCGCCCGGGCGACCTGCGCATTCTGCGCGAGCTCGTCTTGGCTCCAGTCGAGCAGCGCGCGGGCGGCGCGGCATTGTGCGGCGGATATCATTATAGTACGAGTACCTCAAAATGTCTGGTGTAAGACAATATGTATGAGGTTGCCGTATTTTTCAATAGCCATCTTGATCTGCGTCCAAACGATTCGTTCAACGCACCCGAATCTCAAAACGGGCTCCCGAACTCGTTCTCCCATTGCGTGAGTCTCGCACAGGCCTTCTGAAACGTCCTTTCGTCTTTGACGTATTGCAGTGGGGCTCCGATATCGTCTTCACGTGCCTTCAGAAACGCCATCGCGTCCGCGGGGGAAAGTCGCGCTTCTGCCAGCTCGCGGATCTTGTCCTGATAGTCCGCTTTCTCGGACGCAGCCGCAGCTTCCATGCGGCGCTGGCTAACAAAGACCGACAGAGCCTCCCGCGCGCGGGTCAATCCAGACTCGCTGTCTTCCGCCAGTTCCACGGGCGTCATGTCGTTCATGTCCGCTCGTTTGGTGTGCAGGAAAGCGCTTCGATCCTCGCCGTTCAATTCCGTTTCCGCATCGACGCATAAACGGTCACGCCGCGAGTGACGAAGGCGACTTGCCTCCAACAGCTGCCGTTGGCGGCGTACTTCGGCCTGTTCTTCCATCTTGGCTTTGCGGCGGGAAATCGCATTGCCGATAGGCAGCCCTGCGCTCCCATAGAAAAGAGGACCGTTTCCTTCCAGCATCTGCACAATGGTTGCGATTTCGCCGATGATCTTGGGAGCCTCGACCTCCGAGCGCAGTGCCTTGTCATAGGTCAAACCGGATTCCTGGTGGATCGATTGCAGCCACTGGTCGACCGTTGTGCCGGCTCGTTCGTCTTCGGGAAGCTCGCCAAGTATCCACCCTACCCGCTGCACGGTCTCCTGAATCAAACCGGTTCTTTGGTTTGCAGCCAGGGTCCTCGCGTTCCATGGTTTAGCGAACGCCGGGGCGAGTATGACACCGAGGCCTTGCGGGATAAGGACACCCTCACCGAGCAAATATTTCAGATAATTGTCGACCGCTTTCCACGCCGGGGCGAAGCGGGCATCGATCGCGGTGACATCGTCTGCCACCTCGCCAGACACACGCAGAAAGGCTTTTTGGATCAGCCGGCGTTTTTCCAGATGGTTGACGATCGGCACGGCTTTGCACTGGGCGTTGCCGAGGCAGCGATCATGAAAGACCTCGGCCAGGATGATGGCTCCATACCGCCGGCGGTTCGGAAAAACAGGCGAAGCCCGGGACGTCGCGGCCGACAAACTTTGCAAGACCGATCGCTTGAAGCTCGACCTCGCGTGGGACGACGAAGTCTCGGCCGACCGGGTTCGCCAATGCCTGTCTGTATGCTGTCGCTGTTTGCTCGACCCGGCTTCGGTATTTGGCTGCCGCGGCAGCCTCGCGCCTGCCCCGTTCTTGCTGCCATTTGAGCTCATCTGCGTCTTGCTTGGCCCGCGCAGCTTCGATGCCTGGATGATAAAGCCACCGACGCATTGCGGTTTTCAGCACCGCCTCGTTGATGGCATCCCTTAGCGAGTCACGCGGAAGCTTGGACAGATCGATTTCGACGGCCGGGATCTTGTGTTCCCTGAGGCGCTGGATTTTAGCGCTGTCCGCGAAATGGGTGACGGCGACCTCGACGAACAGGTCATAGCCGAGCGCGCGAACATAGAGGTCGGGAATGATGGTCTTGGAATCGTTGTACTCGAGCCGAAGAAATTCGGTTTCGACCTCCAGGCTGGGCTTCATCACCAGGCGTTTGTTATCGAGCCCTAGCCGCTCTGGCAGGATCAGCTTCGGATTGCTGCGAAACGCTTCCTTTGCCAGCAAATGCAAAACCGTCTCCGGACCGCCTCCACAGGCCTCAACATCGTGGTGGGCGAAATGCGCCACCCGGTGATCCTCCTTCAGCCGGGCCACCAGTTGCCCATTGCAAGCCGGGCAGACGCAGCCGCAAGCCAGCCCGCGCGCGACCTCGCCAATATGAGCGAATGTCCCGTTGGGGCGCCTTCCGTAGACGAGTTGCGCTCGATCGGTGCCGTAGGACTTCTGCGCTTGGTCGTGATGCATGCTTGCGACCTGGGAGCGTTCATTCGATCAAATGGGTTCAAGTTCCGCCAGGAATTCCGGCATGGCTTCGGATATTCGATTGTACGCAAGTTCGAACAAGCCGAGCGAGCCAAGCAGCGCATTGGCGATCATGGCGACGGTGCCCTTTGTATCCCTCAATCCGCGTCCGAAATCTGTCAAATACCGTGGAGGGTCGGGCTTAGAATATAGTCCGGCGACGCCGGACCAATTCGGATGTGCGACTTCACTCAGGCTATCGTAGCTGGCACGCACCCCCGGTACGGCTTTGTCCATGCGGTCGATACAGCTCAGGATTTGCATGGCCTGTGGCCCATCCGGCCATTTACGTGAGCCCACGAGCAGACGTATCAGCAGATCGTTCAGGTCTTGCGGTGAATGGGTATGCCGCGCATCGAGAATCTCCCAGAGTTTCCACACCAGGGCAGCATTCTCGGTAAGCGCTCGGGTCAAAAGGGCGGCAACGCTCAGGTCCTCGCGTTCAAGAGCATCGCATGCATTGCGCGCCAGCTCTTCGCTCCGCCAGATCAGCGCTTCGCGTGCGCACAGCAATTGGAATGGCGCTTTGGACCAAACCCCTAAAGCGGCAGCGTCGATACGAGCCGGCAGATTTTCGCGCAGCCTGTTTGCAAACTCGCGCGCTTCGACAAGCTCTGCAGAAACCATGTTTGGAGCGCCCTTCATTCTTCCTGCCCCATCTTATCTGAGTCCCGCCAATCGGCGAACTCCGGCCAAAGATCGGCCAGGTATCTCGCAACCTGAAGGCCAAGTTCCTCGATCTGGAGAACGCCATCCGGCACTCGCTGAAGTCGTTCGGCATCCGCCTGAGCAAGGTCGGACGCGGCGCTTTCGAGCGGGCGGTTCGCCAGGCTGTGGCTGACGATCCGCTGTCGGCCGAGCTGATGGACGCCATGCTGACGGCGCGCGGCGCGCTGTGGCCCCGGTACTGCCGGCTGCACGATCTCGTCGTGAGGATCGTAGCGCGCAGCGAGCCTGGCGATCCCCGGCGTCGGTCCGGTGACGGCGCTCTCGTTTATGATGGCGATCGACGATCCGACGCGCTTCCGCTGTTCGCACGACGTCGCAGCGTACTTCGGGCTTACGTCGCGGCGATGGCAGTCGGCACGTCGATCGACGTGCAGAGCCGCATCTCGAAAGCCCGCGACGCGGACGTGCGGCGTGCGCTCTACGAAGCGGCATCGGGTTAGATGACGCGCTTCAATGGCAAGGACAAGGTCAAGAGCTGGGGCCGGGAGATCGCCAAACGCTCCTGCCACCGCAAAGCCTGCCTCTCGGTGGCGCGCAAGCTGGCGGTGATCGTGCACGCCATGTGGAGCGATGGAACCTTCTACGTCGGCGATCCGGCCGCGAGTGAGGACGACGCCGCGCAGCGCGGCCATGTCAAGGACCGCAAGCTGCTGGGAGCGCATCGATGAGCGGCTCGGCGGCAGTTGAAACGCATGGCGTCAGCAGTGTGATGGACGCCATCTGAGCTAAGGAGATCCGCCCCGGCGGATGAGGACCGATGCAGACCAGGAACGACGGAACGTACGTTATCCTGCCTGCGGCCGTGCCGATCGGCAGGATGGCCGGACCGCGCTCGATTGCCTGTGACGATGCTCCGTCAGTCCGATGGAAGAGTGCGCCACGACGGTTCGAGCGCTGCACTGTAGCCGAAACAACCCGTCGCAGAGCGCGGAAGACTGCACGGCGCATCGGAACTCGACGCCCAAAGGCGGAATCGTAGCGCAGAGAATAGATTCGTATGTTATCGCGTCAGTAAGTATAAACGACAATGGCTACAAAGTATCGTAAAACACAACTGATTAATATGGCAGGATAAAAGGACGAACATTGCGCTGCGGTCGGGAGGTTGTTTTTCAATAACTTAGAAGGTGATTTCGCAATGTGTGCATGTTTACCGCACATTGCTAGTATCGCGATTTCTCATCTATTCCCATGACTTAGTGCAATGTGCGGGGGGCTAGGCTGGCGCTTGAGGAGGGTGGGCCGGGAGGGGCGTCGTCAGCGACGACAGCAAGACGCACGCCAGAAACCCCGTTACTCGAAGAGGATGCAGGGTCCTTGACCTAGCCTCCGGTCGGGAGGCGACAGAGATGGTGGATCATCAACGTCACAACCTCATCGACCTGGCTTGCCCTGCCTGCCGGTCAGCGGTCGGCACAGTTGGGACCGCAGTCTGCATTTCGGTCCAACGAGAGCCGACGTCGCCAGCGTCGGCCGTATGATGGCGGCCGAGCGCGGGCTTGTCGGCTGGCGCCATCCTCCGCACTGCTGGTGCAAAGGCTTCACGGCCCCAATTGAGGCGCCCGGTTGCGACAAGCTCGCCACCAATCGAAGCTTCCTTCGTAGGACGGTCGGGGCGGCATCCTGGGCGATGCGAAGCACCTACATCTCGGACAGGAGCAGCACTGGCTGTCGACTGCCAAGGGGTCTCTCCATCCTGACACGAATGGGCAAACCGTCGTGTTACTCTCTAATGGTTTTACGTCCTGTTCGCCATCAAAGCAATGGGAGAGGTTGCCACGTCCAGGATCAACCGCCGCACCATGCTCTTCCACTCCGGCAGCGCAGTCGTCGCCTCGACGGTTGCGGCAACGGCGCTCGGTGTAGAGCCGCCGGCCCGAAACAAACAGCCGTCCAACAATCTGCGAGTGCTGATTGAGGCGCACAAGGCAGCTTATGCTGCGTTCGGTAAAGCCCTGCGTAACATAGACGGCGGCAGCAGCGCCGACAGAGCCAGCCGGGAGGAGGAGAGGGCACTGCTCGCCATCTGTGGCTTCGCTGCGGTTACGGAAAGGGATCGCTTGGCCAAGGCCCGATACCTTTTAGAGATCGAGGCGCGGGGCGAACTCGACCTCGCAGAGCAAATGCAGGCCGTTCTCAGATCTACGATGTGGAAGGGGTGAGACGACTGGCGCGCCAGAGGTGTTGAATGTCTGGTATCCGCCGGCGGGTTCAACCGGTCAACGCAACACCGCTCGCAATCTATCAGCCGGCGTTTCGAAGCCCAAGGTTTTTCGGGGGCGTTGATTGAGCCGCAGGGCTATGGCGTTGAGTTGGTTTTGCGATAT
>NZ_JBJACT010000065.1:0-11420 GCF_044778005.1 Mesorhizobium sp. IMUNJ 23033
CAACGTCTCCAGACGCGTCGACGGCGTGAACTTGAAAAATGCGCTTGGCCAGATCAAGGCCCACGGTGGTAATCTGCATGGCGGATGGCTCCTTAGCTCGGGTTGCCTGACAGCAAACCCACTGTGGCACTGTGATGCCGGGAGCGGGAGCCATCCACCTCATCTGCTTTCAGGAATCGACAAAAGTTGTCTCTACGACCGACATGAGGCGCAAAGCAGACCCGCCTTTGTGCACGCCGTTCTACGCCATAGCCCTCTCCCTTTTTGAAAGGTCTTTACTTCATAGGGGACATGGGCGCAGATCGGACTTGCCAGATCGGAGATGGAGAATGCCAGTTCAGCGGGAAGTGAGATACGGACACGAAGACAGCGAAAGTCGCCACCGAAACTACGCTAACGCCGCCGTTTGTATCCCTCACTCCCACTCGATTGTTTCTAACCCAGCTAGGTCATTGATCTAGCTGGGTTTTTTCTTATTTGTGACGCACAACGCCGACCCATGGGCCGTCAAAAAATTACGCTTTTGATTTTAAAGGGAAAATCGCCGCGAAAAATATCTTGAGGTTTCACCAACTATCGGGACCAATCGGGCGATTTTTTGCACTTTGCGGCGTTCGACGGCGCGCCCAAGCCGACTCGAAAAGTACCGTCACCGCTCCAATTAGGGCATTTCTTCGTTGCAAAATCAACGGTCATGGTGGGCCCTGAGGGACGTCATCTTTGCAACAAAAACAAACGGTTAGCTGGTGGTTAGCCCAACCATTTCCTTCGTATGTTCTCGTGTTCGGTGGCGAACCCAATAGTGAGGACTCCGAATGAGGCTCAGCCGACGCGTCGCGTTGTCGGAAGCAAAACAACGCTGACGGCATATGATTGCAAACACCTTGGTTGCGTGGACACACGACCACCGATACCGACATTCGCTTCGCAGCAACAGATGGCTGCAAAGGACGCGGTCTTGGCGCAGCAGTGCCGGCCACCGGCGGCTGCTCGGGTGCAGCATTGCTCCCGCTCTACGGACGAAGCAAATCCGAGAGGTTGTCTGATTTTTCTATTTTGTCTGTAAGGTCGAGCCCCGACAGGAGGTCGACCAGATGGCTGGTCATCAGCTCGGCTGCTTGGGAACTGCGCCCTGCTTCGATTGCATCGACCAGCGCGTGATGGGCGTGTTTCTCACAGGTCGCGTCGCGCCTTTTCCAATAGAGCGCTATGATGAGAGAAGAATGAGAGACAAGGTCGCGAACGAAGTTGGTGTACACCGAGTGTGCGGCGATCTCGGCGATGCCGACGTGGAAACGTGCCGACAGCATGATCGCCTCACTGTCCCGGCCGGCGTGAAGCGCCTCATGTTCCTTCTCGAGATGCCGCCGCAACTGCGCAATGTCGGATGACACTGCTGCCTTCGCGGCGAGCCAAGCCACCTTGGGTTCGATCAGCGCCCGTGCCTCGAATACCTCGCGCGCTTCCACCTTCGACGGCTGGGCCACGAAGGCGCCGCGGTTTGGCTCCAGCCGCGCCAACCGGTCATGAGCCAGAGCTTGCAAAGCGGCACGAATGACGGTGCGGCTCACCGAATAGATCGACGCCAACTCATCTTCCGGCAGCTTGGTGCCAGGAGCGAGACGATGGCTGACAATGGCATCTCTCAGGCCATAGTATATCGGCGACCAGCGGGCTGCCGGTTTTTCGTCGCGGTCTTCTTCCCTGAGTACTGTCAGCATGCTCTTCAACGCGCAGGCACGACCGTGCCAGATCTATCCCAAACCGCCTAACGGTCGCTGCAATCTAGTATGGCTTGCGCGGCGGTCAATCCCGGGACACAGGACCTCAATTCGTAAGGCCAGGCCCGTTCGGCGAAACAACGGCTTCGGCAGCGCCGGCCGGGGACAGCGATTCGTAGATGCCCGAGAACCGCTTGCCGCGGGGAGCAGCGTAGCCGCCGACTTTCGACGTCCGCAAACCAACTCTGAACAAGCTCTCTGCCAAGGCGACCGCGCAGGCGACACCGTCGAGTACGGGAACGCCGTGTTCCTGTGACAGGCTGCTTGCCAGATCGGCCATGCCCGCGCAGCCAAGAACGATCGCCTCCGCCCTGTCTTCGCTGATGGCGCGCGCGATCTCGTCCGAGATTCTGCAGCTGGCGTCCGAGCCCGGCAGTTCGAGATCGAGCACGGCAACCTCCGACGACCTGACTTTGGCGCAGCGCGACGCGAGGCCGTATTTCGCCAGATTGTGCTCGATCGCTGGAACGGAGCGGGCGAGCGTCGTCACGACACTGAACTTGCCGGCGACCAGGCTGGCAAGGTGGAAGGCGGCCTCGCCGATGCCGATGACCGGCGCCTCGGCGGCGCAACGTGCCGCGTCCAGCCCGGTGTCGTCGAAACACGCGATGACATAGGCGTCGACGGCCGCCGCCTTGTTCATTTCGGCGATGATCCCAGGAATGGCGAAGACTTCGTCGAAATAGCCTTCGATGCTCGGCGGACCGTCGCCGGGGTTCACCGAAATGATTTCGGTCCCGGCAGAAGCGACGCTCGCTGCGACCTTGCCGATTTTGGCGGTCATCGACGCGGTCGTGTTGGGATTGATGACGAGTATGCGCATGCGATCAGCCTCAAATCTCGCCGCCGAGATAAAGATGCTTGACCCGTTCGTCGGTCAGCAAATCAGCGGAGTTCCCATTCAGCGCGACGCTGCCGGTCGTCAGAGCATAGGCGCGTTGGGAAATGCGCAGCGCCATGCGGGAGTTCTGCTCGACCAGCAGAACGCTGACCTTCTCGTCGCGATTGATCGCTACGATCGAGCGGGCAATGTCCTGGACGAGCTTCGGCGCGACGCCCAGCGACGGCTCGTCGAGCAGCAGCAGGCGCGGCTTGGCCATCAACGCGCGGCCGATTACCAGCATCTGCTGCTCGCCGCCGCTCATCGTACCGGCGGCTTGCGAATATCGCTCCTTGAGGCGGGGGAAGCGGCCGAGCACCATCTCCAGCGAGGCGGCGATCTCGGCCTTGTCGGAGCGGGTGAAGGCGCCCATGAGCAGATTGTCCTTGACCGACATGTAGGGGAAGACGCGGCGTCCCTCCGGCACCATGGCGATGCCCATCTTGACGATGGCATCGGGGGCGGCACCGTCGATGCGTCGGCCGCTGTAGTGGATCTCGCCGGACTTGATCTTGCGCAGGCCGGTGATGGCGCGAAGGATCGATGACTTACCGGCGCCGTTGGCGCCGATCAGCGCGACAGTCTCGCCCTCGTTGACCTCCAGCGATACGCCTTTCAGCGCGTAGACGTGATCGTAGTAGAGTTCGACATTAGCGAATTTCAGGATCTGGTTCATAGGCCGATAGCCTCGTCTTCGCTGCCGAGATAAGCCTCGATCACCTTGTCGTTATTCTGGATTTCCGCCGGCGTTCCCTCTGCGATCTTCTCGCCGAAATTCAAGACGACGATGCGATCAGAAATCTTCATGACGGCAGGCATGTCGTGCTCGACCAGAAGGATGGTGAGGCCGAGCTCGCGCAACCGTCTAACCATCGCCACCATTCTCATCGTCTCTTCGTGGTTCATCCCGGCGAAAGGTTCGTCAAGCAGCAGGATCGACGGGTTCGTGGCGAGGCCAATGGCAATGCCGAGCGCCCGCAAGTGACCATGCGGCAAGTTTCGGGCGGTCTCGCCGGCGAGCGACGAGAGGCCAAGCAGCGCCAGAATCTCGTCGGCCGACATGCCGAAGGCTGCCTCGTCGGCCTTGGCCGCGCCGGTGCCGAGGAAGAAGCCGAGCAGGCTCGCCCTAGAGCGCAGATGGTGTGCGATGATGACGTTCTCGCGCACACTCATGTTCCTAAAGATCGTCGTTTCCTGAAACGTCCGGACGACGCCTTTGCGCGCGGCGATGTGCGGCGCGAGGTCGGAGATGCGCTCGCCCTTTAAGCGCACTTCGCCCGATGTCGGCCTGAGGAACGACGAGATCAGCTTGAAAAGTGTGGACTTGCCGGCTCCGTTGGGACCGATGACCGACAGAATCTCCTTCTCGCGCACCGAGAAGGAAATATTGTTGACCGCGACGAGACCGCCGAAGCGTTTCGTCAGAGCCGAGACTTCGAGCAGATCGGCCATGGCTCACCCCTTCTTCCGGGTCGTGGCGGCGAGGCTGAGTAGCCCATTGGGCAAGAACAGCATCAGCACGATCATCAAGGTCGAGTAGATCAGCAGCTGAAACCGGCCGGTCTGGAACAGGAGGTCCCAGCCGAAATAGAGCACCAGCGTGCCGAGCATCGGTCCGAATACGTAGCCGAGCCCGCCGAGGAAGCAGTTCAGCATGAAATTGACAGAGTCGATGACCGTGAAGCTCGACGGATAGATCGACTGCGAGATGGCGGCGAAGATCGCGCCGGCTACGCCGCCAAAGAAGGACGAGACGGCATAGGCGATGACGCGCAGATAGGCGATGTTGACGCCGATCGACGAGGCCAGCTCCTCGTTCTGCTGGAGCGACTGGCAGAGCTTCCCGACGCGCGAATGAACCAGCCGGTACACCACCGCGAAGCAGACCACCATGAGCGCGACCGCCAGTAGGTAGAAAGCCAGCCGAGGATTATGCAAGGTGGCGAAATCCGGGATGATGGTGAGGCCGAAGGCCGACAGCGCCCCGGGCAGCGGGATGCTGACCATGCCCTTGGCACCGTTGGTGATCGGCAGCGCCAGAGCCAGAAGCCGCGCGACCTCGGTCAGCACCAGTGTCACCATGGCGAAGTAGACGCCGCGCAGGCGCAGGATCGGCAGGCCGATAAGGACGCTTGCCGCCGCGCAGAACAGACCGGCGACCGGCAGCGTCGGCCAGAACGACCAGCCATGGGTCACCACAAGTATGGCCGAGACGTAGCCACCCATCAGCGCATAGGCGCCCTGGCCGATGTTAATTCGGCCAATGTAGAAGGTAAGCCACACGCCGGCACTGGCGATGCTGAGCAGCGCCACCGAGGTGAACGTATAAAAAAGGTCAGTCCGACCGCTCGTCGAGATCAGAACCGGCACGGCGACGAAGACGATCGCCAGAAAGGCGGCAACCGAGGCGATTTTCATGCTACGCGTCATGGCACCATCAACCCCACGGCTTGCCCATTAGCCCGTTGGGGCGGATTGAGAGGAACACCATCAGCGCGGCGAAGATGACGAGGTAAGTGACGTCGCCATATTCGCGCAGCATGGTGAGGCCGACTGACTCCATCATACCGAGGATGAAGCCGCCGGCGATCGCACCGCCGACGACGCCGGCACCGCCGATCATCACCATCATGAAGGCCTTGATCGAGATCGGTCCACCGATGCCGGAATTGACGCCGGTGATGGTGACCAAAAGGCCGCCGACGATGCCGGCCAGCATGGCGCCTATGGCGAAGCCGATCATCGAATAGCGGTCGACGTGGACGCCCATCAATTGCGCGGCGACCCGATCCTGGGCCAGCGCCCGCATGGCTCGCCCGACCCTGCTGTACTGCATGTAGAGGACGAAGGCCGCAATGAAGACCAGTGCGAGCACGCCGACGACCATACGGTCATAAGGCATGATGATGCCGCCCTCGTTGAAAACGCCTTTGACGATCTTGGGTACGCCGCGCTGCTTTTCGCCGAAGATGAGCAGGATGACGGCGTCGAAGAAGAAGGCCGTCGCAGCTGCCAGCAGCATTGTGCTTTCCTCGCGCAGACTTCGCTTGATGACGGTTCGGAAAAGATATTTCTCCATAAGCGCACCGATGACGGCGAGAGTGACGCCGGACGCCAGCAGGGCGACCACGAAGGGCAGCCCGAGCTGGCCGTATATTGTGTAGGTGATGAAGCCGCCCAGCACATACATCTGCCCGTGGGCAAAGTTGAGGACATTCATCAAGGCGAAGATGAGTGTGAGCCCCAATGCGATCAGCGCATATTGGGCGCCGAGGTAGAATCCGTTAGCGATGACCTGTTCCATGGACGCCTTCGATCTTCCGAGGGACCCGGAAACATGCCCCGGGCCCCCGGCAACGCGGGAGGAAACAACCGCTGGAACCTAACCCTAGTCGACCGTGCCGACGAAGAGGGTCTGGAAGGCACCGTCCTTGTACTCGTTGACCACCATAGGCACCGCGAGCTGGCGCTTCTGGCCGAAGGAGGTCGTGCCGACATAGCTCAGCTTGGCGTCGCCCTTCAGGTAGGGGTTTGGCGCCGAGAAGGTGTCGATGGTCTTCTTGAACTCATCGACATTGTCGATCGCAGCCGGGTTGGCCTTCAGCGTCTCGATGATGTATTCGAGCGCGTAGACCTTTGTGTTGGACTCGTCATTGTATTCGCCGAACATCTTGGTGTAGCGATCGACGAATTCCTTCATCGCGTCCGAGGCGATCTCCGGCGTGGAGGCGCCACCGACGGAGATGAAGCCGTTGGCGTACTCGCCGGCGCCTTCCTCCAGAACCTTGGCGTCCTGCGCCGTTTCGGTCGAGATCAGGCCCTCGAAACCGAGCTCTCGGGCGGCACGGATGAGCAACGGCGCGTTCGCTGGCGCGACGCCGGACAGCACAAGCAGGTCGGGCTTCAGTGCAACGATCGGCGTGATCACCGGCGTGAAGTCGCGGGTATCGTTCTGGTAAGTGTCGTTCTGGGCGACGATCTCGAGGCCGAGTGCCTTGGCCGCCTCGACGCCGCCGTCGCGCTGGCTCAACGGATCCGATTCATTGGCGGCGACGAAGGCTATCGTCTTCACGCCCTTGTTTTCCTTGAGGTATTTGTAGATCGCCGGGCCAGACTGATAGTTGGCGATCATGCCGAGCACGGCATTCGAAGCAGGCTTCTCGTAGAGCGACTTCGGGAAGGCGTAAGGGAAATAGATGATGCCGTTGGCCTCGGCGACCGGACGCACGGCGGCAGCACCGTCATCGACATTCGGCCCAACCACATAGTGGATGCCTTCCTGCGCCATCTTCTCCATGCCGGCGATGGCGCGCTTAGGGTCTTTCTGATCGTCGAAGGTGACGATGTTGATGTCGTAGGTGGCGTCACCGATCTTGACGCCGCCAGTCTCGTTGATCCAGGCGGCGCGCGTCTGCATTGAACGCACGTTCGAGGTGCCCCAGGCGGCAGCCGGACCGCTGGTGACGCCAACGAAACCGATCTTGAGTTCCTTGTTCTGGGCCTGCGCGGACGGCATGCCCGCGGCGGTCATAGCGAGAGCGGAGACGGCGCCAAGCACCATCGATTTGAGAGTCGAGCGTCGGTTGATCATTCTGGCATTTCCCCTTCTGGTTATCGCGCTTTGTGTTTTGCTCATCAGCTGCGCGGATACCCTAGGGGAAACCTAGATCACAAGATTGTCAACATCTTTCTTTGTTTTTGTATACAATCTCCGCAGCGATAAAGAGGACGCTTTGCAGGCTTGGCTTTTTGGCTGCAGCAGGGGCAAGGCCACTCAACTGCTCACCGTGGCGAAGTGGTCAGGCAAGGCGAGAAAGAACACGTTCTTCAGCCGCCGTACGACCCCTGCACGGAATTGCTCTTGTCGTCCGTTCCAGAGATGGACCCTGACTGGCTGAACTCAGTCATTGAACGGAGGGCTTCACAAGACAAACCCCTGATCTGATCTGCGAGCCAAACCTGCGTTTTGTCCGCGTATATTCGCCTCGCTGTCGACCACCTCCGCGCAAACGCCCGATTGCCGTATGAGGCTCGGGCCCGATCCTGCGTCTTCGATGAGGATGATGTCAGGTCGCGTTCAGCAGGCCGAAACACGGCAGCGCGATCAGCGCCGGGAACCCGACTGACGGAGGTCCGGTTTTTCATCGAAATCGAACTTGACCCTCTGGCGCGCATTATTCATTGCGCGCATTCTTCGAACCCGCCCTCACTTTCCCAGACGGGCGCACTGATCGCTAACGGGGACCGCGCTTCGGAGGATGTTCGCTCCCACCTTCAAGACCGTGATCGATGCCAAGAAAATCGAAGCGGAGGAACTTGCATCGAACGCAAGCCAACGGAGGAAAACGAACCATGAAACATGGATCAACAGAAGAACACGCAGTGAGGGTTGAACCTGCCGCTGGTCAGCGACCGATGTGGCAGGTGCGGAAGAGTTGAACTCCATACGGGCTTTCGAGCGAGGATATGCCCGCCGAGAATGCGCAACCTTACCCGGTGAAGTGGCCCGCGGCCTGCATCTCCGGAACCTCCTAACAACAGCAGCGTTTCTGGGGTTCAAGTCACCACCACAAGGAGCGCATTCCATGGGAAGCACGAGCGATAAGGCAGCGGGCCTCGCCAACCAGGCTGCCGGCAACATCAAGCAAGGCGTGGGCAAGGCCGTTGGAAACGACCGGCTGCGGGCAGAGGGCGAGATTCAGGAGGCAAAGGGCAAGGTTCAAAAGGCCGTCGGCGACGTGAAGGCCGCCGCAAAGGATGCCACCGATAAGGCCGCCGCCGTGATCAAGAAAAATCTCTAGCAGCGATTCGAGAGGCCAACGCGGTCGCTGGCTTCTCGATGGAAAGGCCGCAGGTGATCGGCCCGAATGCGAACGCGATTCAATTCGGTAGAGGTTGTTCGGTTCCGTGATGCCGTTTTTTGTCCCGGCGTTTCAGGACACGATGATGGAATGCAACGAAGCGGCGATGAGCAAACCGCACGCCCAGTTTTGCGAGAAATTGAAGGCACTCGGCGCTCGAAGTAGTCGAAAGCCATCGCTGACTGTCTGATGGCGGGCAATGTCTCACACTGAAGATCGGAGGTAAGCTCACCACGCAGGAGGCATAAAGCGGCATTTAAATAACCGCCTTACGCTCATTTTATCGTCCGCCACAATGTTACAAAGTGTGTGGACAGTCGTTGAAGTTACTAAAAATAATCAGAGTGAATCATCTCCCGCACGTCAATCAGCTTCCGTTTGAACGCCGAGGGCGACGCTCCCAAGCAGCGATCGGTTTCAGGCAAGCCTTCGACGCAGAGAGCGGCGGCAGTGCAGCCTCTATTTCGCCCTGCTCCACGCTCAGTTTGCAACCGCAAGCGACGCTTTCTTGCGGGCTGGCGGTCGCCGACGCAAGCGGCGTTTGGCGGCGCGTTTGAGCACAACCGGCGGCTCGTTCGACAGCGCGCCCAGCGCCGCGTCGACCATGCCGTGCCACGAAATCGGCATTGATGTCATTGGCCAACTTGGCGGCTGCCTCCTTGTCGTCGTTGCCGGCCTCCGACCAGAATACGATCCCCACCCGCAGCGCCGGCTTGGCGCTTCAATCGACGAACCAGAAAGCGAGCGTGCTTGACGGAATCCCGGTTCAGGAAGCCGACCACGGCGGTGTCGACAGCGTCGAGGTCAAGGCGGCGAATACTGGCGGGCTTAATATCGGCAAAAGCCGCCTTCGACACGGTCGCGCCCTGGACTTCGAGCACCTGCGCCACCATGGCGGCGGCGGCATCGTCGAGTTCGCCCCGCCCGCCGGTACAAAGCACCGACATGTCGGTGCCGTCCGGCAGCTCGATGGCGTTCTCACCCTCCCCGGCTGCCTCTTTTCCCGCATCCGCGCGCGCGTCCTCGGCCGCGGTCGGGTCATCTTCCTCGGCCGCTTCCTCCTGGGCGCTGTCGTCGAGATTTGCCACCAGCGTCTGGGCGCTGACGGCCACTTGCCGGAGTTGCTGGTCACCCATCACGCCGCGGACGCGGTCCTGCTCGCCGAGCAGAAGGGCGGGGATGGCAACCTTGTCGTAGAATTCGATCAGGTACTTCTCCTCTAGGATCTCCTCGGCGTGGTCGGTGGCTTCCTCGGGATCGCCGGCCAGCAGTCGCTGGTAAAGTCGGGCATGGGGGTCAAGCACGGGCTCGTTGCCGAACAGCACGTCGAGGAATTCGAACTGCGGCACGTGCCTGCCAAGCACGACAAGACAGACGGTGAGCGGCGTCGACAGGACCAGGCCGAGCGGACCCCAGAGCCAAGTCCAGAAGATCGCCGCGACAATGATGGCCAGTGGCGAGAGTCCCGTCCGCGAGCCGTAGAGCCAGGGCTCGACGACGTTGCCGGTGACCAACTCCATCACCACGAACAGCCCGGCAGTCCACAGCACGAGGGACCAGCCAGGTGCCACGGCGAGCGCCAGGAACAAAGGCAACAGCGCGCCAATGACCGGACCGATATAGGGAACGAAGCGCAGCGTCAGCGCCAGCAGGCCCCACAACAGCGCATTGGGAATGCCGAGGATCCACAGCCCGATCGCAATAGGTATGGCGTAGACGCTGTTCACGACCAATTGCATGAGCAGATATTGGCCGACCCGCTTGCCGGCATCCTGAAGCGCCTCGGTGGTGCGGTGCAGGTCGCCATAGCCGACAAGCCGTATGAAACGATCGCGCAAATCCTCGCGCTCGAGCAGCATGAAGATGACGACGACGATGATCAGTCCGGCGGACGCCAGCGGGCTGATCAGCGGACCGATCAGATTCTGAAGAACCTGGAGCGGCCTTTCGCGCGCGATAATCTCGACAGGCACCGGCTCGCGCTTCGGCTTGTCGGCGGCGGGCAGCGACGGTTCCTGCCGGTCGATCTCCTGGCCGACGCGCTCGATGACCCCGCTCAGTCTGGCAATGATCCCTCCTCCTACCACTGTTTCCTTGAGCGAGCGGATCTTGGTCAGGATGTTTGTCTGGTAGACCGGAATGTTCTGCGCCAGCTCGCTGACTTGCGTGGCGACAATGAAGGAGAACAGAGCGAGTGCTGCGAATGCAGCCAGCACACTGACAATGACCGCAGGAAGGCGGGGAATACCGGCTCGTTTGAGGGCGGAAACGACGGGTGCAAGCGCAAAGGTCAGCAGCAGTGCGAATGCGATCGGCAGGAAAACCTCGCGCCCGAAATAGAGGGCGGCAACCGCCGTCACGACGGTCGCGACGGTGGGCAACGACATGCGCGGTTGAGCCGCGGCCGCGGAAAGGATACCCGGCAACCCGGGCTCCGACGGCTGCATGCCGTTTCGACGACCAGTCACCACTTGATGCCTCCACCCTGCGAAGGTCATGATCAGGTATATTTAGTCGACGCGCAATGTTTGCGTTCCACAGGATAGTGCTGCCTCAGAAGGGTTCGCACGCCACCCGGGTGGTTCCTCGCGCATGGGCAACTCCATGTCATCGCGGCGATCAAGTAGCCGCGTACAATGCGGTCCACCTCGGCGAAGTGACGCTCGGCAATGCCGTGGTCTTCCCTAGACTGTATGTGGAGCTGTAAACCCTCGCACACCCTTGTCGGCGGCTTCGTTGTTGCCTAGTTGTGGGCCACGGGCCGAGTGAACTGGAACCGCCACGGACTATGCGCGGGCAAGACACCGTCCGCCTTGAGGCTGATTGGTTATGATACCCCTCGGCAAGCCAATTGAGCAGATCCTTGGGATCGGCGCCCTCCTGCTGTTGTCGATTGGT
>NZ_JBJACT010000066.1:0-8380 GCF_044778005.1 Mesorhizobium sp. IMUNJ 23033
ATCAACGATCTCGCCGACAACGAGAGCGATCAGGCCGTCGCCAGCGCCGTCATTTCATTGGGTCAAAATCTGCATCTGAGGGTCATTGCCGAGGGTGTCGAGACCGACGATCAAGTGGCCTTCTTGCGCAAGAACAATTGCGATGAAATGCAGGGCTATCATTTCAGCAAACCGATCTCCGCCGAAGCCATCATGAAATTGCTCAACGCGCCCGGCAACCCGATGTAAATTCCCAACACGAGAAGGGAGGGATTCACATCGCCGGGGATCCGGTCAAGCCGAGGTGGCAGGCTCACGGTCGACGCAAATAGATGGCCGGTCCGTCCGGACCAGCCATAGGACTGTAGCTAGGGCTACACGCGCGAGCCGTCCCGCGCAGTGCGCTGTCCAGCCGCAGTCGTGTATGTCAAATCTTCGGCGCGGAGCGTGGCAGAACCATGCCTTTACAGGTGAAGCTCAACAGACTCTTGGATGATCGAGGCCTAGTGACTACGCGCGATCAGATCGAACGCTAGGAGCAGCAGGGTTGTTGCCTGGTTTCAGAGGAAGGGTTGATGGTTGAAAGAGAGAAGTTGGAACTGGAAGCTCGCCTTCTCGCACTCGAACTGGTTGTCGCCAGAATCGCAGCAATCCAGCTCATCTCTATGCAGCCTCTGTGCGGCTGCAGGGGCTGCAGAAAAATCGGTCCCGGCTAACGTGAAGGCACTCTTGAAAGCGTATGGCACGCTCAACGGCTTATGCCGCGGGCGGATTTGGGGACAAGGCCGCAACCATGCGAGCATGCGAGGACCGAGAAGCAGTCGGTGCGAGACTGGCCGCGGCCAACTGGTGCTACGGCAAGCGTGGTCAGTACGGCTACCAAATGAAGTGGCATAAATGCACGGGCACGTCGCTGCGCCCTGGTGACTGATGATGCGGGGGCGAATGTGCGCAATGCTGAAAGCATGAGGGGACTTATCCTAGCTCTGATGGCGATGCTGGTGGTTGGGATCATACCGGCCAAGGCAGACGATGCCACTTGCCACTCGGTCGGCGGCAATTTGTTGGGGAAGTCTGTTACAGCTACACGGCGTGCCACGTTGAGCGGAGACCGCCTCACATGATCGGCATGGCCGCTAGCCTCCTGATGGCCGGGCTGGCGGTTGGCGCTGGTGCTGCCGGCCCTGCTTACGCGATCACACCATTCGAGAACGGACCGCCTTACCCTACCTCAAGATGGCGGCGGACTCTTGAGCCCGTCACTGGCCGGCGCCTTTACCCAAAGCCCCCCGCCCAACGGGCGCCGGCCAACTTCTTGGCAAACTTATGCAGCCTTCAGATTAATCACCCGCATCACTGCGACCACGGTTCCATTATTCGTAGCAGCCTCCTTCGTGCTACCCTTGCCGCAGCTCCATACGTCGCCTTCCTTGGCCGTGAACTCCATGTCCCCGGCCGTGACCTGCAGCTCGCCTTCAGTGACCGTGCAAACCATGTCGTCCGCCATGACGTCCTCCAACGGGCTAGATCCCTTTGGCTGATAGACGACGTCTTCCATGGCAATTTTCTTGTACCCCTTGATGTGGGAGTCTCGTGTTCCCAGCTCGACGAGCCGAACGCCGGGAAAAATCTCTTTGCCATCAGTAGGACCGTAGGCCTTGGCCGCAACTGGAGTGGGCTTTGCGACCAATAGCGGGGCGGCCAACGAGGTGGCATCAAGGGCGGGAGCATTACGTTCATCTTCATAACATCCATCCTCCCTGAGTTAGTCCGCCCACAACCGGGCGAACCTGGCATTTTACGCGCCCGTGCAGCCAAATAGTCAAACAGAATTGAGCAGCCCCATGCAGCCCCCAGCAGGCCTATCCAGCGTTTCAATGGGTACGGGACGGGGCCGTGAACTGACCGCTACTTCCGCACGATCCATTCCAGCAACTCGGGATCGACCTTCGCTATGCCGGTGAACTCGCGGACCATTTGCGAAGCGTACTCCCGCCATCGATGTTCAGGGATGTCCGCTTCGAGGACCGCTTTGTGGAACGCGCTTCGTAGGATTTCGCTATCGAGCGCAGACACCCTGGCGCGTGACATTTCAGGCTCCCGCACATAGGCGAAAGCACTGCCAGCTTCCAAGCGTCCGCAATGCCCTCTGTTCGATACGGACGACTTGGGCATTATACGCCGTACAGCCAAACTCGCGAGTCACACGAATTTGATCGCTAAATTTAGCAACTGCGCATGGAATAATTTGAGCAGGAGGGGCGTTCCTTTCCTAGACGATGGCGGGCACGGCAAGAGGGATATTTTCGAATGTCCCTTTGTGGAAAACGCCAGACCTGCTGCGGCTCGTTCTGGCTTAGCTCAAAGGAGTCCAGATATGAAAACGCACGCGCTTGTGATTGCTGCCACAGGGGCATCGCTCATTGCTTTCGCTGGCCTTGCAAAGGCGGACGACCATCTGTTCAATGCTCTTCAGCATGGTCTCAGCAGCGACGGCCAACCCTTCCATGAGAACACGGCCGGCCACAGCGGTGACCTTGCACCAGGTCAGGGCAGCCCGTTTGCAGGTGTCGATACTCAGACACCGGCCACCGATACGGAAGCCGCCAACGATCATGCGAACGTAAGAAGTCGCCAACCTAAATGAATATGGGATACCCGCCGGAGGGGGCGGGTGACCATCTGTAGCCGGTCGGCCGATAGCGTCTGCTGAAAGCTCGCGCCACGGAGCTATCCCGGCTCTTCCCGAAAGTCTTGTAGCGAGGCATGCCGCAAGTCTTCCTCGCCCCGTAGGTGCTTCACACGGCCGATCAGCCCAGGCTTGACCCATTGCGTCGCCGGCCGCTTCATGCCCTTCGGTGCCGGCCCAGAATGCTCCTGAACGCGCTCCCAGAGGCGTTCGCGCATCTCCCGATTCAAGGTGATGAAGACGGAGCCGACATAGCGGCCTGTGCCTCGCTCGGCCATCAGGGCAAAGGCAGGCTTGCCCGCATCTCGCTGGACCCCAAGCAGCTCTAACTCACTGATGGCGTAGCACTTCGCTTTGGATTGCGCCGCGCCTTGACGATCAGATGCGCGACGCGATAGGCAAGCGTATTGGTCTCGCCGGAACCCGCACCCGCGATGACGAGCGCGGCCCGGCGATCCATCCTTCACCGTGCTTGAGATAAGGGTGGTGCGGCGGATCATCTGGAAAGATGAGGACTGAGGAGGGCGCTCTCGGCCCGCTCGTGTCGATGAATTTGCGACCTCAATCTGAGTGACCTATGCTCAAGCAATGCAACATCTCAGTTCGTTGACCGCCAAGCCCCCGCATGGATATTCCGACAAAGAACTCGATGCCTTTGTCAAGTTGGTTGTTTCGGAGGGCGAAGTTTCCCACTATGGGCTGCTTGAACGCATCAAGGGCGCGCGGGGCCTAGTCATGCTCTATGACGGTAAGAAGCTGGTCGGAACTGCGGCGATTAAAAATCCAGAGCCGGACTATCGAACCGCCGTCTTTGCCAAGTCGAAATCAAATGCGGACGCCGCCGCCTACCCAGTCGAACTAGGGTATGTGGTCGTTGCAGAAAGCCATCGCCGTCATAAATTGGGCTGGCGTCTCGTCGACGCGGCGCTGTCATTCGCAAGCGGATCAGCCGTGTTCGCTGCAACACGCAGCAATAATGCCGCCATGCGGCGAATCTTGCCGGCTCGCGGTTTCACGGCCAATGGGTCTCCCTACCCGTCCACTGAACATCCCGGTCAGGAAATTCATCTGTTCCTACGTGGGTAAGCGCCCTGAGGACCGATCCTGGCCCTATAGCCCGAGCACGCGGTCTTGTTCGACTTGCGGCAGAAAGCTTAGGATCCCTCGAGGAACGACTGCAGCGCCAACCGCGCCGATCCGCCTTGCCTTGTTCTCGTCCGAGTCGAGCGCAGCGGAAATCGATCTAGCGCAGATCACTCCTGGCCTTGAAGCGTGCTGCCTCTTCCGAACCGCGGGTGGCGTCGCCGGCGCTGTAGGAATGCGCGCCAGCGCCGGCGAGCTTGCCGCCATCGACGATCAGATATTCCTCACGGATCGGCCGGCCTTCGAACCAGCATTCGAGAATTTCGCGGGTGCCCGCGGCGTAGCGCGCCTGGGCGGAGAGCGACGATCCTGAAATGTGCGGCGTCATGCCGTGATGCGGCATCGATCGCCACGGATGATCCTTGGGAGCCGGCTGCGGGAACCAGACGTCGCCGGCATAGCCAGCGAGTTGGCCACTCTCCAGCGCGCGGGCGATGGCGTCACGATTGCAGATCTTGCCGCGCGCCGTGTTCACCAGATAGGCGCCGCGTTTCATCCTGGCGATCATCGTCTCGTCAAAGAGGTTTTCCGTCTCCGGATGCAGAGGCGCATTGATTGTCACCACGTCGCAGACGCCGACCATGGATGCGGGGTCCTTGTGGAAGGTGACGCCAAGCTCTTTCTCGACCGCCTCAGGCAGGCGGTGGCGATCGGTGTAGTGCAACTTGACGTCGAACGGCTTCAGCCGGCGCAACACCGCGCTGCCGATCCGGCCGGCACCGACGGTTCCGATCTGCATTCCCTCGATATCGTAGGAGCGTGCGACGCAGTCGGCGATATTCCAGCCGCCTTTCACGACCCACTGGTAGGACGGGATGTAGTTGCGCACGAGCCCCAGGATCATCATGACCACATGCTCGGACACGCTGATCGAATTGCAGTAAGTCACCTCGGCGACCGTGATGCCGCGGTCCATGGCGGCCTGAAGATCGACATGATCGGATCCGATGCCGGCGGTGATCGCAAGCTTCAGTCTGCTTGCCTTGGCTATTCGTTCTTCGGTCAGATATGCCGGCCAGAACGGCTGCGAGATCACGATTTCGGCGTCAACGAGTTCGCGTTCAAAAATGCTGGCGGGACCGTCTTTGTCCGAGGTCACCACCAGGCTGTGGCCCGCGCTTTCGAGAAATTTCCTCAGGCCGAGTTCGCCCGACGCGCTACCGAGCAAGACCCCCGGTTCAAAGTCGATGGCCTTCGGCGTGGGAAGTGTCTGGCCGCCGGGATAGCGGTCGAGCTTTGGCAGGCCGTCCCGCGCATATTTTGTCGGATAACCGTCGACCGGATCGTCATAGAGGACGCAAACGACCTTTGCCATTGTGTATCTCCCTTCGTCTGACAACGAAAAGGAAAACGCTCTGTTCTTAACGCTGCCGGCCAACGATGGTCGGCACGGCGATGCTCTGTTGAATTGCTGGTGGGAGCAGACTCATCTGCCGGCGCTTCCTCATTCGGAAAGTTGTGCGCTATTGCGTATTACATGGAAGACCCGGGCATGGTTTCAAGTGCTGCGGGCGGCACTGGTGCAGCGTTCGAGTCAGACCGCGCGCACGGTCTGCTGACAACAAATGCTTGATGCGGACACTTCAGAATTGCCGAGGTTGGGCACCGTGCATCATGATCACTGACAGGCTCCGACTTCGCAGGCCTCAAGGGCTTCTGCATCCCCTCAAAGATTGCACAACCTGTTAGTCAGCGCTTATCAAGCAGAGGAATCTCGCATCGCTTGCCGCTCAGACGGTATTGCTAAGCCAGTTCGCAACGCTCACCGATGTCACCTACAAGGCTAGCCTTTCCACAATGCGGGCCGTTTGTTGCCTTTTTACAGAAGATACGAAAACGCCGCTCGACCGGAAGGGAGCGGCGTTTACCAAGTGTGGTGTCCTACCCTAGACGAAACCCCGATTTGGTCGGGGCCGTCGGACTTGAACCGACGTTTCCAGCTTGTTCGCTATCAGTCTATAGGTGGTGTTTTCCTGTCGTCCTTGCAAGCGCCATCGGCGCAGCTTTGCAGGGTGTGCAAGGATAGTCGGAGTCGATACAATTCCATCCGAATTCCGCAATTGAACGACCGCTGCTTTCCGGCTTCCGTGACGCGCACACTCGCTGGTTCTGCCGTGAACGTCATTATCGCTTCTCCCCTTTGTTGGGCGAAAGCGTGGTGGTCTCTTCCACTCGCCGGCTTGCCGGGAAGGTGCAGGCGACCATCGATATATAGTGTGCCGGTTTGGTACATACGACTCAATTTGAACTCGTTGGCAGCCTTCATGACGATGAAGGCCGGACTGTTGATCAGGTCGTGCGCCCTGAGCAGACGATAGACCGAAGCCTCATCGACGCTCGCCGCCGGTATCGGCGTCATGAAGTTCGAGCGGGAATACTTCACCATGCCCTCGACCTTGCCCTTGTCGTTCCCCGGCGGGAGCGCACTAGCCGAAGAAGCTCTTTAATCAGTGATCCCACAATATCTCCTGGAGCATTTCCTCGACCGAGTACGGCGAAATTCCAAGTTCTCCAAATCCCGGCATCTCCGGCGATGACACGTTGTCGACCTGCATCAGTTCCACTTGATTCCGAGTGACGGGCGGGCTCGGGAGCATTTCGGCGAACCAAGCCAGCGCGTGCCAAGCGGCAAATGGGATTGGAATCAGTTTGGGCTTAAGACCGGCTTCGTGCGCAACGGCTCTGAGAAATTCCTTGTAAGAGTAGACGCGAGGACCGCCGCACTCATACGTGATCGCATGCGTTTCCGTCCCCTGCAGCACTCTTGCGGTCGCCTCTGCCACATCGCCCACATAGGCCGGCTGCAATCTCGTCAGGCCGCGACCGAACATCGGATAGATTGGAAGCCGGCGGAGAAGTTTGAGGATAATCGTGAGAAACGCGTCATCCGGTCCGAACATCACCGCCGGGCGGATGATAGTGGCGTCAGCAAACGCGGCACGCACCACCAGTTCGCCTTCGCCACGCTTGCGGATGTAGAGCGACGGCGAGGCAACATCGGAGCCGATTCCTGAAATGTGAGCGAGCCGTTCGACGCCAGCTCGGTGTGCTTGAACTGCAACCCGCCGGGCTGACTCGACATGCACGGAATGAAAGGTCTCCTGTCCCTGTTCGACATAAAGACTGACCGCATTTACAACACCGTAAGCACCAGCAAGTGCATCGGCGATCGCCCGCTCATCGTGGATATTGGCTTCGACCGATTGAAGTTGCGGATCATCAGAACCAAACAGCTTCTTGGCCCGTTCCGAATGTCTTGATGCGATCCGAACGAAAAACTCACCATCGCGGAGACGCCGAACAACGCGGCGGCCGAGAAACCCGGTTCCACCGAACACGGTGACGACGCGATGGTTCATGGCAGCCATGGCTTAGACTTTGTCAGCTCATGTCGGCCGTCTCGACCCGGCGGTTCAGGTCATGTGGGCGGCACGCCTACTGACCACTATCTACCACTTGGACTACCTCGTACAGATTGGGGTAGATCTCATCCGTCAGCTGATCGAAATGACGCCACTCCTTGCGGAATTCCGGCGACTGATGAGCCAATCGCAGCAGGTCGCGATTCTGCCATTGGACGTAGTTGACGATGCGCCGCCCGTCGAGGCTGCGATGCAGGCTGATTGAGATGAAGCCAGGCTGGCGCGTCATAAAGCGCGCTCGCTCGGTCATGACGGACAATGCCTCGGCCTGCTTGTCCGGTTCAGAATCGACGATGGTGATTTGGGTGACGGGCTGATTGTCGGTTCGGATGTGTGGCATAGACGACCTCACTTGATTGGCAATCGATTTGCCGTGTCACTGCTGGCGGTCGAGGGCCGCCCCGAGCGATCGAGCACCCGATCGATCTTGCTCGCCATGATGAAATCGTTCTCGTGCAGTCCTTTGATCTTCTTGGTGCTCAGGGAAACCGTCACATAACCCCAGCCGAAGCTGATGTCGGGGTGATGGCCCTCGGTTTCGGCGAGCTCACCGATCTCCTGAACAAGGGCGAGCGCGTCCCGGAAATTGCGGCATCGAAAGCTCCGCTGGATGCAGTGGGCATCGCCACCCAGCTCCCAATCAGGAGCCTGTGCCTGGAAGCGTTGGGCTTCATCACGCGTGAGCGGCGGGACGCCGCCGCGACAAGGCGTACATGTTTTCTCGGCAAGAGTGTCGGTCATGTTCTTGTCTCCAAGACCATTTTTAGCAGCAAAAACGACAGCGACGAGCGCCTATCGATCGATCTCCCCGAACGCGATGTCGAGCGAGCCGATGATCGCCAAGATATCGGCTCGCATGTGCCCGCGTGCTGGCCTTCCGTCGTGCTGGCTATAGTTTCAGGCGCCGCTCAGTAGTCCATTCCGCCCATTCCGCCCATACCTCCTGCGCCACCCATGGCGGGCGCATCCTTCTGCGGAATGTCCGCGATCATTGCTTCAGCGGTGATCAGGAGCGCGGCAATCGAGCCGGCATCCTGCAGTGCCGTGCGCACCACCTTGGCCGGATCGACGATGCCGGCCTTGATCATGTCGACATAGACCTCGTTCTGGGCATCGAAGCCCTGATTGTGATCCTTGCTGTCGGCGA
>NZ_JBJACT010000067.1:0-8140 GCF_044778005.1 Mesorhizobium sp. IMUNJ 23033
GCCTTTCCGACAGCCAGAACTGAACGTGCCTCCAATATTCAAGCCCAAAACGCCTCTTCTACGCGCCGCCTGACCCCAGAGAAATTACCGGTCTCCGCGATAAATGGTCGCAATCTCACATTTAACTGCAGTGCGACACCTCGCTTTCGGTCGGGCTGATCGGCAAGATGCTGAAGTAGCCGTACTGATCTGACAGATGGCTGTAGAACTTCGATCCGGGCTCACTGCCGTAATGTAGATTGATATCTCCGCGCTTTGCGGCTCGGTCGCTTGCTCGGAAGAATTGGCCATCAGATGATGACGTTGTGCCATTGCCCCAAAGGCGAGAATGCGGATGGCGGGTGTGTGCGTCCGTCACGCAGGCTTGGGCCGCGCGGTAGGTCTCTGACCGGGCATGGAAGGTGCGCATCCAACTGATCTGGTGAGCGCTGATGCCTTTGGACGCGCTGGCCATCCGTTTCGGACCGAGGTTGGTCGCATCGGCCAGTACGCCAGCCAGCATGGCCGAGACATTCCTCGGAGTGTCACCCGTGCGAACATGCGTGAAGCAATCCGCAAAGCCGGTCCACTCTTGCACTTCCCGCAGGAGGTCCGGCACCTCGACCAACGGATAAAGCTCGCTGATCTCGGCATTCAGTTCCTCGGCTGCAGCGGGAACCTCGCCGGCGGTCGGCGTGACGATCAAGGTACCAGCTTCAAGGCGAACACCGTCGAGCTTCCCGGCTCGTGCCCTGTGCGCCAGGCGCTTCAGGTTGAAGTCGAGCATCTGCCGCGCTTCGGTAAGCCACGCCGCGCCGTCTTCTTGGACACCAAGTCCGAGGCGATCTTCATCTTTCAGGATGGTGAACGTTGACCGCGGCATCAGGTGCTCGTCGATCGGTCGGAAGGATCGGCCGCCATCGACCCAAATATCCGCAGATCTAAGCCGGTCTCGCAAAGCCGCGAGCGTTCCAATCTCATAGAGACGGCGATCGGGCTTCTCCTGCCCGAGGATTAGCCGTCGATCAGCTTGGCTGAGGTGGGTGACCGGAACGCGATCCGGAAGGGTCCGCCGCTTCTCGGCATAGAGCCGTTTCAGCAGCGAAATCGCCGCAAGAAGGGGATCGTGGCGGCGCGCTGAGCGGAACGTGAACGCCCGCAGGAACGCACCGGCATACTTGTTGACGGTCGCATATTGCTCGGCCGCTAAGGTCAATGGCGACGCCTCGTTGTCCTCGACCATCGACTCAAGCTCAGGCTTCATCCGAAGCAACCGGTGCCATCCAACTTCCTGATCGAGAACCTCCAATGCGTTCCGGCCATAATCGTTCGCGGATTGCAGGGCGGTGATCGTGTCCAGGAACATGCGTAGCGCTTTGGCGGTATCCGGCCTGCAGTCCATGTGCCGCTGCTTCTTGCGGTTATTGGCTTGCGAGAACAGCCGACCTATCAGCTTGATGAACATCGACACTGCATCGTCCGTGAGCTTCTGGCCGAGCTTGATAATCTGCGCCACGATCAGCGCGTGTCGACGGCTGGCATTGAAGTCGTTGGCTAGCCATGCCGGTGTGGCGTTGCCCTCACGGATCATCTGATCCCACCGTCCAGACGATATGCGCATCTGCAATTTCGGATCGATTTCCAGCTTGCGCAGGAAGGCAATCCGTTCGGTCAGCCCAACCAGGTTTGACGCGCCTGGCGCATCCGGCGCTGATCGCAGCCAATGAAAGCGCGTCTGGCCGATGGCCGGGTCAACCTCCAACAGCTTATCCAATGATTGGAGCGTATCGACCGAAATTTCTTCGATCAGCGCTCTCTCTGCCCGCCGACGGGCAATGGCGCGGGCGGCAAGACCGATCCGTTCGATCGTGTCGATTGCTGGCAGAAGAGATCCGCGTGCACGAAACATGGCGACAGTAGCACTCGCTATCGCGCCACCGTCGTCGGACATCGTGGCCGCTTGAATTGCAGCCAACAGCGCAGCTCTACGGTCTTGCCCCGTCGCGCTCCGCGCGGCCAGATAAACCATCAAGCGAGCAATGTGATCGCGACGCGTTTCTTCACGGCGTGCATAGAGCGCAAACTTTCCAGCGTCGGCGCCAATCTGCTCAGCAACGTACTTTAGCATTGCGCGAGGCGGAGTTTCATCGGTCGCCAACACCCTGCCTGGATATCGCATCAGGCAGAGCTGAACGGCAAATCCGAGCTGATTGTGTTCTCGTCTGCGAAGTCCAATCTCAAGCCTGTCAGCCGACGACAACGAATAGTGTCGGATGAGGCCGTCCTCATCGGTTGGTATATCGAAAAGTCTCTGTCGATCCTGAACCTTGAGAAGCCTCCGTTTACCCATCGCCCAACTCCATCCACGACTAATCTGCCGGGAGCGTTGTCGAGTCGGACGGGCGAAGAAATCAAAACTGGTGCCCTGCGATGACAATCCACAGGGATCGGATGCTGCACAGCCGCACTACACTAGAGTTCATGATCCGTTCGCCCTTAGCGTACGATTTCGCACTGCTCTTGTTCCGACCCCTCTTAGTGCGCGTTGCCTGCGCCAGGGACGTACGGGTGCTGTCATGGCGCAGCGCTGCGACTGGCACAAAGTGACCGCAACTGACAGGCAAGCGCATTGCCTGTCAGCAGCGCGCTTGGCCTGTGAACTGAGAACCCCTTGTCGAGCCGTCCGTTTGCCGTTTCGCGTGGCAGATGATTCTTCAGCAGCCTGTTGCTGCGAAGTTCAGTCCGCTCGAACACCATCCACACCGCCCACATCCGTACTTCTGGTGAATACTTCTCCAGGGCGATTCAGAATGCCTACGCGATCTGGCTTTGATAAATCTTCAGGCGGGGATGAGTCTCGTTCTCTTCAATTCGTGTTACCTGAAAGCGGGTGCCAGGAGGGAAGAGAACTTCCTGCTCATTCGGGCGCTCTGAAAACATGGAGATGCGTTTTCCAGTTGTTGAATTGCTTTCCCACTCGACTGCCATTCCTTGCCAGGATGCATTCTTGGTTTCTGAGGTCGCGAAGAATCGGCGGTCCGTGGTGATGCTTCCTTCTTGGTATCGCTCCGACACCCAGTCCGGCAACTGATCTTCGCCGGTGAAGACAGTCCCTTGATATGAATATTCTTCGGGAAGCGATTGCAGGGCGGAAATGATGCATTTTGCAAATGCAAGGCCATGAGCAGTGGGCGTCGCTTCTTTCTCCAGAACATCCTGTACTACTTCATAATCGTCCGTCGTCCATGCCTGCAGCGCCACGAGATCCTCGGTTGCCATGTGTTCGAGTTCTGGGTGGTTCCTCTTCATCTGTGCCATTCTTTGCATCATCCCATTCCACTGCTGCTGCCTCTGTGGGCGGGATTGTTAGCCCCAAAGAGTTATGAGCGCAGTCTTGAACTGTTTTCGTTCTTCAGGTGTGGTTCGGAACTGCGACCCATCGTGTTGGATCCGCTGCCAAAGTCGCTTTTTTGCTTTACCAGATCGCTGGTATTCAACTCCAGCAGTGGACTTAATGGACGGCGGCTCGAGCTCGCTCCGGGAGACCCGAGTGACGCCAAGCCATACAGGCTGGGTGACATGGACGCCTCGGGAGATGACGGCGTAGAGGGCGTGGCCTGCTCTGTGGCGTGGGCTGCATAATGCTCAGGTGAGCCTGCCACGCTCGGCTTTGAAACGCATAGACCCATGTTGATCTCCTACAGTGACTGTAGGAGCAAGTTTGGCGAGAAACTCTCCGATTCGCGCTGGCTCACCGAAGTCATAGCTGGGACGACGAAGCATTGACGCGCGGGATTCTCGAGCCTCTATAGAGGCTTGGCAGGGATTTGTGTACAAAACAGCCAAAAGTGAGCTAACTCGCTGTCAGTAAAGGTTTCTTACACGAATCCCTACCGACCCTCCCGCTCAGGAATCCCGCCCGACCCCATACGCGTGCAGGGCTGCTTATTCCGACTGAGGCGCCGGCTGCATGGGCAGCTCCGCCGGTGCGTCGACCCAGGGGTCGTCCCTACCCGCCGTCCCCTCCGATTCGCCTTCCCATTCGTCGCGCGCCTCGTACCACTCGTCGCCGATCTGCTCAAGCGTGCCGACCAGGGTGCGTTCGGCGGACGCCCGCTGTGAGGGGCTGAAGAACAGCGGCTCATGCGGCACACCCGCCATCTCGACCCCGGCTACGTCGTGCACATCCGCTGCAGCCGGCGAGCGGTGCCCGGCGACCAGCTCGAAACCCAAGGCCATCGCGCTCCGGCCGAGTCGGATCGCCTGCTGTTGGCCCCAGCCGAGCGCTCCGCTCGTAGCCATGAGGCCCTTGGACATGACGTCGCCGGCCACCCGGCCGAAGAGCAGGTAGGCCGCCGTGTAGCCGACGGTCCCGGCTATGAAGCCCGATGGGTTGGCCCTGGGGTCGTCCATGTAGCCGCTCATCACAGCGGCTACGGAGAAGGGCAGGCCGATCGTCATACCGCCGACGGTGTCGCTCACGCTGTCGTTCATCCCCGCGTGCGTGACGTGCGGGCTCAGCGCTTCACGGAGCAGGAACGTCGACGAGACGACCGCATCGGCGATGAAGTCAGGTAGGGCCAGCCCGTTGTTGCGCATCAGGGCGATGTTTGACCCGAGGACGGCGAAGGCTACGGTCGCCAGCGCGAGCTTTCCCTTCAGGTCGGGGTTGTTTGCGAACGATGCGTCCAGGGTCCGGCGCACCGCCTCTAGGGGGCCTGGTGGGTCATCGCTTGCGGCGACCGGGCTCTCCTGCCGCGTCCCGGTCGCTACGAGCCGCTCAAGGCCCGTCACGATTCTGGACAGGTCCTGCTTGAAGAAGGTGAGCTGCCGATCCATGTGCGGCGTGATCCGCCGGTCCTTCTGGAATTCGCCGACGGAGCGGTTGACGTTGCTCAGACCCGCGCGCAGATCGCCCACGACTCCCTCAATGGCGTCCCTGAAGCCGTCGGGAAGATCACGCCTGCGGTTGAAGGCGCCGTTGAAGCGCAGCCGCATCGAGTCCATCAGGTCCTGCCCCAGCCGCAGGCCGAACATCATCGCCCCTTGCGCTGCCGCTGCGCCGGCGACGAAGCCGGCGTTGCGCTGCAGCGGCGCGGCCTTGGCGTAGAAGGTGGGTACGGCATAGATCAGCGAGATGAAGAAGACCAGGCTGTGCCGGTTGATGGCGTGCTTCATGAACAGCTTGGCGTCCGTTGTCGGGCGTCGCATAAGCGAGACCAGCTGTATCGCCGTATAGGTGTAGGAAGCAATGTTGAACGCAGCGTAGGTGCCAGTCTTCTGGGTGAACAGCGTGGCGAGCGGCAAGGGGTAGAGCAGAAGCGTCAGCGCTCCCTGGTATATCCGCTTCGCGGCACTCGCGTCGTGCTGCAAGGTGTGGATGTCGGTCTCGAAGCTGGTCATGACCGGCTCGAGATAGCGCCGGGCCTCTGCCAGGAACTCCGCCTCCTCTGGTGTCGACGCCTGCTTGTCCAGGTGCGACCGCAGTTCATCGACCTTCTCGCCCATGGCGGCCAGCAGCGTCTTCGGCTCTCGACATCCGGGCTCGGTGACCAGTTCGTTACGCAGCTTGCCCACGAACTCGCTGTCATCGAACTGCCGAAGCTCCTGGACGACCGACAGGTTGCCCAGGAAGGCGGCGATCCGCGACGAGCAATCGCGCATGAGCAACCCGCTCTCGACGTCCCTCGCTTCGCCGGGATTGGCCAGGCGCGGCTGGCTCGCCCCGGAACGGGCCGGTTGCGGAAGCAAATCCGGGACGCCTTCATCGTCCCCGGCTTGCACAATGGCCGGTATGACTTCGGGCCTCGAAGGCCGCTGGCTGGAGATCGACAGCAGGTCCGCGAGGCACATCGTGGTTTCCGAAGCCGGTCTCGGGCACGCGCGTGCTTGCGTGCCGTCCGTGGGCCACAGAGTGCCGCTGCCGTGTCCCGCTTCGATCTCGATGCTGCGGTCGGCGGGTGACGATCCGTCGCCCGCAACCGGGTCGTGCGGATGCGCGTTAGGGCCAAGGCTTGCGGTTTTGATTTGCATGATGGAGTCCTTGCGGGGGTAGATTGAAAGGGTTTTGTTGCAACGGCTGAATAGGGCACAGAGAGGCCCTGATGCGAGGTCAATCAGGCGGCGAGGATTTCGAACTGCTCGGCCAAGGACGGATTCGGATTGAAGGCGTACCTCGCCTGTCGCTTGCGCATCATGTGAATCATTTCGATGCCGGTCAGGATGGTGGCTGCGGTGGCCGTTGATTTGAAGCCGAGCATCGGCCGGATACGGCGCTTGATGCGCCGATGGTCCTGTTCGATCCGGTTATTCAGGTATCTACTCTTGCGGATCCGGATCGGCTTCAGCCGGCGCCGGGAGCGATCCTGCAAGCGATTTGTGGTGTCGCAGGAAACGATCGCCTCCCGATTGGTCTGGCTACCGTCGATGACGACGCGATCCGGTCGGCCATGACGCTCCAGCGCCTTTCTGAAGAAGCGTTTGGCCGATGGCAGGTCGCGCTGCTCGCTGAAATAGAATTCGACGGTGTCGCCGACACCGTCGATGGCGCGATAGAGATACATCCACTGGCCACGGACCTTGATGTAGGTCTCGTCGACATGCCATTTGCCGGTCACGCTACGCTTGCGCCGGTTGAAGCGCTCCAGCAACAAGGGCGCGAAACGGACCGTCCAGCGGTGGATGGTCGTGTGATCGACCGTAATGCCGCGCTCGGCCATCATCTCCTCAAGATCACGCAGGCTCAGATTGTAGGCCAGGTACCAGCGCACGCAAAGCAGGATCACAGATTGGTCGAACTGGCGGCCTTTGAACATCGCAATCCTCCGAAATGGTTGAAGGATCCCTTGCCACTCGCGAGTAACAAAAACGTTGCAACACATCCGTCTATCCGGCGTCAAGTCACGCAGGCATAACCAACTACATTAATGATCGAAATGCGTTCGATTTCATATCCGCGCACCAACGCCAAAGGCATGGCTACGCTACAAAGGCTATTGCGGTGACCGCTTGCCTAAACCCACACCAATAAACGATCCGTGCACCAACGCCCGCTAAGTGTCCATTCCAAAAAGAGGTGAGTGATTTCAGCGGGTTGTGATTCTATCGGATTGCTGAGATTCGACGGAGATCACGATGGCCTGGACCGAAATCACTCGGCCGCACTATGAGCGGCGCTGCCTGCGCTACGCAAGCGATATGACGGATGAGGAGTGGGCGCTGATTGCGCCGTTGATGCCTTGTGCGAACCGGCTCGGCCGACCGCGCAAGACGGACCTGCGCGAAGTCGTGAACGCGCTGCTGTATATGGCCTCGTCGGGCGGCGCGTGGCGGCTTCTGCCGAAGGACTTCCCGCTCCTCCAAAAAGATGACCGCCAGTTAACGTGGCATCGCCAGTCCTTTGGGAAGCATCACCATGTCACGATCGAATGATTGAATATGAATTGCGCATGACGGCGGCGCGACCGATAGGCGCTTAAGTACTTCCTTGATCCGCGACCGGAGAGACCGCTATGGACAATACTGGCCGGGCAGGGCCTTACGGCACTTCCGAACAAAATGATCCCAACGCCGACGCATACCCTTGGGTCGCGAGTTTGACAGGGATAGGGGGGACAACGGACGATTACATGCGGCAGTACCGTGAGCAACAACAGGCCCTGGAGCGGCAGCTGGGGGGCTTGAGCCTGGGCGGCTCCGCTGCTGATCCAGACAGTGGTGCGATTCGGCGCACGTCCATGGGTGGCTCAATGCGGATGCCGCGGCAGCCTTCCCTGCGGGACAACCAGATCAGCAGCGCGCGCCCCAGCATAGACACCTCTTACGCAGCCTCGAGCCACTCGCGGTCCAAGCATTCGACCGCCTCGTCGGGGGGCGATTCCTCCTTCTCGGAGGAGCCGGCAATCGCCCCCCAGCCGAAAAAAAGCGGGGGATTGAAGTCGTTCTTGAAGACAGTGAAGAAGACCTTCGTTCCGAGCAGCGGCAAGAAGACGTCGAAGGACGGGATGCACCAGCCGGAGGTTGTCAAGACGACCTGGCGCTGTCACATTGTTTGAAGCGTGGACGCGCGGAAGCCCACAGCTGTTTTCAGGCAATCTGCAACGCCGCGGCCTTCCATTCTGCCATGGCATTGAGGCGGTGAGTTCGGATCTGCGTGGCGGAC
>NZ_JBJACT010000068.1:0-7409 GCF_044778005.1 Mesorhizobium sp. IMUNJ 23033
CGATACGCTGGTCAACATCAACAAGGTGCGCGGCACCCAGTTTGCTGACACCGTCTACGGCGGCGACCAATCCTTCAGCCAGTTCCAGATGGGCGCGGGCGGCGATGTCGTCGACGGCGGCGACGGCAAGGACATGATCGACTATTCGCGGGACAATGATGGAACGGCCAGCCACGGCGCATTCGTCAACCTGTCGGGAACGACGCAGACGTCTTTCCTTGGAACGGCCGGACCTCATAGCGCCATCGATCTCTTTGGCGACACCGACACTCTGATCAACATAGAGGACGCCCGCGGATCGGATTTCGCCGATTATCTCTTTGGCAACGCCGGCGACAATCTCCTGATTGGAGAAGGTGGCGACGACACGCTGCTTGGAAACGGGGGCGCGGACACCTTCATCGGCGGAGCCGGAAACGACACGATGGACGGCGGAGCCGGCTCCGACACTCTCGACTACGGTTCCGAAGGAGGCCCCCACGGCGTGGTTGTCAACCTGCTGGGGGACGGTGGCGTTCAGGGAGGACTGCCCTCCGACACGGCGATCGACACGTTCGGCTTCATCGATCCAGACCCTGCGAACAGAACTCCCACGGATTCCATAGCGAGAATCCCGAATGTGATCGGCACGCAGTACGCCGATGAGATCTACGGAGGCAATCATGACAACAACCTGTCTGGTGGGGGCGGGGACGACATACTGAAGGGCGGCGCGCTCAATGATGTTCTCGATGGAGGCGCGGACTCCGATACAGCGATCTACGAGGGAACCCGGGCGGATTACCAAGTCGACCAGAACCCGGACGGGAGCCTGACAATCGCCGATCTGCGTGCCGGCTCTCCTGAAGGGACAGATACCGTCAGCAATGTCGAACTGTTCCAGTTCGCGGACGGCCAGAAGACTCTTGGCGAGCTTCTCAATTCCGCGCCTGCCATCACCTCGAATGGCGGTGGCGACACGGCTCAGATCTCGATTGCCGAGAACACGACCGCGGTGACCACCGTCGAGGCCAGCGATCCGGATGCTGACGACACGCTCACTTACTCGATCGTCGGCGGCTTCGATCAAAACCTGTTCCAGATCCAGAACGGCGTGCTCTCGTTCAACCAGCCCGAGGATTACGAGAACCCGAGCCTCAACGGCGGCGCCTTCGATCACTTCTATGATGTTCAGGTGCGCGCGACAGACAGCCAGGGCAATTTCGACGAGCAGCTCATCACCGTGACACTGACCAACCAGAACGACAATGCGCCGGTGTTCTCATCGGGCACCACGGCCAGCTTCGCCGAAAACGCCACCGGCACGGTCTACGACGCCAATGCTAGTGACGCCGACAATCTCGGGGCGCTGACCTACACGCTGTCGGGGGCGGACTTTGGCCTGTTCGACATCGATGACTCAACCGGCGTGGTCACCTTCAAGACCGCGCCCGACTTCGAGAACCGGCTCGATCAAGGCGCCAACAACGTCTATGACATCACCGTCACCGCCTCCGACGGCACACTGAGCACCGACCAGGCGGTCGCCATCACGGTGACCAACCAGAACGACAACGCGCCAGTGTTCTCATCGGGCACCACGGCCAACTTCGCCGAGAATGCCACCGGCACGGTCTACGACGCCAATGCAAGCGACGCCGACAATCTCGGGGCACTGACCTACACCCTGTCGGGGGCGGACTTTGCCCTGTTCGACATCAATGCTTCGACCGGCGTGGTCACCTTCAAGAACGCGCCCGACTTCGAGAACCGGCTCGATCAAGGCGCCAACAACGTCTACGACATCACCGTCACCGCCTCCGACGGCACGCTGAGCACCGGCCAGAACGTCGCGGTCACCATCACCGACGTCGGCGGCATCACCCAAGCGGGAGATCCCAACAAGGGCGACACGTTGACTGGCACTCCAGAAGGCGACAACCTGTCGGGCCTCGGCGGAAACGATACGCTCATTGGGCTTGCTGGAAACGACATCCTCGATGGCGGTTCGGGTAGGGATGTCCTTACCGGCAGCACCGGCGACGACACCTATATGGTCGACGACAAGGGCGATTCCGTAACGGAGAACGCCAATGAGGGAACGGACACTGTCCAATCGAGCATTTCCTACACCCTCAGAGTAAATTTCGAGAACCTGATATTAACCGGCTCAAATCCGATCGATGGCACTGGAAATGCCCTCGACAACTCAATTGCGGGCAACAGCTCCAACAACACCCTGGTAGGATTGGCCGGTGCCGATATTCTGAATGGCCAGACGGGAAGTGACACGGCGTCGTATGCGACGTCGGCCTCGGGCTTGAACGTCAACCTCGCCGCAGGAACCGGCGGTGGAGGCGATGCACAAGGCGATACGCTGATCAGCATCGAGAACCTGGTCGGCTCTGCATTCAACGATGTTCTCGAAGGTGACCCGGGCGACAACGTGCTCATCGGCGCGGGAGGCACAGATACCGTCTCTTATGAGCACGCGTTCAGTGGCGTTACGGTCAGCTTGGCCGCGTCGTCCGCGCAGAATACCGTAGGCGCCGGTCTGGACACGATATCGCTCTTCGAAAATCTCACCGGCTCCGCGTTCAACGACCGACTAACTGCAAACTCGGGGTCCAACGTTCTGACAGGCTTGGCAGGCCAGGATCAGTTCATATTTAACAACGTCGCGGGTAGTTCGGTCGCCGCACCGGACCGTATTGCCGATTTCGTGCACGGGGCGGACTTGATCGACCTCTCAGCGATCGACGCTAATACATCGAACAAGCCAGCTTTCAAGGGAGACCAAGCGTTTGCCTTCGCGGGCCAAGACACCAGCGTGATCGCGAACAGCGTCACGTGGCATGAAGCCGGCGGCAACACGTTCGTTCAGGCAGATGTGGACGGGAAAGGCGGAGCTGATTTCGTCGTTGAGTTAACGGGGATAGGTCTGGGCCTGACCGCGACGGATTTCCTACTATGAATTAGTTCAGCGCAGGATGCCCTCGAGGAACGAACTGACGCGCGAAGATGAGCCATATAGATCCTAACCGGGGGATCACACTCCTTTTTGAGGTGAGACCAGTATCGCGCGGTTCGTGACCATTGAGGTCCAGCAAATCGAGGCCGACAAAATAGAGGTCATTCTGCCGACTGGCCATGGCCTTGCGCACTACATTGAAGTCGGGCAGCCCGGCCTCATGGGTGATGGTGTTTTTCACGGCCATTTGCGCTTCACGCCGGTCTCCACCTAGGGCGAGTAGTCGGGTGGTGGCGGTGTATTCGCAACCATTCCCTCAGCTTTTTCTCGGGCAAGCTTTTCCTGTTCCCAAGCTATTCGTCGAGCCGCTCGCGCATCATGCAGCTCCTGCGTTGCGCGCCCGGGGATTGAGCGTAAACTGGCGACGCCACGCCGAGTGCCAAAAGGACGGCGATTGTCGTCAGCATGCGCATGATCTTTCCGTTCCCGTTTGCTCGAAGGAGGATCATCTTGATGGCAACAAAGAGTATCCCTTAGTTGTGGCCCTCGGCTGCTACAGATGTGGCCAAATGGTGAAAGCCGTGCCTCGGAGCTGTTGCCTTGGACATGTAAATCGTGAGACCGGTAATTTTGCTGGGGTAGTGTCTACAGGGATTGGCAGCAAGGTTCGATCCAACACGGTCGTTTTCGTCATGGACGCGACGATCGAATGGATTACCTCGATCGAGGGGCGGAATTTACCCCAGCAAAATTGCCGGTCTCCCCCCGAGGATGGGCCGAACGCCTTGCCAGGAAACTCAGGCTCTGATGAGATAGCAGGGCTCCGAAAGCTCACGGCTTCGGAGCAGACCGATCCGGATCGGCACCACTCCATTCACCGCACGGGCGCCAGCCGGCGCCCCCCCTTATCCCTCCACTTGGACTTCTTTCCATGCTCGTTGCGCAGATTAGCGACTTCCATGTCCATCCCGTTGGCCAAATGGTATATGCTGGCATCGACACCAATGCCATGACGCGGCGTGCCATTGCCACGATCGCTGCCCTGGACCCTGCTCCCGATTGCGTCCTCGTCACGGGCGATCTTGCCGATAGCGGGGGCCTGGACGAGTACGGTCTCGTGGTTGATATCTTGTCCCGCCTGGCAATGCCGGTATTCGTCATTCCGGGCAATCACGACCGGCGCGAGGCGATGCGCGACGGCCTCGCCACGGCCTATCCCTATTTGCGCCAAGCTGAGGATTTTCTGCATTACGTTGTCGAGGATTTTCCAGTTCGGCTCATCGGCCTCGATACGGTGGTGCCGGGAAAAGTCGGCGGTGCTATCTGCGCCGCACGAGCGGCTTGGTTTGCCGATCGTCTCGCTGAAGGCGACGGTCGCCCGACGCTGGTCTTCATGCATCACCCACCCTTCGTTACCGGTGTCAGCGGGATGGACGCGACGATGTGCCGAACCGACAGCGCATTCGCGGGGCTTGTCGAAAGCCATCCTGAAATTGAATGCGTGGTCGCCGGCCATCACCATCGCCCCATCATCCGTCGCTGGGCCGGCACGGTCGGCTTCGTTGTGCCCGGAGTGGCGCATCAGCTGGCGCTTGATCTTCGCCCGGGCCAGCCCATCCGATTTATCCTCGAGCCTCCGGGCTTTGCGCTCCACGCCTGGTCGCCCGAGACCGGCTTGGTCTCGCATGTCGCGCCAATCGGCGACTACGGACCGAGTCGCGATTTTTAGCTTTATTCCGGTTGTCCGTGGAAGCTCGAGAAATGAGCCGCTACTGCTGGCCTCGGCGAAAGCGGATGCCGGAACGCGCATCAAAACAGCGCCGTAGTGACGGTCCGGAGGCGGCGTAAATGCAACGGAAGCGCCGCGCCGGCTGTGCCGGCGTTCGCCCTCGCCTCGCCTGCAGCGCGAATAGCGCTGCTGGCTCGCCTATGTTCGGTCATCGTCAATCACCAGATCACGCACGATCAGCACGGGAAGGAGTCGGTGAGCGACAGCGCAAGGTTCGGCGTCGTTTGGCCTTCGGCCTATTGGTGCTCAACTGGCTGGCGATCCGCTATATCGATGTTGTCGCCTGGCTGGCTAGCTTCTGATGCGCACGCCGTTCCACCCCCCGGTGCGAGGAACGGGAGAGCACCAAGGACGGCGACGAAATAGCAGGGCGGTACAACCCCCGCCCCAACCGAAGCCGCGATCTCGACGACATGGTTACTGTGACAAGACGAACAGGGTATAAAGCTGTCTGGCAACAGACTGGTTGAGGAACGCCCCACCGTCATGAAGCCGATGAACGAAGAGCACCTCGCGGTTCTACGCAGGCACATGGTCGAGGTGATTGCAATCCATGCCGACCTTGCAAGCGAAGAACTCGGCAAGGCGACGCTTGATGAGCGGGTGATGGCAGCGATGCGGCGGGTGCCGCGGCATCGCTTCCTGCCAGCCCCGTTTGCGCTTTATGCCTACGAGGACATGCCGCTGCCGATCGGCTTCGATTAGACCGTCTCGCAGCCCTTCATCGTCGCTCTCATGACCGATCTCCTTGCTCCCCAACCGCACGAGGCAGTGCTCGAGATCGGCACTGGCCTGGGCTACCAAACCGCAATCCTCGCGGAACTCTCCGGACAAGTTTGGAGCGTCGAGATCATCGAGGAATTCCATGCCTGTGGGATCTGAAAAAGTACAGTTGCTGACTGTCATCGACAAGGATGCGGCAGGGCAACTCGAGGCTCGGGAACTCATCCCGGTTCGGTTCAGCCGGCTAGAAACGGTCATATGAGGGGTACGGCTGCGCGGAGCCGTGCTGGAAGATCAGGATAACGCGCGCCGCATCGATCACACGGGCGCAGGATGGCATCGCCGATCTTTTGACATCCATGCCGCAACGCTACTCGTCGAGCACGCCTGCAGCCGCCGGTCGCAGCCGCTGGCGATCATGCCGGCGCGGTCGTATGTGCGCTTCTCAAAGACCCTTATCCAGCCTACTGTGTGCCTACCAGAGGGCAAATGGGTCGCTCATCTGGGAAATGACGGCCAAAGGCTCAAGGAATTCGCCCAGTGGCCAACACGTAGCGGGCAGGAGGTAACGATGGATCTCAAGGACAGGCGCCTCTGGTACGGCGTGGTAGCCGTGATCGTGGTCTTGGTCGTGATTGCGTATGCGGCTGGTTGGTTTGGCGGCACACCGATACCAGCGCCGCAGCAGTGAGAGCGATCGTCATTCTCGCTTGGCGGCAGCTGACTGCTCAGTCTCTAAAGGCCGAAAGAAGGGACACCTGATTGGCTGTTTCGCTGGTGCGGCTACCATCCTGACGACGCACAGCCTGGACCGTTTTTGAGATGGCTTCCGCTCAATTTGTTGGAGGACCGGTCCTTGGATCGTGCGCAATCCGCAACACTCCGCCATCGGGCCGGGTAACTTCGATAGTGGTTTCGACACGGACAAAATGCGATCCTACGGAGTAGCCAGGCGCCAGGTCGTGCCGGAAGTCGTACACTGGAGCCACAAGGGCCAACGCAGGCAAGCGCTCCCCACGCGGGAAGGCTGCGTTGCATGAAGGATGGTGCGGTCATGATTATCCAAGGTCCTTTTCGAGAGCGGCGTCGAGGTCTGTTGGGCTGAGTTGCACCATCTGTTGCGCCGAACTCTGCAGGGCGATTGCCGGCAGGTGAATGAACGCGCCGACGCGCCGACGCGTCGCCAGGCAAGCCTGGAAAATTTGGCACTCCTATCATTCGAGTGCCAAAGGGGCTATGCTAAGTGTTGCAGTCGCTCTATGTGCGGCGGCAGAAAGAACCCCAATGAAATTCCGACCACTCCACGACCGCGTCGTCATTCGGCGCGCTGAAGGCGATAACAAATCCAAGGGCGGAATCATCATTCCCGACACCGCCAAGGAAAAGCCTCAGGAGGGCGAAGTGATCGCCGTCGGTCCAGGCTCACGTGATGAGAGCGGCAAGCTGATCCCGCTCGACGTCAAGGCCGGCGATCTCATCCTGTTCGGCAAATGGTCAGGCACCGAGGTCAAGATCGACGGCGAGGATCTCCTGATCATGAAGGAGAGCGACATTATGGGCATCGTCGAGAAGACCAAAGCGGCCAAGAAAGCCGCCTGACCGGGCGATTTGCGCTCTCCTAATTTCTAGACTGAACTGGACGTAAAATCATGTCTACCAAGGAAATCAAATTCGCTACCGATGCCCGCGACCGGATGCTGCGCGGCGTCGAGCTCCTCAACAATGCCGTGAAGGTGACGCTCGGCCCCAAGGGCCGCAATGTCATCATTGACCGCGCCTATGGCGCGCCGCGCATCACCAAGGACGGGGTCGCCGTCGCTAAGGAAATCGAGCTTTCCGACAAGTTCGAGAACATGGGCGCGCAAATGGTGCGCGAAGTGGCCTCGAAGACCAACGACCTTGCCGGTGACGGCACCACCACCGCCACGGTGCTGGCCGCTTCGATCC
>NZ_JBJACT010000069.1:0-7205 GCF_044778005.1 Mesorhizobium sp. IMUNJ 23033
CAGGGATAACCCATGCGATGTCGGAGGCATCATAGCCTGCAAAGCAGATTGGGACCTTGTTCGCCGACCCCATCAGGGCCAGCAGCTTCGAACGGCTGCATGAACAGGCCGGACAGAAGACTGCACCCGACCAATGCGCCAGAACAACGAATTACCTCTTGCAATACGGGAGCCATCCACAGAGGACATCGCTAGTGGACAGGCCACAGGCAGCTTTGCGCCTCGAACCGGACATTCGTGAACGGCAAAGTTGCGCGATGAGGTTGGCCAGCATGGCAACGTCGCGTCATCCGTAGGTCCCAAGCGGACTGTGTTTGTTGACCGCGCGATCGAGCTGTCGCATTCTCGAAAATACGTGATCAACGCCTGATTGCCGCATGCTCACGTTAGAGGAATGCGTCTTGACACAGCCAGACAAGTATTTGCTAGGGCGTGGCGAGGCCGAGGAGATACGGCTCAAGCGCCAGATCGCCAATCTGGCGCCGGATTCCGACGCGCATTTCGACAGGATCGGGATCAAGCCGGGCGAGCGCGTCATCGACCTTGGCTGCGGTCCGGGAGGTGTCTTGCACCTGCTTGGCAAACGCGTCGGCTCGACCGGATCGGTCCTTGGCATCGAACGCAGCCACCACTTTGTCGAACAGGCCCGCCGCTTTGTTGCTGACCACGGGCTATCGCAGGTCGAAGTTCGTGAAGGCGATGCATACGACACGCAGTTGCCTCGAGCGTCGTTCGACGGTGCTCACATGCGGCTTGTTCTCGTCAACGTGCCGGAGCCCGAGCGCATCGTGCGCGAGATGGTCTCACTGGTGCGTCCCGGAGGCTGGGTGGCAAGTTTCGAGGCTGACTTTCTCGCCCTCATCTGCGATCCGCCGCTGCCGGCGTGGACCCGTCTCCTCGACGCCTACAAAGCCTATTCGGCAGCCCAAGGAATCGACCTCTTCGTAGGCCGGCGCACCCACCGGCTGTTTCGCGACGCTGGAGTTGTGGACCTCCGCGTCGATACAGTCGTCCATGTTTATCCACCGGCCCATGAGCGGCGACCGATCCTGCGGGACTTCATCAAAAATGTTCGTGATAAACTGATTGACGGTGGCTTCATTGAGCGTAGCGACCTCGAGAGCGATCTGACCTCCCTCGAAAATCACCTGGCCAGTCCAGAAACGCTGGTGACCTCGAACGTGTTTTTCCGGCTTTCTGGCCGAGTTCCTTTGAACGTGATCTCCAGTTCCTAGCCTAGAGGCGGACACCCCCTGCCCAGTATGCATGGCATGTCCCGCAGATATGCTCCTTAGATCGGCGCAACTCACTTCACCCGAAAGGTCATGTCCGCCTCATGAGCTGCTGTTGAGGTGTAAGCTCACCAGGGACTACGTTCGGTCGAACTAAGGGCTGTGTCGAAATTGATTGTCAGACATGCAAATCGTCGAGCAGCGCCTTGGCATGCTTCAGATCGAGCGTGTCGAATCCTTCCGTGAACCAGCCATAGACCGGGGCGAGAAGATTGCGGGCCGTATCCCGCTGGCCCTGTTCGAGCGACAACCGCGCCATGTTTCGCTCGGAAGGAGCGGCGGCTTCGCGCCGATCTCGGTCATTAAAGTTAGCTGTGCGACTGCCTTAAAGCGGACATTACGGGCGACCGCGCTGGAGGTCGCGGGTGCGCCGGGAGCGGTCGTTAAAGCGATCAAGGCCGAGCGGCCGGAGCCCACCCTTTGCGGACCTTCGGCAAGGCGCGTGGTACGGCTGCGGTTGAATCCAGGCTGGCGAGGCCGATCGAACCCGGACTAGGCTCGATGAGGCCTCCTACCGGGGTGTGCGTCAGTTGTCCGATTGGCCTGGCGCATTCACGTTCAGGCTTATCTCAATCACCAATTTCCGGCGGAGGGCCTCCACTTGATTTGCCAAGGGGATGGTTTCTCACTCTGCCGCCACTGGCTTGGCAATTTCGGATCTGCGCACTGACAGGGACAGCAAGATGATTGCTCCAAGTACGATCGCAGCCCCGAGAGCCCCGACCGACGACAGCCGCTCCCCTAGAAACATGGCCGCGCCAATCGCTCCGAACACGCTCTCTGCGCTGACGATCACGGCGGCATGGCTGGCCGAGGTAAACCGTTGGGCGATCGACTGGATGCCGAAGGCGCCTGCCGTCGAGAATATGCCGAGTACAGCGAGTTCCGGGGCCGCGTCGCTGATGGCAGCCATCGATAAATTGCCGTGAAGGGCTCCAAGCGGCAGGGTGATCACGGCCGCGACGAGAAATTGAGCGGCAGCCGCTGTGACCGGAGCGCCATGGGTTTGCATATGGCGCCCGAGCTCGACCATCCAAAGCGCGTAGCATGCGGCCGAAAGTATCGCTGCGAGATCGCCCTGACTGAAGCTGGCGGTCAATCCGCCGGACAGAAGCAGCACGCCGACCAATGTCACGCACGCCGCAAGTCCGACCACTGCGGTCGGTCGCTCGCCGATCAGGAACCAGGCTGCGAGCGGCGTCATCACCGTTGCCGTGCTCACCAGGAAACTCGCATTGGTGACCGAGGTGCCGAGATAGGAGACCTGCTGGATGGCAATGGAAATTGAAAACAGCGCGCTGACTCTGATAAGACTCATCCAGTAGCCCGGTTCGAGCTTTCTTCCCAGTTCGAGCATCATCAGCGGCGCGGCCAAGAGTCCCGCAATCAGGCAGCGCGTGCCTACGGCGCTGAGCGGATCGAGATGATCCAGCACGGTCTTCTGCGCAACGTTACCGAACCCCCAAAATGCGGCGGCAAGCAGCAGCAGACAGTTGGCCTGCACCTTCGACATATCGATGTCTCGACAAAGCTTGCGCCGCAAAAGGGCGGATCGGTGATTTAGCTAACCGCCGGCCTGCTTGTTCAACTGGTTGCAATTTGGGCGAGCGCCGACGGGGAAGATCTCATAACCGGCTTCGATCAATTGGAGGCTCATCTCCTCGAAATGCCGATTTGAGCCGCTGACGATCGATTCAGGCGTGTAGTTCCAGCCGTTGCGGGCAGCATTTGCCAGGATGTCGGCATACACACGCATGCTGGCGATTTTCACGTTTGATTCCAGCAACTGTCGGCACCCGCTTGCGAACGAGGGCGACGCTGCGGCGCAAAAACCCAAGACCGTGCATGCCAGCACTATGGATACAGAACGCATGGAATCCCCCTTGGCTGATTGCAGCTTGTTGCCGTAAGGGAAGCTTGCACCGTGTGAGCCTGCGGCGGGATCGGGCAGATGCTGTATTCGGCCTACCGCATTTGTAGTATTCTTCCGCGACGGCAGTCGAACAGCTTCCTGGGACGCGGTTTCCATGATGCTCAATGACGCTTCGAAAGCTCACACGCTCGATGCCCTGTCGGGTCGCGAGCGCGCGGTCGCGGAAAAATTTGCCGCCGGCCTGACCTATCGGGAGATCGGCAAGGCGCTTTTCATTGCCCCGGCCACTGTTCGCACCCACCTTGCGACCATCTACGAAAAACTTGGGGTGCGTAACAAGATCGGGCTCGCGGCCCACTTTGCCGACACCTCCGGCGCCCAGCCGCAGGCGCCTTTACCTCTGTCTGACGCCTCGCCAGTGCTCGCCATATTCCCCATCGTATGCCTGAATTCCGAAGAGCGCTGGTGTCGCTTTGCCGACGGCCTGTCGTCTGAGATCACCATTGACCTGGCACGATACGCGGGTTTGCCCGTCATCGCTTTCCACACGATGAAATCGCTGGGCAGCAAGCCCGCCGATTTCGCGGCCGACGGCAAGGCGCTCGGCGTTACCTATATCGTGTCGGGCCAGTTGCGCGCGGACGACCAGAGGGTTCGCGCGACGATAGAGCTTGCCGACGCACGCAACGGCGTCAGCCTGTGGAGGGAGCGTTACGACCGCTCGGTCGAGGATATTTTCGCGCTCCAGGACAGCCTGACCGAAAGCATCATCAACGTGCTCGTCGGTAGTTACGGAACGCTGGCCACGGTCGGCCGCAACGCGGTTCGCCGCAAGCCGCCGGCCAGCCTGCGGGCCTACGACTACTATCTGCTTGCCATCGAACAGCACACCACGTTCAGCCGCGCCGGCAATGAGGAGGCGATTCGCCTGTTTTCACGCGCGCTGGAGCTCGACCCTACCTTCGCCAACGCCTGGGCCGAACTCGCCTATGCCTATTCGATCGAGGCCTGCAACGGCTTCGGAGACAATCTGCCAACGTCGATCGAGAACTGGCGGGCGGCGGCCGAAACGGCGCTGCGGCTCGACCCGACCGACAGCTGCGCCCACGCTTGCCTTGGGAATCTCAGGGCATGCCTCGGCGACCTCGAGGGGGCGGAGCATGCGTATCGGTGCGCTTTCGAATACGGCTCGCACTATGCCGGCATACTGACACTGCTGGCCGGCAGCAGAGCTCTTGTCGTCGGCGATCCGTCCGAGGCAATTCCGCTCATCGAGCGCGCCATGCGCCTCAATCCGCTGGCCCCGCCCTGGTATTTCGGTATGCAGGGCCGCGTCCTATTCGCCGCCGACCGGCATGAGGAGGCCATTGCGGCGCTGCGCAGAAGCGTGCCCGAGTCGCCGGACGTGCTGATGTTCCTGGCGCTTGCGCATGCGGCCATGGGCGAGACCGAAGAGGCGGCCAGGATCGCAGCCCGCTTGAAAGCTGAATTTCCCAGCTTTTCGGTCGAACGCTTCATCGCAGGCAACCCCGTGAAGAACCCGGACGCGTTGCTTGCCATCCGCCACGGCGCCGAACTGGCAGGACTCCCCTAAGGTTTTGCCCAATTCCGAAAGCCCGAGACGATGCCGCCGACCTCGCGATCCATGTTCGCCGCCGTGACGCTTAAAAGTCACAGCATGGATCCTAGGGTCTCCGCTGCTTCGCTCCTGCTCCGCCAGAAGAATAGCTTCAACTGTCGACCGATCCGAGGGGACGCCGAGCGAATGCCAGCTATGGCGCGACCTGCTCGTTCGGGCGAATGAGCCGAACGGCAACTTTCCACCCCTTCAGCGACGTTGCCGCCGTGCAGCTGCAATGACCGGTTCGGGTCAGTTCACGTCGATGCACGCAGGGCGCTTGAAGGTCCGTTTCTGACCTTCCGAGCCTCGAAGCTGCCAGTCCGCTTCCGGCCCATTGCGGTCATCCGCGAGTATGCATCTGGCTGACTGGTATTGGCGCTTAGCGGACCTTTTGGGCCGCGATCATGGCGCGCCGTTTAATTAGCCACAATGTTAACATGGATCGTCCGCCGGTCGCCTTTTGACGCGGATCCGTTCAGTTTCGCGCGCGGAGGAACGGCAGCTTTGCGCCGCATGTCGGCCGTTGAGGTGATCTTCGCTTTTGCCCGATAGCGGACGTTGCCGGCGACCACCTTGGACATCTTGTTGCGCCATTTCCAGACATTCCCGACGCTTTTCGGGAGCGGACCTTCGCTTATCGTCCGAAACCGACCCGTTGACGACCTTGGGCGTTGCAGACTTGAACCTCCAAATCGAGGTCGGGAACCTGACCTTCAGCGCAAGAGCATTCGGGAGTGCGCTCGCGTGAGGTCATTCACCACATTTGGAGGCGACCCGCAGATGCCTTTTCGTGTTATGGTGGGCTTGCAACGCGCGTAATCTCGACCTCGGCAATATGGCAGAGGTCGAAAACTATTGCCTTGGCACAGGGAGCTTTCGCCCCAGCACTTGATCGCCTCCGAAACGCTGGGTGTGCTGCTTTCCCTGACTGACCCGGGGCGAGGAGGTTGTCCATGTCCACGAGTAGTGTTGACCGCCCGCTGCAGCCGGGCGACCGGGCACCGAATGTTGTGCTCAATGCGATCTCACGCGAAGGCAAGATCGCGCTCGATGATTTTCGAGGCCGTAGCCCGTTGTTGATCGGTTTGTTCCGAGGCCTGCACTGTCCGTTCTGCCGGCGCCATGTCGCGGCGATGGCGCAACTCAAGCCGGCCCTGGGTGAGAAAGGCGTCGAATGCCTGGCGGTGGTCAATACGCCGGTCGAGCGGGCGCGGCTCTATTTCCGTTACCACCCGGCACCCGATCTTCTCGCCGCATCCGACCCGGAGCGGGCCTCGCACCGTGCTTTCGGCTTGCGCGAGGTTGGGATGGACACGGTCATGGCGATACGGATCCATCTCCCGGGCGAGTTGCCCAAACCTATGGACGTCATGGCAATGAACGAGTTCCTCAACAAGAAGGAAGGATATGAGATTACGGAAGCCGATCAGCAGGCGATGGTGGCTTCCGGCCAGGGGCAGCTTGTCGGCCAGTTCCTAATCGACCGGGCGGGCATCGTACGCTGGAACTTCACTGAAGTTCTGGAGGATGGCCTCAACACCTTCAGAGCGCCGAATCCCGAGGAATTGATGTCGGCAGCTTCCCAAGTTGCACATTAATAGGCCGCGGAAATGGGCTGCTGAAAACTCGCTCGACGGCCACCGTCCTGTGGTGATTCTTTGGATTTAACAATCATCGAAATGCTCAGCGCGGGCGGCTAAGGTCTGCCCGTGGGCTTCGTAGCGATTTCGATTCAACGGTCTGCGGACCGCCCCCGACGCTAGAGTGAGCAAGCCGCAGAGGCGGGGCGACGTCCGCTCCTTGCCGCAATCACGTCGTTACGACAGGCGCGCATACGGCAAGTTTCCACCCAACCTAGTCCTCCAACGGCTTCTTCCGCGTGCAGAGCGGTTAAAAGCACGGATCGCCTCGATTGCGCCACTACTGGTCATTCGCAGCGCGCCTCGTTAGCTGACCTTCAGCCACCGGCCGGAGTCGACCCTCTGCGGTCGTCCACGTATACCGCTCCGGCAATTGCCAACGCAGTGTTCCACGCGACGGGCAAGCGTGTGCGGACATTGCCGATCAAGATTGAGGATGTCCTGACCGCATGAACCACGAGCCGAACGCCGGCCACCCGGACGGAGTTGGACAAGGAACCATGGGTATGACGCCGTCGGGCGAAATGTCTGATTTCGGGATTGAAATCATGTAGGCAGGTCAGGATTGGGTCCAGCGCTGGTTGTGCTCGATGTCCTCTGTGGATGGCTCCCGTATTGCAAGAGGTAATTCGTTGTTCTGGCGCATTGGTCGGGTGCAGTCTTCTGTCCGGCCTGTTCATGCAGCCGTTCGAAGCTGCTGGCCCTGATGGGGTCGGCGAACAAGGTCCCAATCTGCTTTGCAGGCTATGATGCCTCCGACATCGCATGGGTTATCCCTG
>NZ_JBJACT010000070.1:0-3986 GCF_044778005.1 Mesorhizobium sp. IMUNJ 23033
GGTCGCACCGTTCGCCCTCATGGTGGCGACACTGGCGGACAGCGTAAGCAACCTGATCACGGCGGCGGGCCGCATGCTCGAGCAGGGCCCGCCGGCGCCACCGTATTGGGTCGCAGGGCTCCCGGTGGTTGGCGAGAGCCTCGCTGCCTATTGGGAAAGGTTGGCCCACAACGCACCCGCCTTCATGATTGAGCTCAAGAAGCTGATCGGACCCGCCTTCGACTTGCGAGATATGCCGCTGGAGGTTCGCCGCGAGATCCTGGCCGAGATGATCCCGGAAGGCGGTCGCATCCAATTCAGTCAGGCGCTGCAGCCTGGTTGAAGACAAAGGCTTACAGCATCGATGAATACGATCTGCTCGGCGTCGAGCGCGAACCGGGCAAGCCAGCTTTTGCCCTCATGGCCGAGCGCGGCACCGGGCGCTATGTCGGATCGGCCTTCATCAACTCAAGCCGCGCGATCCGCGAACGCCTCTGGCAGCACGTCCAGGAGCATGCCGGGCCGCCGCCGAAGGGCAGGAAGCGGCCGGCCACGCAATGGGTCAAGCCGGGGCTGATCGGCCGTGTGAAGCACCTACGCGGCGAGGAAGACTTGCGCCATGCCTCGCTGCAGGATTTCCGCGAGGAGTGACAAAACGGCGGTCGAAACGGGCCTAGGCCCTGCGGCGCTTAGAAAGCGCCTGCAATAGGTCCGCTTCGTCGACGATCCCGTTGCGGAAAGCGCTGACGATTTCCTCGGCAAGGTCTTCCCTCTGTTCCTTGTCTTTTTGGGCTAGGCGGCGCTCGTCGCACAGTCGGCCGAATACTCGCTGGAGCAAATCCAGATCAACGGGCTCGAATACTCCGCTGTAGCGTCGCAGTGGCATTTGCCGTCCCTCAAACACGGCTGACACGGGACCATCTCACAAACGACGAATGACAGCTACCAGCGGCCCGGCGGCCGGGCGGGTTTTTTTGTTTTCTGCTGGAACATCGGTTCGAACGCGCCGTTGCTTTTTCCAGGTCTCACACAGTGGATAACGGACGCGCCCTATGTTGCTCTTTAGATCATTGCATGAAATTGCCGCAGCGCGCGGCGATGGCTTGCACCCCGCTTTATTGAAGATGATGACGCGGTCGAAAGCCTGGGTCGATATTGAAAGCGCGCTACAACCCGCTCCGGCTTACAGGCCTTCAGACATTGACTTCCCTGCCAACGATGCCGTGCCTAAGGGTGTTGCGTTTCGGGCCGACGAGCGCTGAGGGGTGAGCACACGCGGCGTCAACTTCCTGCACAAGTGGATTTCCAACAACGTCCCGGAGACAGTCGGCGCCGACATCATCTCCGTCGCTGAATTGACCCAAAAGCTATTTGCAGACGCCAAAGCGATCGGGATCGGCAGCGTCGAGATCGAGGAAGAGACTGGGAGCGTCTATGAAGTGATCCTCGACGCGATCGTTCATCAAGAGGCCGGCGTGGCGGATTGATCCGCCCTAACCAAGATGACAGTGAGCGATGAAAACCCTCAGCTTTCATACGTGGTCTATAGCCCGCCTATGAGAGGCTTCCCGTTCCTGCCGTCATTCTCGCATCTGATGGTACGTCGGCTACCGCCCGTCCGTTCGATACGGCTGAGGAGGCCGCTGCATTCAACAGACAGATGGCTGCGGCTGGGCATCCCGGTAAGGTCAGGAATTGACCGCCCAAGGTCGCCAGGACGCGCGCGAGACGCTTCGGTGGCGTAGGGCAGCGGCCAGCCGAAACGCGCGCTGGCGGGCTTGCCAGGGCCTCTGAGTCAACAGGCGGCCCGGCTACCTCGTCGTCGGGACTAACCAGCTCTGGGTCGCTTTCGAGGCTTATGCCCAGAAATTGTCCCAGGCGTAGAGGGTCGTAGAAGTGGTCCCTGGCGTCCATCAACTTGCCGTTCTTGATGTCGAAGACGATGCAACAGAGCACGTCCAGCCGTTTGCCGTTGCGCTCCCCGGTATTCTGATGGACGCCCACCACGAGTCCGTCCTCGCTCTCCGTCACGTGCAAAAGTTTGGCCTTGAAGGTCCCCTGGCCGACGAGATGATGAAAGCTGCTGAGCGCGAAGGCATCGCTGCGGACGAGATCAACGAGGAAGTCGACAGCGTCTTTGAAGTGATCTTCGAGGCCATGCAGCACCGGGAGGGCAGCTTGACTGAGGCCCGATCTTGCCGTTTTTGACCTGCTCGCGACACGCTTGGCGCGGGAGGCCAAAATCACCGAAGAGCAGTCCCGCGAGCTGATCAAATTGAACGGAGCCGACTGGAATTCGCTGCTTCGCGAGGCTCATTTTCTCAAAGAACGGCACTAAAATGCGAGGCGCTTCGGCAGCGCAATAGGAATATTGTCAGGGCAGGCGGGCAGTTTGATCGAGAGCAATGACCCGTGTACCGTGTGGCGATGAACACGCCACAACCTCGCTACGTCGTCTACAGCCCGCCCGTAAAAGGCTTCCCGTACCTCGCCGTCATTCTGGCGGCTGATGGTACGGCCACCGCACGACCGTTCGATACGGTGGAGGATGCCGCCAAATTCAACAGGTGAGATGGCAGCGGCGAGGCACCCCGGCAAGACGAGGAATTGACCGGTTATTTCGCCGTTGCAGGCTTCGCAACGTGCCAAGGGCCTTCCAGTTCCGGAAATAAATGACTCGCTAGTGGTATCGGCCTAACACAAGAGTCCGGCTCGGGATTCCCTTGGCAGCGGCGATATTGAGCCGACAATTCGCTTGCCCAGACGTGGCTCGCGGACCTAATCTGAATGTTTGGCGAGCCCACCCCGGCACGCGGTCGGAATGGGTAGCCCGGCTAGACGGGAGGTTACCATGAAAGTTGCATCGCTACTTGCTATCGGCTGGATCGTATCCTGCGGAATCGCCTCCTTTGCTTCGGCAGAGGATGCGCACACTGTGATCACTCCCAACGAGGTTAAGTGGGGCCCGGGCCCAAAAACGCTGCCTGCCGGAGCAGAGGCGGCTGTCTTGTTCGGCGATCCGACCAAGGAAGGTCCGTTTGCCCTTCGGCTCAAATTGCCGGCTGGATATGCGATCCCGCCGCACACGCATCCAGGGCTTGAGGTTGACACAGTAATATCGGGGACCATTAATCTTGGCATGGGCGAGACCGCCGATCGGAGCGCCGCCAAAGCAATTCCTGCGGGCGGCTTCTTCGCTTTGCCGCCCGGCATGGCGCATTTTGCTTACTTCGACGAGGAGACGGTGCTCCAACTCACCAACAAAGGCCCGTGGAGCATCAAGTACATCAATCGGGCGGACGATCCTCGAAAGACGCAATAGCTACGACGGCATAAATCGAACTGCCCCGCCGTGCTCGGCGGCGGGGTGCCATTGCCGAGGCAGGTTGAAGTGGGTACCCAAAGCGGGACTCAGGCCGTGGGTACCAAGCGTTGGATTTTCACCACTAGTGCATCTCCACAAGCGTACCCTAAATTGTCGGCCGCCTTGTACGGCACACGGGTGCTTGGAAGAGTCGATCACGCTTTCGCCCTATAGGGAGACCCGAGATGACCTTACGCGGCATAGCTGACGAAAAGCAGTTGGCAACACTCACCAGAATTCTAGACGACTATTGCGAGCAAGCCGGTATGGAGGGCACGCACCCAGCGCGGGAGCATTTGGCGCGTCGCCTGATCGCTCTTTTCAGCGGCGGCATCGACAGTCCCGACGACATCAGGATGGCGCTGGACGTTGTCTCAAGGGACTGGCACGGCACGTCCGCAGCGAGCCGCTAGGCGCTAGTGGATACCGCCTAACATAAGAGTCCGATTTGGATTCCGCTTTGGGAGTGCTCGTGCGAGTCTGGCGCATGCGTGCAGGAACAAGCGCGCACTTGGCTGGAGGAACCGGGATGTCGCTCACTGGAGGCTGTTTGTGTGGCAACGTGCGCTACAAAACCAATGCCGAGCCTTTGTGGCTCTGTCATTGCCACTGCAATAGGTGTCGCAAACATACCGGATCGCCG
>NZ_JBJACT010000071.1:0-3955 GCF_044778005.1 Mesorhizobium sp. IMUNJ 23033
CTGCACTCGCGGCTCGCTCCGGATCAAAGAAACTCGCCATCGTCGCTGTCGCCAGAAAACTTCTGATCACTCTCAACGCCATCATTCGAGACAAAACCGCATTCGCATGAACACAGTTGCCATGCCGTAACATCCGAGCGCCAAACCGGTGAAGGACACATAGCTCCCATCCCTCCGCCGCTGCATCCTTCGCCTGAAGTAACGGCCATGAATCCTCGGGTCGAGCCCGAGGATGACGAACGACAAGGGCACGCCCGTGTTTCACGTGAATCACCCGCCCGCAAACTGTGCCGCAATGTTTCACGTGAGTCATTTACCGATACAGAACTGCGAGAAGATGACATCGAGCAAATCCTCGACATCCACGGCGCCGACGATCCGGCCGAGCCGATCCGCAGCCAGGCGCAGCTCTTCCGCTCGCAACTCTTGTCCGTGCCCTGACAGGGCTGAGGTCAAGAACCCCCTTGTCTCATTTAGCAACTCCACGTGCCTCAATCGCGACGGCAGGATATCGCCGGCGTTGCCGATTTCCGCAGCCGCGCGGCGGCCGATCTCGTCCAGCAAATCCGCCAACCCGGCGCCGACCCTGGTCGAGATGGCCGCATCGTAGTCCTTCGACCGACTTGCCAGATGGTGGGCCCCGACCAAATCGGCCTTCGTTCCGATCCTTAGCATCGGCGCGTCGGATGGCACCGCCCCCGCGTCGACTGGATCGACCATATCCTCGAGCAACAGCAGCAAATCCGCGCCGCGCGCCTTTGCCCGAGCTTTTTCGATGCCGATCGCCTCCACCTTGCCGGGCGCCGCACGCAATCCCGCCGTATCCGTGATCCTGACCCGCATTCCCTTCAGGTCCAGAACCACTTCAAGCAGGTCGCGCGTCGTACCGGGTTCATCCGTCACGATCGCCGCCTCGCGCCGGGCCAGTGCGTTGAACAGGCTGGACTTGCCGGCATTCGGCGCACCGAGGATGACGACCTCGAACCCGTCGCGGATGATCTCTGCGGCGTGAAAACCGTCGATGTGATGACCGATCTCACCGACCATCGTGCGGACATCCGACCAGACCGCATCCGAAACAGAGCCGGGCACGTCGTCCTCGTCGGCAAAGTCGATCTCGGCCTCGATCATGGCGCGCGCATGGATCAGCCGCCGGCGCCAGCCTGAGTAGAGCTCGCTCTGCGCGCCCTCGGCGTTCTGCACGGCAAAGCGCCGCTGAGCTTCGGTCTCGGCATTGACGAGGTCGGCCAGCGCCTCCGTCTCGACCAGATCGAGTTTGCCGTTGAGAAAGGCGCGGCGTGTGAACTCGCCGGGCTCGGCATGCCGAACGCCGTCGAAGCCGGCGATCGTCTCCAGCATTTTCATGGCCACGGCGCGACCGCCATGAACATGGAATTCGGCGACATCTTCGCCGGTGAAGCTTCCAGGACCCGGGAAAAGTAGAACCAGGCCGTTGTCGATCACCGATCCGTCGTTCGCCCGGAATCTGCGCAGGACCGCGACGCGGTCCTTAACCTTACCGCCAGCAATCGTTTCGACCACGAATCGAGTCTGCGGACCGGAAATGCGGATCACGGCGATGCCGGCGGGCAGGCGTCCGCTGGAAAGCGCAACAATGGACTGAGCTGAAATCATTTGCCCGCTCTACTGAACCGCCCTAACTTTCGATGAACCGCCCCGGCTTCCCAGCAACCGAGCTTGCCCGTTGACCTTGCCTGCCAAAAACCTGCTGGCCGAAGAGGCCAGCCCCTATCTGCAGCAGCATAGCGGCAATCCGGTGCATTGGCGGGCCTGGTCGCCTGCGGCACTCGCCGAAGCCAAGGCCCTCGAGCGGCCGATCCTGCTGTCGATCGGCTACGCCGCCTGCCACTGGTGCCATGTCATGGCGCATGAAAGCTTCGAGAACGACACTGTGGCCGCCGTCATGAACCGGCTGTTCGTCAATATCAAGGTCGATCGCGAAGAGCGGCCCGACATCGACCAGATCTATATGGCGGCGCTGCATGCGATGGGCGAGCAGGGTGGGTGGCCGCTGACCATGTTCCTGACGCCCGACGGCAAGCCGTTCTGGGGCGGCACCTATTTTCCGCGCGATGCCCGCTATGGCCGCCCGGGCTTCATCCAGGTGATGGAGGCAGTCGACAAGGCCTGGCGGGAAAAGCGAGAGAGCCTCGCTCAAAGCGCCGACGGCCTGACCAGCCATGTCGAGGCGCGGCTGGCAGGCGCCCACGGCAAGGCCGTGCTCGACCGCGACACGCTCAGCGACCTCGCCGGCCGCATCGACGGCATGATCGACAGGGAATTGGGCGGGCTGCGCGGTGCGCCGAAATTCCCCAACGCACCGTTCATGCATACGCTCTGGCTGTCCTGGCTTCGCGACGGCACCGCGTCGCATCGTGATGCCGTGCTGCTCAGCCTCGAAAAGATGCTCGCCGGCGGCATCTACGACCATGTCGGCGGCGGCTTGAGCCGCTATTCGACCGATGCCGAGTGGCTGGTGCCGCATTTCGAAAAGATGCTCTATGACAACGCCCAGCTCATCCGCATGTGCAACTGGGCCTATGCCGCAACCGGCAATAATTTGTTCCGGCTACGAATCGAAGACACGGTCGATTGGCTGCTGCGCGAAATGCGCGTCGATGGCGGCGCCTTTGCCGCCAGCCTCGACGCCGACAGCGATGGCGAGGAGGGGCTTTTCTACACCTGGAGCAAGGACGACATCGATTCCGTGCTCGGTGACGATTCTGCTTTGTTTTTCAACCACTTCACGCTTTCCGTCCCGCATGGCTGGGAAGGCAAGCCGATCATCCACCAGACAGAGGCCCAGCAAAGCCTAAGCATCGCCGACCACGACCAGCTGGCCTCGCTCAAGCAAATATTGCTCGCCGCCAGGGAACAACGCGTCAGGCCTGGTCGCGACGGCAAGGCGCTGACCGACTGGAACGGCCTGATGATCGCGGCATTGGCCGAGGCAGGCCGCGCCCTGACCCGCAGCGACTGGATCGACGCGGCGGCGCAGGCTTTCTCCCATATAGCCGGAGCGAGCCACGAAGGCCGTTTGCCGCATTCCATGCTCGGCGGGAAAAAGCTGTTCCCGGCGTTGTCCAGCGACTATGCCGCGATGGCCAATGCGGCGATTTCGCTGTTCGAGACCACCGGCGATCCGAACTATGTCGAGCAAGCCAGGCATTTCATCGCGCAGCTCGACCATTGGCACCAGGACAGTGAAAGCACCGGCTATTACTTGACCGCTTCGGACAGCGGCGACGTGCCGATCCGCATCCGCGGCGATGTGGACGAGGCAATCCCCTCAGCCTCCAGCCAGATCATCGAAGCCCTGGTGCGGCTTTCATCGGTCACGGGCGACCTCGACCTTGGGGAAAAAGCCTGGGCAGCAGCCGAGCACACGATGGGCCGGGCGGCGCAACAGGCCTATGGCCAGGCCGGCATCGTCAACGCCTGCGCCCTGGCGCTGGAGCCGCTGAAGCTGGTCGTCATCGATCCAATAGAGAGTCCAAGCCTCGTTCCGGTTGCGAATCGAAACCCCGATCCGAGGCGGGTTGATATTGTTGTTCAGGTCGGCACGGAAGCGAATCGACCAACATTGCCGGGTGGGGTGCTCCCACCAACCGACAAGCCCGGCGCCTGGCTGTGCACCGGGCAGGTTTGTTTGCCGGTGGTTACGGATCCGGATGAACTGGAACGGTTGTTGCAGCGGCGATAGAGGGGGCGAAGCAGGAGCGAAGCGACGTCGCGGAGACCGTGGGATCTACCTTCGAGCGCTGCAGCGGTGGAAGTTTGCTCCGCTGCGTCCTCCGGCTGATGTCGCGGCATGGCAACTGTGTTCATGCGAATGCGGTTTTGTCTCGAATGATGGCGTTGAGAGTGATCAGAAGTTTTCTGGCGACAGCGACGATGGCGAGTTTCTTTGATCCGGAGCGAGCCGCGAGTGCAG
>NZ_JBJACT010000072.1:0-3855 GCF_044778005.1 Mesorhizobium sp. IMUNJ 23033
CCTTTTCAAAAAACACGAGTGTGACGAAATCGGAAACAATGATCCTGAAGCGGCGGTCGGATTGAGCCGGGTTAAACGGATCCCAAGAAATAATCAAGCACTGGATGTGCAGGAGAGCGTCGCGAACTGCGGGGGCGAGTGCTTCCGCACGCGGTGTCAGAATGCGTTCGCGGCCGCTCATCGAAAATAGTTCATCGTGGAAAAAGTCACGCAGCCGGGCGACGGCCGCACTCATGGCCGGCTGACTTAGGTTGATGCGGCGTGCCGCCGCCGTGAGGCCGCGCTCGCTCAGCAGCGCGTCGAGCACGACGAGAAGGTTCAGATCGAGCCCTTTGAAACGCATGTCTTAGCTATCCATAGCGTGAATGCGTTTCATCGAAACAAACGATTTTATCAATCTTCCTGAATCCTACATTGACAACAGCATCTGACGCGCACCGATCACCCACTGCCTCTATCGCGTGACGAGTGCGTTAAAAAGAGCCCGAAAGGAGAAATCTTTCCATGCGCTCCGACGCGCGGTGGAGGTGGAGGTTGTGCTGGAGAATGAGTTGCAACTGGCCATGTCGAACTCTCCGATTTCTTCCGAAAGACCTACGGACGGACTGGCGCCTTTGACGCGAAGCCGTTCGAAGGCGGCCACATCTGGGGCGGTGCGAGGCCGGAATACCGCACAATCGACGCGCACGGCATAGCGCCCACATTGGCATGCTGCGCCGCTTCATCATGATTGGCTAGATCGGACACGGTCCCAATCAACTTTGCACACCGGAGATGCTCGATGTGCTGGCGCAACATCGGGTGCCGCAGCGTTCCTCGTCATCGTGCCTACGCCGCAGACCAGCCCCAACTCATCCGGCTCATCCGGTCCCCCTAAGCAGTTGGTCTTGGTGAGCCGCACAAGCTGGTGAGGGGCAATTTTCGCAACACGGCGCGGCTCAGGCATTGAGCCAGGTCGAAAACGCAAGCTGGAAAGGAACAAGATGGCTGATCAACTGACCAACGAAATAATCGCAATGATCAAGAAGCGCGCCGCGTCGGAGGGCGGCAACATAGCGCCTGCCTCGGGCGAGATAACGGCTGCCACGGGACTGACTTCGCTCGGTATCGATTCACTGGGATTGGCGGACGTTCTCTGGGACCTCGAGCAGGCCTACGGCATCAAGATCGAGATGAATACGTCCGAGGCCTGGTCGGATCTCCAGAATGTCGGCGACATGGTGGAAGCCGTGCGCGGCTTGCTCGCCAAGGGGGCGTGAATGGACAGGCGCGTCGTGATTACTGGGATCGGCGGGCTTTGCGGGCTTGGGACCGACGCCGCCGCCATTTGGAGAGAGATGCGCGAAGGCCGCTCCGCCATCGGCCCAATCGTCAACTCCGAGCTCCATGAATTGAGGGTCAGGATCGGTGCCGAGATCAAGGCGCTGCCGGAGCATGACATCGACGGCAAGCAGCTCGCCTCCATGGACCGCTTCAGCCTGCTCGCCGTGCTTGCGGCGCGCGAAGCCATGCGTCAGGCCGGACTTTCCTGCGATGAAGGAAATCCCTATCGCTTCGGTGCGACGGTGGGCGTTGGCGGCTGCGGCTGGGATACGATCGAGCAAACCTACCGCGGCATGCTTCTCGGCGGTAAGCGTGCTGCCCTTTTGACTGTACCCAAGACGATGCCGGGCGCCGCCGCCAGCCAGGTCAGCATGAATCTCGGCCTGCGCGGGCCGGTGTTTGGCGTCACCTCGGCCTGCGCATCGTCCAACCATGCGATTGCCTCCGCGGTGGACCAGATCAGGCTCGGCCGAGCCGACTTGATGCTTGCCGGCGGCAGCGAAGCGCCGCTCATATGGGGCGTGCTGAAGGCATGGGAATCGATCCGCGTGCTTTCGCCCGATACTTGCCGGCCCTTCTCCGCCGACAGACAGGGACTGGTGCTCGCCGAGGGTTCGGGCATGGCTGTGCTGGAAAGCTATGAGCACGCCGCCGGGCGTGGTGCCACGATCCTTGCCGAGATCGCCGGCATCGGCCTTTCCGCCGATGCCTCCGACATCGTCGCGCCGACCATTGAAGGACCGGAAGCGGCGATGCGTTTCTGTCTGGCGGACGCCGGGCTCAATCCGGAAGACGTCGACTATCTCAACGCGCATGGCACCGGCACCAAGGCCAACGACCAGATCGAGACGGCGGCGATCAAGCGCGTCTTCGGTCAGCACGCCTATTCAATGTCCCTCTCTTCTACCAAGTCCATGCACGCGCATTGCCTCGGCGCGTCCGGCGCGCTGGAGTTGATCGCCTGCGTGATGGCGATCCGCGAGGGCGTCGTGCCGCCGACTGCGAATTATCGTGAGCTGGATCCCGATTGCGATCTCGACGTCACTCCCAATGTGCCACGCGAGCGCAAGGTGCGCGTGGCACTGAGCAACTCCTTCGCCTTTGGCGGCACGAACGCGGTTCTGGCGTTCAGGCAGGTGTAGAAGCCATGAGAGATGCCTCCTTGCTTGCCGGATAACTAATGTGAAGGGCGGGTCATTGGCCGCCTCGGCGAATGCGGGAAGTGACAGCGGAAGCTCGATCCGCGGGATATCGACTTGCGAAATTCTTAGCTGTTGAGCGGCGTGGACGTACCGCCGCCCCGTAAAAGGTAAGCGAGGCCCTGGGGGTTTGGCTCGAGGGTCTAAAGCTTTGCGCGACTATGTCGGGAGGGCCCAGGTGCCGGGCCCTAGGACGCTGTAGCTGCGCCAAGAAGCCACCGGTCTCGGGCCAACATGCGACCCAGCGCCGAGGGCGGAGCCACGGTGGGGAACTCTTGTCGGTGGTTATGTGGCCGAGTCAGTCCGCGCGACGCCCTCTCCGATAGTGTTAGAAGGGTTCAGCTAAAAACTGCGACGAGAAAAGAGCGATACCGCTCTGAAGTTGAGTTGCGGGCGTTTCTGCAAAAGCGTCATGGTGGGAGCGGGTATCCCTTTGTTCGACGGCGGCGACCATCCCTTCGTCCCGACCTCACGGCATTGCGGCGAGCGGCGCACAGCGCGGTCAAGGCTGGCCGTAGGCCAGCGCCGATGGTGGTGCGACACGCGGCCTTGACGGCGCGAGCACGACGCTCAGGCTGAGCCTGTGAGGAACGAGGCGGCTCAGGCCGCCTGTCGCAGCATCTCCTTCTTGGTTCGCGCAAATGCTCCATGTTGAGATCGCGGGTGCCTTCCAGACGGTTCTCGACGGAGCTGTTCGAGCGCTAGCAGCGCTCGAACAAAGCGTTGGTATCGGCGTTGCTGGCGAGTGCAATGCGAAGCGAAGGCGATCACCGTGGAGCTGTTCTGCCACTCTTCACGGCTCGACGGTGAATGAGGAGGCTGCGCGGCGAACGCGCGCCGACGTCAATGCCACGCCATTTTGCTGAACTTGACGCACAACTCCCGCTCCTAGACCAAGGACCCTGAGTTGAAGACATGGAAGGCGGTACCAAACCCACGGATGAGAGTCTGATCAACCGTCGTTCTGAACTCCACTTCTCGCCCCGTGCAGCTTCAGCCGGTCCGACTGCTCGCAACACCTGCCGAGCAGCCGATCTCTCGACCTCAGTCTTGATGCGTGCGACGTCCCGGGGTCTTGCTTGGAGTAGCCATGCGGGACGCCTCCTGCAACATTATCTCCCGCATCCAGATGCTTGCCGGATCACTGTTGTGAAGGGCCGGCCATTGGACGGCCTCGGTAAATGCGGGAAGTGGCAGCGGAAGGTCGACGATCTGCAGGGGGAACGTTTTCTCGAAATGCTTGACCAGCCGGAAGGGCATGGTCGCTATACGAGCTGTGCCTGAGACCATCGGCGGGATCATACTAAATGCCTGCACGACGACCTCGACACGT
>NZ_JBJACT010000073.1:0-3034 GCF_044778005.1 Mesorhizobium sp. IMUNJ 23033
TTGTAGTCCTCCGCCCATTCGGCGATGGCGCTGCGGGCGTGGTCGAGGCCGAAGAACAGGCTTTCGTTCAAGAGCTCATCCCGCATCCGGCCGTTGAAGGATTCGATGTAACCATTCTGCATCGGCTTTCCCGGCGCGATGTAGTGCCATTCGACGCGATGGTCCTTCGACCATGCGAGGATGGCGTTCGAGGTGAACTCCGTGCCGTGGTCGGAAACGATCATTGCCGGCTTGCCGCGTCGGCCGATCAGATCGGTCAGTTCGCGAGCGACGCGGCGGCCGGAGATCGATGTGTCGGGGATCGCCGCCAGGCATTCGCGCGTCACGTCGTCGACGATGTTCAGCACACGGAAGCGCCGCCCGCAGGCGAACTGGTCATGGACAAAATCCAGCGACCAGCGCGCATTCGGCCTTGCCTCGACCAGGATCGGAGCCCGCGCGCCGACAGCTCGCCGCCGCGCCCGACGCTTGCGCACCGTCAGGCATTCCTCACGGTAGAGTCGATAGATGCGGTTGATCCCCGACGGCTCGCCCTCCCGACGAAGGAGGATGAACAGCCGCCTATAGCCGAAGCGTCTCCGCTCGTTGGCAAGGTCGCGAAGCCTGCCGCGCAGCTCCGTCTCCGGTGGGCGACAGGACCGGTAGCGGATCATCTTGCGATCCGCGCCGACAATGGAACAGGCCCGCCGTTCCGACAGGCCCATGACGGCCTGCAGATGCGCGACGGCTTCGCGCTTGGCGGCGGGCCCTACCATTAATGGGATGGTCCGCCTCGTCCTCCTGCCGCATCATGAGGCTGTCAAACCGAAGGAGGTTGCAATGCCAAAACGCAATGTGCCGCGCCCTGCCGCGGTCTACGGAATTGATATCGGTAAGAACATATTCCACGTCGTCGGCCTCGGAAGCGACGGCGTGCCTGTCCAAAAGGTTCGCTTCCGACGCGACACGCTGCTGCAGTTCTTTGAACGCGCAGCGCCTGCGCTCGTGGGGATGGAATCATGCGCCGGCTCTCAGTGGATCGCCAGGAAGATACAGGCGCTCGGACATAAGGTGCGCTTGATCCCTGCGCAATTTGTGAAGCCCTACGTCAAGTCGAACAAGAGCGACATCATCGACGCGGAGGCGATCGCGGAAGCAGCCACGCGGCCAACAATGCGGTTTGCTGCAATCAAAAGCGAAGAACAGGCGGACCTTCAAGCCCTTCACCGTGTGCGCGACCATGATCGGCACGAGGACACGCTTGATCAATCAGATGCGAGCCTTCTGCCTCGAATACGGGATCGCGCTGCGCCAGGGCGCTGGCCTGTTCAAGCTCGACCTCCCGCAGGCCATCGAAGATTCATCGAACGATTTGTCTCCGGCCATGCGAAAGCTTCTCGCAAGCCTGTTCACGGACCTGCGCCAATTAGAGCAACGCATTGGTGACGTCACACGCGAGATCGAGGCGATCGCCGATCGTGAAGATGTCGCCCGCAGGCTTATGACAGTCCCTGGGATCGGAGCCTTGGGCGCGACCGCGCTTCTCGCGGCTGTCGGCAATGGTCGACAATTCCAGAAAGCCCGCGATTTGGCTGCATGGCTAGGCCTTGTGCCGCGGGAATACTCGACCGGCGGAAAGCAAAAGCTTCTCGGTATCAGTAAACGAGGAAACCGCTACCTGCGCAAACTCCTCGTGCATGGCGCACGATCCTGCTTTCGGCATCTTGATCGAACGAGAGACCGGCTAGGAAACTGGCTCGATGGACTTCAGGCCCGGATGCATCCCAACAAAGCAGTCGTCGCACTTGCCGCCAAAATGGCCCGGATCGTCTGGGTCATACTGACCAGGCCTGGAGCCCTCTACGAACGCAGAGACCCTGCCTTCGCCTGACGCTCCACGCTCGATTGCAAGGCTCGGGAATAGTGATGACGAAACAGTGGATCAACATGCCGTAAGTCCTGTGCAAAAAAGCGGGCTTCGTGCCCGAACCATTTATTGGGAACGGCGTGTGCGGATCTCATCATGGCCTGGCTGCAACCGCAGCCCACTCGAGAGAGGCCGGATACATTTATGCAACTGGAATCGTCATTTGCGATGTCACGAACCCTTGCACGGACGGGGCGGACCATACATTTTTTGACAGAAGCTCCTTCAGCGCCGAGGCTTCGAGCATCTGGTCGGCGAGCAGCTTCTTCAGCTTCGCGTTCTCGTCTTCCAGGGCCTTCAGGCGTTTGGCGTCGGACACATCCATCCCGCCATACTTCGCCTTCCAGTTATACAGCGTAGCCTCCGAGATCCCGGGCTTTGATGGGGCATCCTTATCTTCCGAATCAAAGGATGCGCTATGGGCCAAGTTCTGCATGGGAGCGCCACAACGACAGAGGCGGTCCGTCGAGCGATACAACATAGTCAAGAGAGCCTGAGGACGCTGGCCAAGCGCTACGGGATCAACCAGAAGACGGTTGCGAAGTGGAAGAGGCGAGCTTCGGTCTCCGATCTACCGACTGGTCCGAAGGAACCGAGATCGACGGTGCTCTCGATTGAGGAGGAGGCGGTCATTGTCGCTTTCCGCCGCTACACGCTGCTGCCGCTCGACGACTGCCTCTATGCGCTTCAAGCGACCATCCCGCACCTGACACGGTCTTCATTGCATCGCTGCCTGCAACGCCATGGCATCGGCCGGCTCCCGGATGTCGAGGGCGACAAACCGGCGAAGAGGAAATTCAAGAGCTACCCGATCGGCTACTTCCACATCGACATTGCCGAGGTCAGGACCGAGCAGGGCAAGCTGCACATGTTCGTCGCTATCGACCGCACCTCGAAGTTCGCCTTCGTCGAGTTGCACGAGAAGGCCCCCACAGCCGTATCAAGAGACTTTCTACTGCGGTTGATCGCGGCCGTGCCCTACAAGATTCACACCGTGCTTACCGACAACGTCCTAAGAGCGGAAGGAAATGGAGGAGACAGTCAAAGTCTCTCTGTTCGTCAGCATGCTCTCGCCGCATGACGCTCGTCAAGTTCCATAGTCGAACCAGGCGGCTTCCACCGGCAAAG
>NZ_JBJACT010000074.1:0-2955 GCF_044778005.1 Mesorhizobium sp. IMUNJ 23033
GCCAGGCGCTGCGATTCGAGACGGCAATCGACAATGTCTCTCAAGGCATCTGCTTTTTTGGTGTCGACGAACGGCTGATCCTGTGCAACCGGCGCTATGCGGAAATTTACCGCATTGCCCCCGATGAACTGCAGCCAGGCTTGACGCTGGGCGAAATCGTCGAGCGCCGCGTGGCCGCCGGGACGTCGGCGATGCCGACCGACGCTTATCTGACGATGGCGCGGTCGGTCAATTCAAGCAATGCCTCGAGGATCTGGAGCGCCAAGCTCGCCGATGGTCGGACAATCCAGATCTGCCATCAGCCGATGCCGGACGGGAGCTGGGTCGCCACGCATGAGGACATCACCGAACTGATCGCCAGTCGCCAGATCGTCGACGAGCGCATGTCGCTGCAAGCGCTGATCGACTGGGTGCCGGATTATCTGTGGGTCAAGGATACTGAAAGCCGCTTCGTCGTGGTCAACAGGGCCCTTGCGGCCGACAGCGGCCGCGAAAACACCGGCGCCATGATCGGCCTGACCGATTTTGATCTTCATGCCCCGGAAATGGCGCGGAAGTTTCGCGATATCGAGCAGAGGGTTCTGCGCAGCGGAAAACCGATGATCGACGAGGAGGAGTTTGTCGTCGATGCCTCGGGCGCCGGCAAATGGCTCTCGTCGACGAAGGTGCCGTTGTGCAATCCTGACAACGAAATTATCGGTTTGGTCGGCATTGCCCATGACATCACCGCGCGCAAGCAGGCAGACGTGCTCCGGGACGGGCAGGCGCATATACTGGAAATGATCGCGATGAGCGCTCCCCTGGAAGATGTGCTCGACCGCCTTATGCGTCTCGTCGAGTCCCAGCTGACGGGAATATTCGGGTCCGTATTGCTGCTTGACAAGGATGGTGGTCACTTGCGGCACGGCGCGGCGCCGAGCCTTGCAATGGACTATACGAGCGCGATCGACGGGATCGCAATCGGTCCCAACGTGGGATCCTGCGGAACCGCCGTCTACCGTCGGGAGCCGGTCATTGTCTCTGACATCACGCAGGATCCGCTTTGGGACGACTATCGCGAACTCGTGGCGCCCTACGGCTATCGTTCGTGCTGGTCGACCCCGATCCTGTCGCATCAGGGCGCCGTGTTGGGCGTGTTTGCGATGTATTCTATGACGGTGTGCGAACCGGGCGAGGCCGAGACCCGACTCATCAATTTCACCACGCGCATCGCAGGGATCGCCATCGAGCGCAAGCTGGCCGAAGACCAGATCCACTTCATGGCCAACCACGATGCGCTTACCGGCCTTCCCAATCGCGCCCTGCTCGAGGACCGGCTCTCGCAGGCGGTCCTCTACGCGCAGCGTTATGGCCGCTGGGTGACCGTGTTGTTCATCGATCTCGACAATTTCAAGTTGGTCAATGACACGCTCGGCCACAACGCCGGAGACGAACTGCTGAAGACTGTCGCCAGCCGAATGGTCAAATGTGTAAGGGCAACCGATACGGTCGTGCGGCTTGGCGGCGATGAATTCGTCGTTGTCCTGTTCGACCAGCCGGCGAGCGTCGAGCTCATCTCCGAGATAGTGCAGAAGATCCGTGCAGTGATCGAGGAGCCGATTGAACTTGGAAAACATCGGCTGAGTACCACGGCTAGCATCGGCGTCGCGAACTATCCCAAGGATGGGGCGAACTCGGATACGCTGCTGGCCAATGCCGATGCGGCCTTGTACCGCGCCAAGGAATTTGGGCGCGACAATTTCCAATTCTACGCGCCCGAGTTCAACACCAGGGCGCATGAAAGGTTCGTGCTTCAGGAGGAAATGCGAAACGCACTGGCCCGTTCGGAATTTACCTTGCTCTATCAGCCGCAAATTGATCTTCGGTCAGGGCAGATCTTCGCGGTTGAGGCGTTGATACGCTGGCAGCATCCGACGCGTGGCACGGTATCCCCGGCCATTTTCATACCGACGGCCGAAGAGACCGGTCTGATCGTTCCGATCGGCGACTGGGTGCTGCACGAAGCCTGTCGGCAGAACAAGGCCTGGCAGGACGCGGGCTTGCCGCCCCTGATCGTCTGCGTGAATGTTTCGGCACGGCAATTCAGGGAAAGAAACCTGATAAGTCGTGTCGTCAATGCACTGAAGGACAGCGGCCTAGAGGCCAGATACCTCGAGCTGGAGGTGACGGAGAGCCTGATCATGCAGGACATTGAACTGGCGGTCGCAACGATGAACGCACTGCAGGGCCTGGGTGTGCAGATATCGATCGATGATTTTGGAACAGGCTACTCCAGCCTTAGCGCACTCAAGACCTTTCCAGTGGCGCGCTTGAAGATCGACAAGTCCTTCATCAACGATCTCGCCGACAACGAGAGCGATCAGGCCGTCGCCAGCGCCGTCATTTCATTGGGTCAAAATCTGCATCTGAGGGTCATTGCCGAGGGTGTCGAGACCGACGATCAAGTGGCCTTCTTGCGCAAGAACAATTGCGATGAAATGCAGGGCTATCATTTCAGCAAACCGATCTCCGCCGAAGCCATCATGAAATTGCTCAACGCGCCCGGCAACCCGATGTAAATTCCCAACACGAGAAGGGAGGGATTCACATCGCCGGGGATCCGGTCAAGCCGAGGTGGCAGGCTCACGGTCGACGCAAATAGATGGCCGGTCCGTCCGGACCAGCCATAGGACTGTAGCTAGGGCTACACGCGCGAGCCGTCCCGCGCAGTGCGCTGTCCAGCCGCAGTCGTGTATGTCAAATCTTCGGCGCGGAGCGTGGCAGAACCATGCCTTTACAGGTGAAGCTCAACAGACTCTTGGATGATCGAGGCCTAGTGACTACGCGCGATCAGATCGAACGCTAGGAGCAGCAGGGTTGTTGCCTGGTTTCAGAGGAAGGGTTGATGGTTGAAAGAGAGAAGTTGGAACTGGAAGCTCGCCTTCTCGCACTCGAACTGGTTGTCGCCAGAATCGC
>NZ_JBJACT010000075.1:0-2727 GCF_044778005.1 Mesorhizobium sp. IMUNJ 23033
CGTTGTGTTTGTACGGCATGGCAACTCGTATCAAGCTGATTTCGATCCTGCCTGCTATCGCCAAACCGTTGACAAAGGATCCATGCACCAACGCTTTCCCGTTCAGAAGACCGAAGTCGCCATCGGCTGCGCCGTCCTCAACCGCATGCTTGCCTGCGCACGCCCGAAATCCGCCCGCCGCAAGGCGGCCACGGCATAGTCTGCCGCTTCAAAGATCGACATCCGCTCAAGTCCGGACCCATGCACCAACGCCCATGCAGCGGGCCGTCCGGCAGCGGCGGGTATCGTCGGGCTGATGGCTCCCACTTCTGTGCCCGACGGCTCAGCGTCGTATGATCTGGAACTGGGACTTTCAGCCCCATGAGATCCAGCAGCGAGTGGAGCAATCCCTCAGTCTGGCGCAGCCGCATTGCGAAGACGCAACCCAGCGTCAGCGCTGTCTCAATGGCGAGATCGGAATACCGGGCTTGGCTGCCGCGGGTCTTGCGTCGCGGAGCGCGCCATCCCGCCAGTGCCTCCGGCGTTACCCATAAGGTCAGGCTACCACGCCGGCGCAGACCTGCTTCGTAGTCACGCTTCGTCACCCTGAATTTCATCTTTCCGACGTGATGTTGTGTTTGTACGGCATGGCACTCGCATCAAGCTGATTTCGATCCTGCCTGCCTATCGCCAAACCGTTGACAAAGGATCCATGCACCAACGCTCTGATTGGTCGAACTGACGGCCTTTGAACATCGCAACCTCCGAAAATGATCGAGGGTTCCTTGTCACAACGCCGTTAAAGGTTGCAACACATCCAGTCCGGCCCGGGTAAGGGTAGCACCCGCCCATCCGGCCACCCTGATCGGCGGGTAACGTGACATCCCCCGGCCTTCAGGCGTCTTGAGCGTTGTGGATGAGATAAACTTGTCTGAGTTGGCCAAACACCACGTCGGATTTCGGTGTTAGCTTCACCTCGGCCGTGTAGTGCTCACCGTTAATCTTGAAGTGTGCCGGCTGCTCTTGGGTGCGCTGGCCCGGTAGGAACCCGAGTTTCCCCAATTCAAGAATGATTTCACGCGGCATTGGTTGGCCGCCATTGTCCCAGCGGTGGTGGTCCCATAACGGGCCAACGAGATATCCGATGTCATCTGAGCGGAGAACCGACGAGGACGCCCTGCCAGACGCCTGCACCGACCCGCTAGAGGGCTTTCCGACGCAACATTCTCCAACCGCTTTCCTAACTGCTGACGTAACGCGCGACCACAGTGAACCGCCTCTGCTATGCAGGCCGGACCGCGGCGGCATCCGCATCGACCCGCCGATGTCAGGGTGCCGGATCCCTCCATGGTCATCTGCGGGCGTCGCATCAGGCGGAATGAGCTGTAAGTTGCCTGGGTGCTGTTCTTGCACGGCAGTGTACTCCTGCATCGAAGCTGCCATGCTGAATTGGTCGATCGAATTGAGTTTCAAACCACTCTCCTTTGAACATGGACTTTTCGTAGTCTCCGAAGCTAGTAGCGTCTGGTATCCAGCCTCCGGACATTCCTGCCGCCATAAAACTCTTCCGCCGCCTTTTGACAGACATCCGAGTAGAACTTATCCGCATCCTCGATAGTGCACCCAGCGCCCGCGAAACAGCCACGCGCTATCTCATGGAGCGTATGCCGGATCGAGCTCGGGTCGTCGTAGACTGCGTTGAGGCACGCTATAATTACAATGACCTCTTCCCTTGAGAGACATTGCTGTCCGCTCATTAAGCGCGCATGGTTGATGCAGGCGACGGCGTTGGCCCATGTGAACGAGTCACCGAGGCCTGAGCAATCCTCGAATCCGTTGCCTTTCTCATTCAATTTGAAGTGAGCGATGGGCAGGTTTTTCATGTCTTCGATTTCCCCGCGATTCAGGTCCTCGACGACCGCGGGATCGTAACCTGATAACATCTCCTGAAGCCGGGTGTCGAGTTTATGCAGCCACGGCCCCACCAAGCTGGTGTTGCGCTTCAGCTTGTTTTTAGGGGTCAGAACAAGATGGGGTGGTTGCCGTCCTCCCCTAACGGCATCGCAATGTGCCAAGTTGATGTGGTGTAGGCCACAGGACGGAGAAGACGGCAAGATGAAAGATATGATGATCGGAGTGGCTCTGGCGTGCCGTCGATCAGGACGGCTTCGTCCTCGAAGCGCTGGTGCAAAGCCGCCGAAATGCCAAGGCGGCAAAGCGTCTGATGCGCAAGTTGCTGAAGGCTCAAGGGCGGACACCACGGGTCATGATCACCGACAAGCTCCGGTCCTGTGATGCCGCCAGGCGCGACCTCATGCCCGGTGTCGAACACCGGTCGCACAAAGGCCTCAATAATCGAGCGGAAAATTCGCACCCGCCGACCCGACGACGCGAAAGGACCATGAAACGCTTCAAGTCGGCACGCCAGCTTCAGCGGTTCGTTTCCATCCATGATCCGATTGCCAACCTGTTCCACTTTCCCCGCAATACGCTGTCATCAGCTCAACATCGAGATCTGCGTAACGCCGCCATGCAAATCTGGAACAAAATCGCGTGTCTCGCCGCAGCGTGACAGCCGTCCCGGCCAGCTATCGCTGCATCAATCCGCTGATAACTTTACAGCGCCGTTTTCAGGCAATCTGCAACGCCGCGGAGCGTTGGTGCATGGATCCTTTGTCAACGGTTTGGCGATAGCAGGCAGGATCGAAATCAGCTTGATACGAGTTGCCATGCCGTACAAACACAACG
>NZ_JBJACT010000076.1:0-2643 GCF_044778005.1 Mesorhizobium sp. IMUNJ 23033
CGGATAGCGCGTGTAGACCTCCGCTCCCGGCGTCGCCGGATTGATCTCGACATTGGCGTCGGGATAGAGCGTGGTGGCGAAGGAGGAGGTCTTCTTCGCTCGCGCTCCATCCGGACCATAGGCGAGCTCGGCAGCCTCGGGGCCGGAAGTGGTCCGACAGCTTCCGGAATGATGCTGTCGACAAGCTGCCGTTGCGTTGACGACCCAACTTGCGTCATCGCCTGCTTCAGCCTGACCGATCGAAACTGGTTATTGGCCAATGTAGGTCTTCCGCACTACGATCTGAGGCAGGACACTGGTTCGTTGGCGCATTAGGAATGAACTGAGCAATCCCAATCCTCTGGCCCACGACCAGTCATGGCGCGGCCCCTCGTCGCTCTGGTTAAGGTTCTCTCTTCCGCAGGTCTTTGACGACGTCGAGAAAAACCCGCAGTGCCGGCGGCACGGCTCGATGTCCGGGATAGTAGACCGCAACGTCTTCCGAAGCGGGCATCCACCTGGTTAGGACCTTGCGTATCCGTCCATCGGACATGGCCGCTTCGGCGGCCCAATCCGCCACATAGGCGATTCCTAGACCCTTTATTGCGGCTTCGACCATTAGCTCCTCGTCATCAAGAACGATGTGGCCGTTAGCGTCAATCACGAGTTCCTGGCCGGCGCGTTCGAACTCCCATCGATAGAATTTGCCGTTGGGCATCCGGTGGCCGATGCAATGGTGGCGCTGCAATTCCTCCGGGTTCCCGGCTCGCCGAAGCGGTCGAGATAGTCGGTCGAGGCGACACAGATGAACGTCAGGGGGCGTGCAAGCGGCACGGCGATCATGTCCTTGGGGACCGATCCGAGGAGGCGCACGCCGGCATCGAACCCGCTGGACACGATGTCGATGAGTCGCCCCTCGACGACGATGTCCAAAGTCACGTCAGGATGGAGCTCCGCCATCTGCGGTAGAACCCCGCGAACGAGAAACCCAACCACCAGTCGCGGTGCGTTGATGCGGACCGTTCCCGCAACATTGCCCCGGAACCCTGCGACGCTGTCGAGCGCCTCGTCCAGTGAGGCGAGCGCCGGCTGAAGGCGGCCGAGCAGTTGGAAACCGGCTTCCGTCGGCCAGACGCTGCGTGTGGTGCGGTTCAGAAGGCGCACGCCCATGCGTTCCTCGAGCGCTCGCATCGCATGGCTCAACGTGGAAGGCGCCGTGCCGATCTCGTCCGCTGCGCGGCGGAAGCTGCGGTGCGTGGCAACGGCCACGAAGGCTGTGAGATCGTTGAGGGACGGGCGGGACATTGATGGTAATTTTGCATCACCTCATGCCGATTTCAACGGCTAATGCGCGTAATGCGATTGCCTATCTCCTGCTTGTATCAACTCGGAGATCCCCCGGCCCGGCCCGCTGCCGGTCCGCTCCCATTATCAAGACAGAAAGGAACACGAAATGCCTGCACGTGACGCCATCTATCCGGCCAAACGCCACGCGTTATACGATATTCATCGATATTCCGCGGCCATTCGCTCCGGCGATCTTCTCTTCGTGTCGGGTCAGGTCGGGAGCCGTGAGGACGGCTCGCCCGAGCCCGTATTCGAGGATCAGGTTCGGCGGGCCTTTGCCAACCTGCGCGAGGTCTTGGCCGCCGCCGGGTGTAGATTCGATGACGTTGTCGACGTCACCACCTTCCACACTAACCCGGACGACCAGATCGCAACGGTGCTGGCCGTTCGGGCGGAAGAGATCGGCGGACCTCCCTATCCGAACTGGACGGCAGTAGGCGTCAACTGGCTTGCCGGCTTTGATTTCGAGATCAAGGTCATCGCCCGCATCCCTTCGACGACCAGCGGCTAGCCGGCGGACAAGGGCTGATCGCTCGCCCTGCAATTTCTGTACTGGCGATTGCTCGCAAAGACGCTAAGGGCAGCAGGGGAGCTTTCAGGCTCCCCATGCAAACGGCTTGCGAATGGGTCGACTCCGGCTAGGGCGCGAACGAGCGGTTAGGGAACGCGCCAGAAAAGGTCGGCTTGGTCCGCGCCCCGACCTACAGCTTCGCCGTCGGCGAAGTCTGCATTTGGGCAGCGGCAAGGGCACCCTCTACGGCCGACATGAGGCGCAAAGCAGCCCAAGGGGGAACCTGTCGAATAACCAGAGGGGGCGACATTCGACTGGACTTCATATGACAACGAAGCATTGGTGTTCCCAGCGCAGCAGAAGAGCAGAGGATTAAGACCGAGCAGAATCTCCAGCCCGCCAGGACAGCGGGCTTCGGTCAGTACAAGCGCCGGAATGGTCCGGGCTTCGAACTGACGGAGAATTGAAATGTCTATCCTCAACAACACCACTATGAAGGCCGACAATGCGGAAGCCGCCGATACGGCACCCAGCGTCGACAACAGCACCCCAACCCGGAAGCCGCGCGAGAAGTCCGGTGTGACCGTCTCGGTGATGGTCAAGAAGGCAAAGGACGAAGCGCCCGCGGCGCCGACCAAAGCAGATGAGGTGGATGGCTCCCGCTCCCGGCATCACAGTGCCACAGTGGGTTTGCTGTCAGGCAACCCGAGCTAAGGAGCCATCCGCCATGCAGATTACCACCGTGGGCCTTGATCTGGCCAAGCGCATTTTTCAAGTTCACGCCGTCGACGCGTCTGGAGACGTTG
>NZ_JBJACT010000077.1:0-2492 GCF_044778005.1 Mesorhizobium sp. IMUNJ 23033
ATTTCGCTCTTGCCTACCTGCTGGCACTGTTCGTTGGACCGTTTGCGGCCAGCCAAGGGCTGGCCGCAACTGTTCCGCATGTAGGCCTTCTCACCTATTGGGACTGCAGCCCGGGTACTGTTCAGGACGAATTCGGACCGTTTCTGAAGGGGCTCGAGGAACTGGGCTATAGGAAGGGCGAGACCTTTGCACTCGAGTGCCAGGCGGCCGGCAAGAATTACGACAGACTTGCCGAAGCGGCGCGCAAGCTGGTGCAGCTTCCTGTGGACGTGATCGTGACAAGCTCTCAACCGGCGGGACGTGCAGCCCACCAGGTGACGGATTCGGTCCCGATCGTATCGATCGTCAGCGGGGATCCGATATCCGCTGGCCTCGTCGCCAGCCTCGCCAGGCCAGGCGGCAATTTTACCGGGGTGAGCTACTATGCGACCGAACTTACTGCCAAGCGTCTGGAACTGCTGAAAGAAGCAATTCCGGGTATCGCCACGATCGGGGTTCTGGCCAACCCGGACGTTTCCTATTTGCCATTCGAGGCTGATGCAATGCGCGCGGCCGAAAAGCTCGGCATTGGCGTGAAGCTTCATCACATCAGGCAGCCGGCGGACCTCGATGTCGCAATCCCAGAAATGAAGAAAGAGGGCGTGCAGGCAATCTTCGTCCTGCCCGACGTCATGCTCGCCGGAGAGGCGGCACATATTGCCGTTCTGGCGCTCGAACAGCGGTTGCCGACGATGGCATGGGCTCCGTGGTATCCGCAAAACGGCTGTCTGCTTGCCTATTCCGCGGATTACGCGGAGATGCTGCATCGGCTGGCTTTCTATGTCGACCGGATTCTCAAGGGAACGAATCCCGGCGATCTTCCGCTCGAGCAGCCGACGAAGTTCGAGTTGTCAATCAATTTGAAAACGGCCAATGCCCTCGGCATCGATCTGCCGCAGACCGTACTGATCATGGCTGATGAAGTCATCGAATGAGGATGATGTGCGGGATTCGATCCATCGCGAAGCCGCTCCCGTGCGCCGATCACTGTTTCGGAAATACTTCATCGCGTTGTTCGCCGCCGTCATTGTCCCGATAGCTGCCAGCGGCATCAGCGACGCCTGGTTCGGCTATCGCGACCAGCGTGCCATGCTCAGTGCTCTCTTGCGGGTCGAGACCAGATCGGCAGCCGGCAGGATGCAGAGCTTTCTCGACGGCATCAGGGATCAGCTCCGCTGGATGGTCCAAAGGACCTTGACCGCCGACAACCGGGGACAGCACCGGCTCGAGGCCCTGCTGGCGATGCGCCGCGCCCCTGCAATCGTCAGCGTAAGTCTTATCGACCGTACCGGCGTGGAGCGGCTGCACGTCTCCCGCATTGGCCTGAACAGGGTTGAAGGAGGATTGGATCGCTCAGGTGATCCTGCCGTAGTGGGAGCCCTGTCGACGGGCATATGGTATGGCCCGGTCACCTATCGCGATGGCTCCGAACCGTTCATGACCATGGCACTGTGGGGACTGAGTTCCGTCGTCGTCGTCGTCGAGATCAACCTGAAGCTCATTTGGGTAGTCATTTCGGAAATTCGTGTGGGGCGCAGCGGCCACGCATTTGTTCTCGACCAGACCGGCCGGATCATCGCTCACCCAGACATCAGCAAGGTGTTGCGGGGCACCGACGAGAACACGGCGGCGGCCCTGCTCAGATTGCGGGACGAGATCGCCACGGCAGGTGGCGAGGCGACGACGGCCCGCAACGCCGAGGATGAACGCGTCGTGACTGCGATGGCACCGATCCCCAGTGTTGGCTGGACTGTGTTCGTCGAGCAGCCGCAGGCAGAGGCGTTTGCACCGCTCTATGCTTCTTTGTGGCGAACTGGCGGCCTGTTGCTTGCGGCAATCGCCTTAGCGGCGGCGCTCGCCTACTGGCTTGCCAGGCGCATGACCGGCCCGATCCGCCTGCTGGAGGAGGGCACCGAAAAAATCGGGGCCGGACAGTTCGATCACCGGATCGACATCGCCACCGGAGATGAACTTGAACGGCTGGCGGTCAGGTTCAATCAGATGGCGCAGGAACTCGCCATATCGCGGGATCGTTCGGAGCGGATTGCGCGGCTGAAACGCTTTCTCGCACCGCAGGTCGCGGAACTTGTGGAAAAGTCGGGTGACGAGAGCGTGCTCGCAGGCCAGCGGGCGGAAGTGGTCGCTGTTTTCTGCGATTTACGCGGCTTTACCGCGTTCTCGGCCCACGCCGAACCCGATGACGTCATGCAGGTGTTGCGCGACTACTACGAGGCTCTCGGCGCGATCATCACACGCTACGAGGCGACGCTGACCAACTTCTCGGCGGACGGGTTGATGGTGCTTGTCAACGCCCCTGTGCCGTGCGCGGAGCCGGCGCTTCGCGCAGTCGAGATGGCAATCGACATGCAGGACGCCGTTCAGCGCCTGATCGCCGCGTGGCGTCTGCGGGGCCATGCAGTCGGTTTCGGCATAGGGCTCGCGATGGGATGGGC
>NZ_JBJACT010000078.1:0-2477 GCF_044778005.1 Mesorhizobium sp. IMUNJ 23033
TAATAAAGCCAGACGGCATGAGCAACGATTTCGATCGGGAAGCGATGGTTCTTGTAGGTGGCGCATGCTTCGACCATGCCAACCTGACTTATCGTCAAACCGTTAAGCCAAAATCAATGTGACAGCACCCCGCATCAGCATGTCTTGCTGCATGCGCTGGCGAAGCGGTGTGATCGGAGCATCGGTCGACAGGGTGGCCATGGCAAGTTCCTCTCTTGAAGGGAGCTCCATGATCGGATCGCGGTCTCTACCCGCTCAAGGCCTATCAATACCGCGCCCTCTCAGAATCAGGCGACCCTCCCGCGAAACGGGTTCTGCATGCGGCGCAAAGCCGGCGTTCCAAACAATCGCTACTCTTATCGATTGCAGGCACCGCTCCGGTCCCACCTCCGCAGTCCCGGGTCACAACTTCGCCGAAGATAGCTGAGATGTGTCCTGCGTGTCGAGTTGGCCCTGCTCGTCAGGCAAGCACCAACGGATTCGACCACCAGTTACCCAGAAATGTGAGCGGCATCCCTCAGCCAACCAGACCGAGGGCGTTAGGGTGGGGTGGTTCCCATCATCAAGCTGCAGTCTCCAACGCGGTCGCACTTCATCAAGAAGCATCAGCTCTATGCGCCGCTTACAACCGCACGGGCATAACATGCCGGCTGCCCATAACTGGTCACCTTCTCGCGCGACCGTAATATCGAACTCCGGTAGCTCCGTCGGCAACTCATCTGATTCGTAGAAAACCACTTTGCGAGCCGCGGGTTCTAGGGCGGGTTTCTCAACGGCCGGTCGAAAGGGCCTGACGAACCACGACTTAATTCGCTGCCAAAGCTGACTAAACATTATTCCCCCAAGAGTGGCAGACCTAAAAGCGGGACTGTCAACCCTCTGCCTGCGACACCAAATTCATCGACTGGAAAACTATCTTCTGAGAATCTTTCTTCCTCTCCATCTGCCAGCGCGAACAATGTGCGTGCTGCCGAGCGGTTGGAATCGTGCCTGAAAGGAAACATCCTGGCGACAAACTCGAGCATGGCGCAGCTGGCCGCGCGCATGTTCAAGGGTAGAACCGACGGGGCCTCCTCTAGGGTCCCCTTGATGTACCCTTCCTTCAATTCCTGAGCATAGGCCTCAGGGTCGGACCGCGCCAAGTATTCGGCTCGTAGCAACGCTGATGTAAAGACCTGCCTCGATGCCAGCGTTGAGCCAAATGGCTGCACATAGTCAATGCGGCCCATAACTTCGGCTATCGCCGGATTGCCGTCCCGCAGCCTCCGCGTCGGGATGGTTACGCCCATGTCGATCAAAGGGATCACAAAGGCCTGGGCAATCAGATCGGCTATCTGGCGTCCCTCGGCCGAGTCGACACAGGAAAACAGGATATCGCACTGCGCCGCGGCAAGGACGGCCTCGCGCGTCATGATCGAGGCTGGAACGAGTTGCAGCTGGATTTCATCTCTGTATTGTCCGATTTCCCTGGAAACGGCGTTCACCTTAAGCTCACTGGTGACCGCGTCCTTCAGGCGAGATCCCAGGATACGGTTCAAGTTACGGTGCTCAATCCTGTCGAAATCAATCAAGGTTAAGGCGCCGAAACCCATTCGAGCTGCCTGTTCGGCGATGATCGAGCCGGTTCCGGAAACACCAATGATTCCCGCCCGAAGCTTAGCCAGTTGCTCGGTCATGGCCGAGCCGAATGCCATGACCGGCGGGCCTTCTTGCTGGTTATCCCTCCAGTGGACAATGTCATCTCCCACAACGGTGACGTCAGCGACCGGCGCTGACCTCATGGTCGGATCATACAGCCTCGCGCGTATCCGGCCGCTGGCGACCATGATGGCTGAGCCGTGGCCGGCTGCCGGCGCCTCGCCGGACCACCCTCCAAACAGGCTTCCAATCGCCCACCGATCGCTCTCGTCATCGACCACCGAAAATTCGAGAAAGCCTCCGGGATGTGAATGGATTAGGATTAAGGTACAGCCCTCGTCTTCGGCCCGATCCATTGCCGCAGAAAGTCGTGCACCTGGCCAGGTGATGAAGTCGGGTCTGCGAATTGAGCATTCCTCATTTGGAATCAACAGCACATCAAACACGATAAGCTTGGCACGCTGTGGCGAGAGATCGCGACAAAACAGAATGGCAGCAGCCTCGTTCCTATCTCCCAACAGATGCTCCTTCAGCAGCTGATGGTGGATTCCAGACAGGGAAAGTCTGTACGAACTGCTCACGGTTCCACCTCACGATGCAACGATGCGTCGACAAGCGCCAGATGCGTAAGCACGCTGTCTCGCATGGGTCGCCAGGGGGCCGTCGCGCCCCTATGGCGAGACCACCGCTGAAAGGGCATCCCTCGAATGGGTGCTGTCACATTGATTTTGGCTTAACGGTTTGACGATAAGTCAGGTTGGCATGGTCGAAGCATGCGCCACCTACAAGAACCATCGCTTCCCGATCGAAATCGTTGCTCATGCCGTCTGGCTTTATTA
>NZ_JBJACT010000079.1:0-2473 GCF_044778005.1 Mesorhizobium sp. IMUNJ 23033
CTATTGCCATACTTCGCGATGAGTTCACGCGCTTGCTCGATCGTTACGCGGTTCTCTGCCGCGAAACGCCGGATCTCATGGTCGTGAGACCGAGTGTCCTCATTGGTCTTATGGTCGGCCATTTTTTAAGCAATCTCTTTGTTGGCTCCGGCCTTCGTCGCGGGGGCGCGGCCCGGCCTGCAACTTCTGTGGCAACCCAACGAGCAGACCGGGCCATTAAGCCCGTGCCGTGGCGCGCATCCACGGCCGACAATGATTTGATTCGCCAATCCGGTACGAAAGCGTACAGTTCCCTGTCGCCCGCACGTTGCACGGCACACGGACGCTTGGAAGCCAACTCAGGTGCTCCCGCCTTAACAGACGCGGGAGGCTGGCATGGCCCGAGCTCAACGGAATTCCGTTTCCGCCTTTGATTGCGATATCCTTCGCGAAGCGTTCAGAAAATCGGTTGTCGAAGACCATATCCCGGACGATCAATGGCGCGATCACGCCGCGCTTCTGGTCCGTGCCTGGACCGGTTCAGAGGTTATTGACCCAGACTTGCTGGATTGGATTGTGCGGAAGTAACAAGAGCGCTGGGGAGGCCTTTTCATGTACGAGCTACCTAGTGTCCTCTGTAGACAAATGGTGGACCGACACCCAGCCGCATGGCCAAGAGAGAAGCATGGCGAATGATATACACGGCAGCCGGATTGCTCGCAGCGCTTGGCGACAGCATTGAGGCGATCCAAGCCTATCGCGCAACAATTGACGAGCACGAGCTCGAAACCCTCCTGGCGTCCATACCGTCAAAATCGATAGCTGGCAGCGCTGAGATGGTGATGCTCATTCATCTCTATCGGGAGATCGAAAACCGCAAGCGCAACAGCAATGTGCTGCCCTTTCCGGCTATCCAGCCGTAGGAGAATTGCGCTAGTTTACCGGCCCTGTCCCGTGCCATTGAATGAACGCTGGCATCCTTCCGTAATGTCCTTCACCGTCTTCAACAAGGCTTCATGCAGTGAAGCAACTTGGCGCGCTCAACAGCTCTGTCGCCATATGATTCGCGCAGCACCGAGGCAGCCTTGGCAACATCTGCCCTGAGTTTGCTTAGATCCTCGATCTCGCAATTGCGCTGTTTAGCGCGACGACTAGGGTCAGACATTGGCGACCTCATTCGGCTGTGGCGCTAGGGCTCGCGTATCGAGTGTCTACCGCTCAGCGATTGTAGGACAAGTTACATCGGGTGAATCCCGTCGGCCAGCATGGCGTCGGGTCTGCGCAGCCTCACGCTATCAGGGAGCTTGAGGACGTCGCATTCGAGGCGCGGGTGATAATCCCGCGCTAGCCTGGTAGCGAGCGCGAAGCTCAAGCCTCGGCAGCCAAAGGATGTGGTCGGACAATGGACTTGGTTCCGATCGCTTCCTGGCTCAAAGGCTTGCATTCAAAAGGTAGGGGACTCCGTCTGTCGGCTTCGGCCTCGCTTGGCGCGATGCCATCGTGATCAAGGAAAAGCCGGTCCAGAACGCGGGCACTTAAGTCAGATTCCGGACGGCTCGATACACGGCAACTAGACCGTGAAGGAAGCCGTCCACGCGATGATCCGGCGGAACAGCGCAGGGCGGTGACAACTCCGGTTTAGGTGAGTCCGCAGGCGCGGGAAGTGAAAGCTATGCGCGAGACTGCAGAAAGCCCCTCGTCTCACGAATCAGTTTCAGCATGGCATGGAGCGAATCTCCGCGCGCGCCTGACCACAATTGCTGCTGATCGGGTGGCGCGTCGAGAGAGGCGACTTCGTCGGTTGAATCGAGCCAAGACTGAGCGAACTCATCAAACTGCTCGTTCGAAACGCGGATGAGCTGGATCGCCGCGATTCTGGCGACAACCAGTTCGAGTGCGAGAAGGCGAGCTTCCAGTTCCAACTTCTCTCTTTCAACCATCAACCCTTCCTCTGAAACCAGGCAACAACCCTGCTGCTCCTAGCGTTCGATCTGATCGCGCGTAGTCACTAGGCCTCGATCATCCAAGAGTCTGTTGAGCTTCACCTCTAAAGGCATGGTTCTGCCACGCTCCGCGCCGAAGATTTGACATACACGACTGCGGCTGGACAGCGCACTGCGCGGGACGGCTCGCGCGTGTAGCCCTAGCTACAGTCCTATGGCTGGTCCGGACGGACCGGCCATCTATTTGCGTCGACCGTGAGCCTGCCACCTCGGCTTGACCGGATCCCCGGCGATGTGAATCCCTCCCTTCTCGTGCTGGGAATTTACATCGGGTTGCCGGGCGCGTTGAGCAATTTCATGATGGCTTCGGCGGAGATCGGTTTGCTGAAATGATAGCCCTGCATTTCATCGCAATTGTTCTTGCGCAAGAAGGCCACTTGATCGTCGGTCTCGACGCCCTCGGCAATGACCCTCAGATGCAGATTTTGACCCAATGAAATGACGGCGCTGGCGACGGCCTGATCGCTCTCGTTGTCGGCGAGATCGTTGAT
>NZ_JBJACT010000080.1:0-2309 GCF_044778005.1 Mesorhizobium sp. IMUNJ 23033
TCCTAATTATATACTTGACGTACTAGGACCGAAAATGTCATCAGATTCTCGACAGGCCGGCACCGAAATTACCGAAGAAATGATCGACGCAGCGTTGGCGGCTGTCACTCCTTTTGCGGAGTTGTCGGGGGAGATTGCGGCGCACGCAGTTCGTCCTGCAATAGAGTTGGCAGTGGCGGCTGCGTTCCGAGTTCTCGCCCAAAATGGTCGTCCAGCTTCATAACGAATTTCCAGAGCGCCCGGTTTAGCGCCACGGCTTTCGTGCTGGCATCGTTGATTTCATTAATGGTCGCAGGAGTGAAAGGACGTTGGTCGTGGGTGAAAATCTGGTTCTTGTTGTCGAAGACGACGCCACTGGCATCTGTAATGCGTAGTTCATCGTCATAGTTGAACATCGCATGCGCGAAAAAGTTTCGAGTGCGTGATAGGCCCTTGAACTGGGACACCAAGGACGTAAGTTCGGCTTTGAGCGCGGGGTCTGTTATCTTTCCGTTGCCCAAGGCAAGGATCAGATCCAGCCTTCCCATAGTGTTCTTATGCGAATGGAATAGCGTGGTGGCGTCCTTCATAGTGGTGCCGACAAGCCCATGCAGGATGCGCATGAACAAGCTTTCATTGTTCGCCCAATGGACGATCAATTGGCCTACCAGCAGATAAATTGTAACGTTGTGTTCCGCCTTGCCGAACACGTTGATGGATTGCTTTCGAGCCATGTCAGAAACCCCCAAAGACAAAGACCAGGAAAAGGGCGACGAGGTGTTGCGCCGCCTATTGAAGACGCCGCCGAAGCCGCACGAATCGGCGAAGCCTACTGCGAAGCCGGTTCCGCAGCCCAAGAAAAATGACAAGAAACACTAGTGCGGGCGATCGCGCTTGGCGGCTTTTTGAGCCGTCGCCGCGCGTTGCATTTTGTGTGCGATCTGGCTGGCCTCTTGAGTGGGAAGAGCAAAGTGGTGCTCAAGACCGCTTTCCATCTGGAACGATAGAAGGACCGCCTTGCCAGACTGGTCTGGCGCTACCCGGCTACGTCTTGGTTCAGCCGCTGAAACCACGCCCATCGCATTTTGAGTTTTGCGATATTCAGGCCGAGAAAGTGCCGCGATTAGATCGGCTATCATTTGTTCCAGCATCGCCGGTTCAAATTCTAAAACGATATTGCCAGCGCTGGTTTCCAAAGTGGTCATTAGCGACACGCCGTGCTCATGCGCGCCGATGTCTACAAGCTTCGTCACTTTTTGCATGGTTTCCCCCTTCGCATGCGAAGGAGCTTACGCGCTTTTTGCTTAAGCGTAACTGGTTTCACCAACCCGCCGATAAGTAAGGCGCTTGTCGCGGGCCATGCGAAGCAAGTCGGCGGCGCGTTCTGCATCCGAGACTTTGAGAGCCGCGCGGCGATTGTAGCGGAAATCGAACTCGGCAAGGTAGCGATGCAAATGAGCTTCGCCGCAATGCTGATAGACGCCGACCATGCCGCGCTTAAAGACTGAAAACACGTTCTCAATCGTGTTGGTGTGGACGATGCGGTCGGCTTCGTAGCGAACGTATTCGCCGCCAGTGTGCTTGACGGTTGCATGGTCCGCGAATTCAAGGCCGGTGATCGGATAGAAATTGGACTCATCGGTCATGAGCGTCGATTTGCGGTCGGCATTGCGGACCAGCACGTCGCGGACGGACGCCTTCGTAGCGCGCTCGACATGGAAGGAACGAACAGAGCCGCCACGCTCGACCAGCGCGACGATAGAGCGCTTGGACGAGTTGGCAGGCTTACCGCGAATGGTGCGCTTCTTGATTGTGTCCTTCGGACCGAAATAGGTTTCGTCAGCTTCTACGATCTTGCCTTCGCCGCCAAGCGGCCCGCTCGACTTAACGTCTTCCTTCATGGCTTCGCGAATGCGGTGCGCCATGAACCAAGCGGTCTTGTAGGTCACGCCAAGCATACGGTGCAGCTGGTGCGCGCTCATGCCCTTCTTGGAGGACGCGTAGAGATGCGAAGCCAGCACCCACTTGTGCAGGCCGATCTTGGAACGCTCGAATACGGTGCCGACCGTGACAGAGAACGGCAGGCGGCATTCGTTGCACTTATAGACGCCGGGGCGCGTGGACTTGCCCGCCAGCTTCGTAATGCGCTCCGGGTTGGCATTGCCGCAATGAGGGCAGAACGGACCATGGGGCCAATGGATGGCTTCCAAATGTTCGCGGGCCTTGTCGGCGTCGTGGTAAATCTCGGCGGTCAGATCGAACATTGCGGTAACTCCTTGGGTTTGTTATCGCAAATTGCGTCTGGTACGTCAAGTATATAATTAGGAATA
>NZ_JBJACT010000081.1:0-1904 GCF_044778005.1 Mesorhizobium sp. IMUNJ 23033
TCTGCTGCAAGATAGTCGTAGCGAGCTGGATCAGCCGACAGGGTAATTGGATGAAGACCAAGACGCTGGGCTGCTTGGACGTATCGCAGACCAATACGCGCATGGCCTTCAACCATGATGAGCGCTCTTCTTGTCATGTGCGTTGACCCTCCGTTGCGGGCTGTACGGCAGTCTGAGCGCAAACAGGCATCGCTTTTTTGTCAGTGCCTGACCTCAGATGTCAGGACGAACGTACAACCTTTCGGGATTTGCGCTCGCAAAGATTCTATAAGTTTAGTTGAAGGATCTGTTGCAAAGTATCGGTGGAGCGTCTCAACGAATTTCGGTGGCCTGCGCGGCGACAACCAAGGTGAGACTCGTCTCATCCTGATCGTCGCGCTATAGTGGACGACATCTTCAACGCTGAGCGAGGCATTGCGGTTGGACGACACCACCGATGGACTATTGCTTCTCGGCACTGTTTGTCGATCAGATAACCAAGAGGCGCTAATCGCCCACGGTACCAAAAGTCGCTTGCCGGATCGCTCCGGGCAACGGCTGAAGCTAATTCGGGATCGCCAGAACGCATCGAGCAGTACAGTCGGCTAAAGCGCAGCCTGCCACCGATTTACATCACGGGGCGCGCGCCGCTACCAATCCGGAGAAGTCGATATGATGGCCAAATATCCCGACGCGGCGACCGCCATTTGCGAGGGCTTCTCTACGAAGCGGCGTCGGTCTGACGCGTAGCTCAACCGAGAGCACCCTGCGGACATGGGGTTTCCAGCTCCGGGAGGGGATCGGCTTCAAAAGAGCTGCGTAGCTGTGGCGCGCAAACTGGCGGTGATAATGCATACGACCTAAAAGCCGGCGAGCTCTTTACTCCGAATGCAGGAGCCACCACGCAAATCCAGATAGCGTTCAGACTCTGAACGCCTGAGGCGTCCTTGCCCGGACGTGAGCCGAGCCATTCCGCTGATGGGGTTGCAACGCTGACTCAGAAAGTGCGTTAGGGCTCGTCCCGCGAAGTTCCATTATGGGGCGACCGATGTTGACCGCGAAGACAACCGTGTACCCGGCAAACGCATCTCCAAGCAAGAAGATACTTGACGTCCCCACCGCGATTAGACAACCCCATCAGGTCAAAAGCTCACGAGGGGAACACCCGTCGCACTGGGCGGCCGTTTCTTCGATCGCGGCCAAGATCGGCTGCACGACGCAGTCGCACAGCGAATGGGCCAAGAAGGTAGAGGTGGACGGGCGGCATGCTGGGAGGCATCCCCACCCAGGTTGCCGAGGAGCTGAAGGCTCTGGGAGCGGGAGAACCGCGAACTGCGCCAGGCCAATGAGCGCAAGGCGATTGCTTGGTTTGCGATGGCGGAGCTCGATCGCCTTTACAGACGATAATCACCTTCATCGACTATCATCGCGGAGAAGAAGGGGGGCGAGCCGATCTATCGATCTGATGTGCTGCCGAACGCCTCGTCACATGGGGTTCTCTGATCGCGGAGCTGACTGCAAGTTCCTTTTTTGCCTTATCCAAGTTCTTGCCGGCTCTGCGGATCTCTTCGCGGTTAAACACTGGGTCGCCGCATGTTAGCGTTCAGGACGCCACGCGCCGGTTACCAGCACGTTGTAACAGATGCTTCAAGTAAAATTATAGAATCTTTGCGAGCACAAGTCCCTGAAGGTTGTACGTTCATCGTAAGTCTGAGGTCAGGCACGCTCAAGAGGCTGATACCTGTTTACGCTCGGACCGCCCGCAGAACGCAATGGAGGTCGATGCCAATGGCAACAAGAGCGCTTATCCTAGTTGAAGGTCATAGGGGAATTGGTCTGCGATACGTCCAAGCAGCCCAGCGTCTTGGTCTTCATCCAATTACCCTGTCGGCTGATCCAGCTCGCTACGACTATCTTGCAGCAGA
>NZ_JBJACT010000082.1:0-1671 GCF_044778005.1 Mesorhizobium sp. IMUNJ 23033
CCGACAACGTCCTAAGAGCGGAAGGAAATGGAGGAGACAGTCAAAGTCTCTCTGTTCGTCAGCATGCTCTCGCCGCATGACGCTCGTCAAGTTCCATAGTCGAACCAGGCGGCTTCCACCGGCAAAGGAAAAGGTCTCGTCCATAGCAAACACAGGGTACGCACGATGGCGGCCCTCACCGTCCTCAACACGAGCTTCTGATCCAGGTGGAAGACCCAAGCATTATCTACAGGGTCATCGAAAGCGATGCCCTTACGGCCCTAGCTGACAGAGGTTCTTCCACCTGGCACCCGCCCTTCAACGAAGGGCCGGTAGACGGAACCGCTCTTAACGACGGCGTGTACGACGCGCGCCATCTTGGCGGTAATTGCGGTCATCGCCTTGCGGCGCAGATCTGGATTGTCGCGATCTCTCGCGATGTAGCGTTCGAACTTGTGCCGGAATCCGTTCTCACGCTGTCGGATGGCAACTTGCCCGGCGATCCACAGGGTGCGGCGCAAACGAGCATTGCCGAATTTGGAAAGGCGGGTCTGGCCTCGATATTGGCCGGACTTCTGTGTCGAGAGGTCCAGCCCGCAGAACTTTAGAAACTGGCGATGATGACCGAAACGGCGAAGATCGCCGGCTTCGGCAATGACGGTCAATGCGTTGATCGGTCCGATGCCCGGGATTTGTCGCAGGAGCTGATAATCCTGGCTGTGCCGCAGCAGATCGTCGGCCTGTGCTTCGATCTCATTGCGTTGCCGGATCAGGCTGCGTACTTCGTCAATGACCATCCGGAACATGCGAATGGCAGGCGCATCAAGTGGCAGCGGCAATCCGATCGATGAGCGCGCCGTCTCGAAAATATCCATCAGAATCTGTGTCTTGCTGACCTTGCGGCCGACGACATCCCAAGCTGCTGCCACAAACTCCTCCTTCGTCAGCGCCGTGATGCTTGCTGGGGTCGGAAAGGCATGGAGGAAGGCAAAGAACCAATCGCTGCGGCTGTTTCCCCGGAAGCGATCGATCTCGGGAAAATACAGCGGCAGGTAGTGTGTCAGGATGCGGTGCTGGATCTCGGTCTTGGCCCTGGCGATCGCTTCATGTGTCTTCGACAGTTCCTGCACGTCGTTGATGCCGGCCCGCAGCGGATCATGGTAGACCTGCGTCGCCTGGATCCTGAGCATGTGTAGGATCACCTGGGCATCCTTTGGATCGTTCTTGTCCCAGCTGTTGTGCAAGGCCTCGCGGGTTCGGGCAAGCGCCAGCGACGACACTAGCCGCACCTCGAAACCGGCTTCAACCAGGCGCCATGCTATCGGCCGGTGATAGTTCCCGGTCGCTTCAAAGCCGCAGACCACCGGTTGGCCATACGCCTGCAGAATCTCGATCAGCCGGTCATGCTCTGCGCGGGTGTTGAGAACCGGCAGCCGGCGGCGGCGCTTATGGCCGGGGGCTTCAATCAAGACTTCATTGCGCACCTTGGCGATATCGATCGCTACCAACACCGCATCGGCGGGTATAACATTTGGGCTGGTCATGGTCGGTCTCTCCGGAATGGGTTGTGAACATTCACATTCTAGAGATCCTTCGACTGGCCATGGCCACCTCGATCGGTGCGCGCCTGCAGCGAAAAGCTGCGCGCACCGATGTCTCGGTTGCCTCTCATCATTCTTTCCGTAGGTGCTA
>NZ_JBJACT010000083.1:0-1400 GCF_044778005.1 Mesorhizobium sp. IMUNJ 23033
CCACTCCTGCACTTTTTTCTGGACCGTCCCGTAGGTCACTCGCTTCTCTTCGCGATCGGCGCTCTGGCCGCCGCATGATGGGGTCAGGAGAGCGAGGCGTCTCAATCTGTTTCACGACCTTGCCGAGTTTTGGCCGGCAGGTTCGGGACTCTCAACGAGATCGCCTCGCCCGTCGTCCCCACGGAACGATTCAGGCATCGCCCTTTCGGGCAAAAGCTTTGTTCGTGTTGCGTGTTCCTTTGATCGGTCTCGGTTCACGCCGCCAGTGTGGCAGGCTCCTTTCCAAAGCGGAACTCGGTCGCGTCGGCCCACATACGGTGCAGAATGACCGCCAATTTGCGGGCCACCGCCACACGGGCGCGCGCCATGCCGCGGCGCCTGGCGATGATCATGCCCCAAGCCCTGAGGCTGGACCATTTCTTCGAGCGCACCAGCAGCGTGTGGGCGGCCTCGTAGAGGGCGGTGCGGGCGAGTTCATCGCCGCAGCGGCTGACCCTGCCTTGGATGTCGGTCTCGCCGGACTGGTAGCGCGCCGGCGTCAGCCCCAGATGCGCCCCCACCGCCCGCGAGGAGCCGAACCGCTCCGGCCGGTCGATCGTGGCGCGGAAGGCAAGCGCGGTGATCGGCCCGACGCCCGGCGTGCTCATCAGCCGCCGGCAGACTTCTTCATTGCGGGCGATGTCGAGAACCTGCTTCGTCAGGCGGGTAAACTCTCCCAACATGACGCCGAGGATCGCAAGAAGCGGCTCGACCATCGCCATCATCTGGGCGTCGGCGCCGGCCAGTTCCCGCACGCGGCCGGCAAAAGCGCTGCGCGACGGCAAGCCCAGTTTGACGCCGGCCTCGCGCAGCATCGCCCGCACCACGTTCTCGATCGAACGCATCTCGTTCAGCACCGTGCGGCGGGCAATCAGCAGCGAGCGCCAAAGCCGGCACTGCCGGCTCTTGACATGCACCTGCCGATACCAGCCGGTGCGCATGATCTGCGCCAGCGCGCGGGCGTCATTGCGATCGGTCTTGTTGGGCATGGTCTTCATCGCCGCATTGGCCTGCCGCGTCTCGATGCAGGTCGCCGGCAAACCTTCGGCGTGCAGTCCATCGTGAAGCCAGGCCGTCAGCGAGCACGCTTCCAGGCCGATCCGCTCAAGCGGCAAGCCGGTCCCCTTCAGCGCTTCACACAACGCCTGCGGATCGCTCAACGCTCTCGCCTCCTTCACGATCCGGCCAGTCTCGTCGACAATGCAAATAGAGGTCTCTTCCAAAGACACGTCCAGTCCGGCAAAGTACTTCATGGCTGCTCCTTCCAAATGTTTGTGGCGACTCACATCGACCACGTTTTCACATTTCGACAGGAGCAGCCGCCATCATCTGGCTCGGCAGAGACCCCAATCACCCCATCT
>NZ_JBJACT010000084.1:0-1323 GCF_044778005.1 Mesorhizobium sp. IMUNJ 23033
GGTGCAGTCTTCTGTCCGGCCTGTTCATGCAGCCGTTCGAAGCTGCTGGCCCTGATGGGGTCGGCGAACAAGGTCCCAATCTGCTTTGCAGGCTATGATGCCTCCGACATCGCATGGGTTATCCCTGTTCCCGGCCTGACCGGTCTCGCCATCACATCGCGTCGCTCTTACAACCTCATAGAGCCGATTGATCGGCTCGATCTGATTTCTGCTTCAGTGTCTCGTCTTCTGCGCAACTTACGCTGCAAGGTTCGGAGCATGACGCGCTTGATAGGTTTCGCCGCGCGTCATGATAGCCCACACCACGCGGGCCATCTTGTTTGCCATGGCTACGCTCGCCACGCGCGCCGGCTTCCTGGCGAGCAACGCGAGGAGGCGCGGATCCGCAGCCTCGGGCTTACGCCTTGCCCGTCGGATCAGAGAGGTCGCGCCGATCACAAGGAGCTTTCTCAGGTACCGATCGCCCATCTTGGTGATGTGCCCGAGACGGTCCTTTCCGCCGCTCGAGTTTTGCGAAGGTGTCAGCCCGAGCCAGGCGGCAAACTCTCGACCCGAGCGGAACTGACCCGGATCAGCAACCGAGGCCGCCAACGCAGTGGCACCGATCGGGCCAATGCCAGGTATGGTCGATAGACGCCGTGCCATTTCATTCGTTCTTTGCTGGGCAAGGATCGACCGGTCGATGGTCTGGAGCCGGGCATGGGTGTCGAGCACCTGCTCGCACAGGAGACACAGAATCTGCAGTGCCATGGCCGGTACGTCCAATGTGGATTTCTTCGCGGCTATCTGGCGCGCCAGCTTAAGCGCCCGCTCCAAACCTTCGGGAATATCGATGCCGAACTCGGCCAACAGGCCGCGGATCATATTCACCAGTTGCGTACGCTGCTTGACCAGAAGATTACGGGTGCGGTGAAGCGATAGGGCCGCTTGCTGCTCGGCTGACTTCATCACGACGAAACGCATGGTCGGGCGTGTCACCGCTTCGCAAATCGCTTCCGCGTCCACCGCATCATTCTTTCCGCGCTTCACATAGGGCTTCACGTAGGACGGTGGCATCAGGCGGACTTCATGGCCGAGCTCCGTCAACTCTCGAGCCCAATGATGCGATGTGCCGCACGCCTCCATGCCGATCAGGCAGGGCGGCAACTTGGTGAAGAACGGCAGAACTTGCGATCGGCGCAGTGCCTTGCGAACAACAACGTCTCCAGACGCGTCGACGGCGTGAACTTGAAAAATGCGCTTGGCCAGATCAAGGCCCACGGTGGTAATCTGCATGGCGGATGGCTCCTTAGCTCGGGTTGCCTGACAGCAAACCCACTGTGG
>NZ_JBJACT010000085.1:0-1277 GCF_044778005.1 Mesorhizobium sp. IMUNJ 23033
CTGTGAAGCCGTGCGGTCGAGAACTCGCCTTCCTTCAGTCTTACTAGCAGTTGCTCCAGGTCGAGACCGGTAATTTCTCTGGGGTCGAATACCGGTTGTTAGGCTCGACCGGTCCATCAGCATCGTTTTGATCGGAGGCAAAGCGATGGCGGTGGAATGGACGGTTACCATCGAGGGCCGGAACGAATTTGGCGACACATGCCGGAAGGAGGTCCGCATCGACAAGAGCTGGAAGAGGCTGTTCGACGGCGACATCGGCTTGTCGATCGGCGATAGCAAGAAGATCATGGCTGCGCTGCAGAACGCGGTCGTTAATCATGAAGCGGAGACCTACGCTTTTCTTCGCCGGATTTGCCCGGATTGCCATACGTCCCGACCGGTCAAGGACTACACGACACGCCGGATTCGAACCGTCTTCGGCACCGTAGAGGTTCGCAATCCCCGATGGATGCTGTGCCGGGAATGCCATCCGGGGATGGCCGGTGCCTTCGCGCCGCTGAAGGAAATTTGTCCCGATCGAGCGACACCGGAGCTGATGGAACTGACGGCGCGGCTAGGAAGCATGCTGCCCTACCGGCAGGCGGCGAAGGTGCTGGCCGATTTCCTGCCCTCTGAACCGACTGAGACGCATGCGACCGTCCGCAAGCGTACCATCAGGATCGGCAAGCAGCTCGACGACCAGGTCATGCAGGAAACTTGGCGCGCGAGGTCCCAAACGGATGACCGATGCCAGCTCGAGATGCAGCTTCCCGGAGATCGGCGCAAAGAGTTCGTCATCAGCATTGATACGGCGCACGTTCGTAGCGCTGATCAACATTCGGCGCGAATTTCGAGCTCGTCGTGGCCAGATGTGGGCGCGGGGGACGGGGCGAAAGGGGCGGTCGCTATTTCGTCACCGGCAGCACCGACCAGCAGGCAATCCGCGATCGTGCTCTTCACTCTCTCCAGGAAGTCGGATATCGCGGCTTTGGGGCTGTGACGGTGATTTCGGACGGGGCCGAAATCCTAAAGCGGCTGCCTCGCGCTATGCCGAAACCGACGACCCACATCATCGACTGGTTTCATATTGCCATGAAGATCCAGCCCATGCAGCAGATCGCCGATCACATCGTACGATCCCGATCAGGCCCCTTTGAAGCGCTTCCAACCATCGACAGGGACATCAGAGGCGTAAAGTGGCGTCTGTGGCATGGGCGGGTCGGCCGCGCGATCCGCGACCTGGAGCAACTGCTAGTAAGACTGAAGGAAGGCGAGTTCTCGACCGCACGGCTTCACAG
>NZ_JBJACT010000086.1:0-1160 GCF_044778005.1 Mesorhizobium sp. IMUNJ 23033
CTTGTGGCGGTGTTTGGCGCGATCTTTCTCGGGGAGCGGCTCTCCGGATCGAACTGGCTTGGCGTCGCCCTTATCGCGGCGGGGGCGGTGCCGGTCGCCTATCGGGGGTAGCGGGCCGCAGCCGCCCAAGCGGCGAAGTGAGTGCCAACTGAAGTCTGCGCGAACGGTGCCAGCGCGAACGACTCTGGAAGCGCGTCCAGGCGCATGCTTCGCTGCAGGATGTCCGGGAGGAAAGTTGTCAGGGCGACCGTTTCTTGGAGTATGCGGCGACAGCGCAGAGGAAAGCCAATGCGGCCGCATCGCACGCTGCCCGAGACGGGCCTTTGGCGAAAAGAACGGCATCTGCAACCGGGATCGTTAGGCCATGTTTTGTAGCAAAAGAGGTAAGTTCGTAAGGCTGATCGTTAGCTTCATTACGGATACCAAATTCATAGTCCATCGATCATTTCCTCCCGTATTTCGACCTTCTCTCTGGGCCTTGTCGTGACGATTAAACTGCGCCTGCGTTGCGCAAGTCCACCAATCGGCAATTGCGTAAAATCGATACACTTCACGAAGACCGGCGAGATGGTTGCAGGCATATTTTCCTACGCCGCCCAGTAGCCAATATAGATGGAGCCGTGTCATCCGTTCGATGCAGGAAGCACTTCACGGGCTCGTGCTAGTCTGATGCTTGGCGCGACCTACCCATCGCGCCGGTGAGCGTCGGTTGAAAGGAAGTCCCCAAAAGCTGCCAGTCTACCGGCGCTCATTTCTACAAGCGCTAGCGCGGGCGGTGTCAAGAACGGCGATGAGATCGTTGGGCAGTAAGACGCTCGAGCGTTTCAATTATTGCCTTGGCAAGGGCTTCACCTTCATGGATCGGCTCGGGACCAGGAGCAGGACGGCTTCCTCGCTCGGCAACACGCCAGCCGGGCAGCTCTGTTCAATAGCCGCGCGAACTAATCTAAGGGCGGCCCAGGCGTTTCGAAAGTTGGCTTCCAGAGCATCCCCTCCGCGAAGCTTCTGCGCGGCCACTCCCAACGCGATTCGGCTATTGCCATACTTCGCGATGAGTTCACGCGCTTGCTCGATCGTTACGCGGTTCTCTGCCGCGAAACGCCGGATCTCATGGTCGTGAGACCGAGTGTCCTCATTGGTCTTATGGTCGGCCATTTTTT
>NZ_JBJACT010000087.1:0-1110 GCF_044778005.1 Mesorhizobium sp. IMUNJ 23033
GGCGTTGGTGCGCGGATATGAAATCGAACGCATTTCGATCTTTAATGTAGTTGGTTATGCCTGCGTGACTTGACGCCGGATAGACTCCGGGCGTGCCCATGCCAGCATGCGGTTGAGAACGATGCAACCGATGGCAACCTCGGTCTGTTGAGCCGGAAGAGAGCGTGCTCGCAGGCGCCGTCCGATCAGCCCCTTGTATCGTCCGATGGCTGTTTCGCTCAGCGCCCGCTTGCCGTAGCCGGTGGCTGCCTGCCATTTCAGCCGACCGTCGCTTGCGATTGCGGCAATGTGCTTGTCCCTTTGACCATGCGGTCCGGTATCACCGCTTTCCACCGCCGTAGAACGCGGTGGAATGACGATGTTCGCGGTTGCGCTGTGCTGCAGGATAGACCGATAGGTTGGCTTGCCGTCATAGGCTCCGTCGGCTGTGAACTGGTCGATCTCGCCGTCGATCTGATCGAGCAGCGGTGCCACGAAGGATCATCCGTGTCCTGATCTGTCAGCCTTTGGGCAATGATCGCGCCACTTTTGGCATCCACTGCCAGATGCAGCTTGCGCCAGTTGCGACGTGATCTGGCGCCATGTTTCTGCTCCAGCCATTGCCCGGCGCCGTAGACTTTCAATCCCGTGCTATCGACAAGCACATGCAGCGGGCCGTCCGGCAGCGGCGGGTTTCGTCGGGCTGATGGCTCCCACTTCTGTGCCCGACGGCTCAGCGTCGTATGATCTGGAACTGGGACTTTCAGCCCCATGAGATCCAGCAGCGAGTGGAGCAATCCCTCGGTCTGGCGCAGCCGCATTGCGAAGACGCAACCCAACGTCAGCGCTGTCTCAATGGCGAGATCGGAATACCGGGCTTGGCCGCCGCGGGTCTTGCGTCGCGGAGCGCGCCATCCCGCCAGTGCCTCCGGCGTTACCCATAAGGTCAGGCTACCACGCCGGCGCAGACCTGCTTCGTAGTCACGCCAATTCGTCACCCTGAATTTCATCTTTCCCACGTGATGACGACGATCTGCGTTGTGTTTGTACGGCATGGCAACTCGTATCAAGCTGATTTCGATCCTGCCTGCTATCGCCAAACCGTTGACAAAGGATCCATGCACCAACGCT
>NZ_JBJACT010000088.1:0-1018 GCF_044778005.1 Mesorhizobium sp. IMUNJ 23033
CGGGCGAAGGCAACAAAAGTGCTGCGAGCGGTTTCGGCATCCACCTTGCCGGCGAGGGCTGCCCTGCAGGCATTGAGCGCGATGCCATGAGCAGCGTTCCGCTTCGATGGCGGCCATTCCTCGAGCAGGACGAAGGCGTCTTTTACGCTTTGAATGTCGGTCGGAAACCCAAGACCCACGAGCACCCTCACGGGCTGCTGAAATTGATTGTGTTCCATGTTTTCCTCCGTTTCACGTGGTTAGCTCAATCGATCGGAAGCCTCGCCAGGCGCCGCAAAAGGTTGCGTGCGTAGCGCCTTAGCCTGTCGAACTCCCGTTTCCAGGGGCGCCTTTGCCTTCGGTAAGATTCCGCGCAGCCAGAAACATCACCGTGTATGCTGCCTTGCGCCGATCCCAACCGGCGTGCTCCGCTCGGTCAAGGAGTTCGGATAGGATTGGGTCGAGCGCGGTTTTCAGATCCGCTTCGTAGTTCAGGTCGGCGGCCGCGCGCGAGGGCGGCGGGATAACGTCTAGTTTCATCACGTTCATGGTCTCACCCTATGTCGGAAAAGTCCGCGCTCCATGGAGCGCGGACACCGCTGCGTTTCCTCAGAAGTCCATGCCGCCACCCGGCATTGCCGGAACTGCGGGTTCCTTCTTCGGCTTCTCGGCAACCATCGCTTCCGTCGTTACCAGCAGGCCGGCAACCGATGCCGCATCCTGGAGCGCGGTCCGCACCACCTTCACCGGATCGATGACGCCCTCGTTGTAGAGGTCGCCGAACGCATTGGTCTGTGCGTTCCAGCCCCAGCCGAAATCCGGTTTCTCACGTAGCTTGCCGACGATGATCGAACCTTCCGCGCCGGCGTTCTCGGCGATCTGTCGCACGGGCGCCTCGAGCGCGCGGCGCACGATCTCGATACCGTGCTTCTGGTCCTCATTTTCGGCCTGCACACTGTCCAGTGCCTTGGCCGCACGCAGAAGCGCCACGCCGCCACCTGGCAACACGCCTTCCTCGACCGCAGCGCGCGTCGCATGC
>NZ_JBJACT010000089.1:0-909 GCF_044778005.1 Mesorhizobium sp. IMUNJ 23033
GTTGTCGCCGGCGCGGCAGGGTCCGTCGCAGGCGCGGCCGGTGCTTCGGCCCCGGTTGCAGGCGCGGCCGGCTTTGGCGCGGCAGGCTTGGTTTCGGCCGGGGCGACGGCGGCGACCGACTCGCCCGGCTCGCGTTCGAACGGCACGGCGGCGCGGGCCACCACCTTCACCCCGTCGGCGTCGAGGCCGTCGACATGGATGGTGTAGCTGCCGACCGGAATGTCGCGCGTCGCCTCGACCAGGAAATGGCCGTCGGGCGAGGTCAGCGCGTCGCCGAGCAGGATGTCGTTGGCATAGGCGCGCACCTTGCGCCCAGGGTCGGCGATGCCGGCGACGAAGATCTTGTTGCCGTCGATCTCGACGGCCTCAACGACGATCTTGGGCTCGGCAACCGATGCGGCGGGTGCCGCTGCGGGCGCCGGCGCGGCTTCAACAGTGGCTGGCGCAGCCGGCGCTGGCGCTGCTGCAGCAGGCGTTTCAGGCGCCGGTGCTGGGGTCGCCGGCGCGGCTGCCTGGTCTCCGGTGGCGGGTGCTGCGGGCTTGGTGTCGGGCGCAGGGACGGTGAGCAGCTCGGACGGCTTGCCGGGCTCCTCGACCATGGCCAGCACCTGGCCGGCGGGATTTTGCGGGATCGAGACGACAGCGGTCTGCGCCGAGGCGGTCACGACGTCGCCGGTCGTCGAGCGCAGCGTGATCGTGTAGTCGCCGGGCTTCAGCGGATCGTCGAGGATGATGGCAAAGGCGCCATCGGCACCGGCGACCGTCGAGCCGAGGACCGTCGCACCGTTGAGGATCTCGACCTTGGAATTGGGCGCCGCGTTGCCGGCGACGACAATCGAGCCGTTGCCTTCGACGCGCACGACATCGAAGGTCGGGGCGATCGGCCCGGTAGCGGCGGGAGCCGCAGGC
>NZ_JBJACT010000090.1:0-824 GCF_044778005.1 Mesorhizobium sp. IMUNJ 23033
CTGACTCGAAACTCGGTTAGGCACGACGTGGAGTTGCGCTGCGACGAAGCATGAGGCGGATGGAGGCGATGAGGATCCACGCCTCCGCGCTGGCGATGGTCGCCTCGAAGTCCTTGGCGAGCCGGCGACAACGTCCCAGCCAGGCGAAAGTTCGCTCGACGACCCATCGACGCGGCAGCACCTCAAAGCCTTTGGCCGTGTCGGAGCGCTTGATGATTTCGATGGTCCACGTGCCGAGATCGGCCACAGCCTGCGTCAGTTTTTCTCCGGCATAACCGCCGTCGGCGAACAGATGGCGCAACCACGGGTAAAGCTGTCGAATGGAGGCGATGACGCCGACTGCCCCATCCCTGTCCTGGATGTCGGCCGTATGCACCGTCAGCCCGACCAGGTGCCCCTCGGTGTCGGTGATGATATGGCGCTTGCGGCCTTTGATCTTCTTGCCGGCGTCATAGCCACGCAAACCGGCAACGTCCGTGGCCTTTGCCGATTGGCTGTCGATGATGCCGGCGCTCGGGCTCGCCCCGCGACCGAGGGCGAGGCGTGCTGCTGCCACCAGGTGGAAGTTGATGGTTCTCCACAGCCCATTGTCTCGCCAGGCATAGAAATAGCGTTGAACCGTCGAGACCGGCGGGAAGCGGTCCGGCAATGCCCGCCACTGGCAGCCCGTCCAGGCGATATAGAGGAGCGCGTCCACGACTGTCCGCAGCTCGGTCGTCCGTGGTCGTCCTGTCGTCTTCGCTCCAGGCATGAACGGCTCGATCAATGCCCATTCCCTGTCCGTCAACGCATTTGCATCCCGCTGCCCCGCGCGGCAATATTGC
>NZ_JBJACT010000091.1:0-806 GCF_044778005.1 Mesorhizobium sp. IMUNJ 23033
GGCGCTGTCACATTGTTTGAAGCGTGGACGCGCGGAAGCCCACAGCTGTTTTCAGGCAATCTGCAACGCCGCGGCCTTCCATTCTGCCATGGCATTGAGGCGGTGAGTTCGGATCTGCGTGGCGGACCTGTTTGAGCGGGAGGGGACGAAGAGATTGCGTATGGCGGAGAAGACGGAGACGAAATGCTGAAGGGAGCCAATGCTGCGGAAGCCTTGCCGAATTCGCTCGCGCTTTCGAAACGGCAGGTGAGAGTTCTCCGCCCGGTTGTTGAGGCCCTTGTGCGACCGGTGCTCGATATCGGGCATGACCTGACGTCTTGCCGCTGAATAGGAGCGCAGCTTATCGGTGACGATACGCTTCGGCGACAGGCCTTGCTTCTTCAGCAGACGAATGAGCAGACGCCTGGCCGCCTTGGTATTGCGGCGGGTCTGCACGATCTCATCCAGCACATAGCCGTCCTGGTCGACGGCGCGCCACAGCCAGCACCGCCTGCCGTTGATGCGCACGGCTACCTCATCAAGATGCCAGACATCGTCTTTCGATGGCGCCTTGCGGCGCAGGCGACGTGCATAATCGGGACTGTGCTTCTTTCCCCAGCGGCGGATGGTCTCGTAGGAGACGACGATCCCCCGCTCCAGCAGCATTTCTTCAACATCGCGCAGGCTCAGCCCGAACCGGTAATAAAGCCAGACGGCATGAGCAACGATTTCGATCGGGAAGCGATGGTTCTTGTAGGTGGCGCATGCTTCGACCATGCCAACCTGACTTATCGTCAAACCGTTAAGCCAAAATCAATGTGACAGCA
>NZ_JBJACT010000092.1:0-751 GCF_044778005.1 Mesorhizobium sp. IMUNJ 23033
CTATTCCGCCGCCTCGGCATAGAGCGCGGGAACATAGTTGAGGATCGGTCCAAGCCAGCGCTCCACCTCAGCCAATGGCATGTCCTTGCGGCGTGCGTAATCCTCGACCTGATCGCGCTCGACCTTGGCGACGCCGAAGTAGTAGCTCTCGGGATGCGCCAGATAGATCCCCGACACGGAGGAGCCCGGCCACATCGCATAGCTTTCGGTCAGGCTTACTCCGGCATTGCGCTCGCCGTCGAGCAGACGGAACAGGGTCGCTTTCTCGGTATGGTCGGGCTGCGCGGGATAACCGGGCGCCGGGCGGATGCCACGATAGGGCTCGCCGATCAGCTCGTCCGGTGCAAGAGCTTCGTCAGGGGCATAACCCCAGAACTCCTTGCGCACCTTCTCGTGCATGCGCTCGGCGAAGGCTTCGGCGAAGCGGTCGGCCAGCGCCTTGACCATGATCGACGAATAGTCGTCGTTGGCCCGCTCGAACCGTTCGGCGATCGCCACTTCCTCGATGCCGGCGGTGACGATGAAGCCGCCTATATAGTCCGGCTTGCCACTGTCCGACGGTGCCACGAAATCCGACAGTGCGACATTGGCCTTGCCGTCGCGCTTGGTCAGTTGCTGGCGCAAGGTGAAGAAGGTTGCCAATTCCTGCGATCGCGCCTCGTCCGTAAACAGCCTGATATCGTCGCCAACGGCATTGGCCGGCCAGAAGCCGATGACGCCGCGTGGCGCGAACCATTTCTCGGCAATGATC
>NZ_JBJACT010000093.1:0-741 GCF_044778005.1 Mesorhizobium sp. IMUNJ 23033
CTAGGACCAATCGACATTCAGGATTCAAAATTGCGTTGATGCATGATTCATAGGCTTCCAGATTCGATCTGGAGGACAATGGATGGTGTCGCGCTACGAACTGAGCCAGCGGCAATGGCAGCGCATCGAAGGTCTTTTGCCCGGAAAGGCAGGTGATCCCGGCCGCAGCGGCATAGACAATCGCCTGTTTGTGAATGGCGTCCTTTGGGTTCTGCGCTCGGGAGCGCATTGGCACGACATTCCCGAACGCTACGGCAAGTGGAAGACGCTGCATCAGCGTTTCAGGCGCTGGTCAAAGGCTGGCGTTTGGGAGCGTGTCTTTGCCGACCTGATCGATGATCCCGACAACGATTATGTGATGCTCGACAGCACATTGGTTCGCGCTCACCAGCAGGCGGCGACCGGAAAAGGGGGGACCAAAACCAGGCTTTGGGGCGTTCCCGAGGCGGATTGACCACCAAGATCCACATGGCCGTCGATGGCCGCGGCCGCCCATTGCGCCTGATCTTGACGCCCGGCCAGCGTGGTGATGTCACCCAAGCGCCTGCCTTGCTCGAAGGGCTCAAAGCCAAACGCGTTCTTGCCGATAAGGCTTATGACAGCAACGCCCTGCGCGCCATTGTCGCCGATATGGGAGCTGAGGCCGTCATCCCCTGCAACCCGACCCGAAAGATCCTGATACCCTACGACTTCGAAGCCTATAAGGCGCGCAACCTGATCGAACGCTGCTTCAACAAGCTC
>NZ_JBJACT010000094.1:0-680 GCF_044778005.1 Mesorhizobium sp. IMUNJ 23033
CACTATATGGGCTGCTCGACCTTCTCCAACTTCACCGTGCTGCCGGAGATCGCGCTGGCCAAGGTCAACCCCGACGCCCCCTTCGACAAGATCTGCTACATCGGCTGTGGCGTCACCACCGGCATCGGCGCGGTCATCAACACGGCCAAGGTCGAGCAAGGCGCCACCGCCGTCGTCTTCGGCCTCGGCGGCATCGGCCTCAACGTCATCCAGGGCCTGAAGCTTGCCGGCGCCGACATGATCATCGGCGTCGACTTGAACAACGACAAGAAGCCGTGGGGCGAGAAGTTCGGTATGACGCACTTCGTCAATCCGAAGGAGATCGACGGCGACATCGTCCCGCATCTGGTCAACATGACCAAGCGCGGTGCCGACCAGATCGGCGGCGCCGACTACACCTTCGACTGCACCGGCAGCACCAAGGTGATGCGCCAGGCGCTGGAAGCCTCGCATCGCGGCTGGGGCAAGTCGGTCGTCATCGGCGTCGCCGGCGCCGGCCAGGAGATCTCGACCCGGCCGTTCCAGCTGGTCACCGGCCGCACCTGGATGGGCACCGCCTTCGGCGGCGCGCGCGGCCGCACCGACGTGCCGAGGATCGTCGACTGGTACATGGACGGCAAGATCCAGATCGACCCGATGATCACGCACACGCTGAAGCTGGAAGACATCAACAAGGGCTT
>NZ_JBJACT010000095.1:0-664 GCF_044778005.1 Mesorhizobium sp. IMUNJ 23033
GACTGTCCGCAGCTCGGTCGTCCGTGGTCGTCCTGTCGTCTTCGCTCCAGGCATGAACGGCTCGATCAATGCCCATTCCCTGTCCGTCAACGCATTTGCATCCCGCTGCCCCGCGCGGCAATATTGCGGCGGGTGGCCTCCGTCCAACCCATGTTGTGATCCCGCTCAAGTCTAGACAACTCAAGCGAATCACAACGGACGGGGCCACTCAACCGCTTCCACGCCCAATCTGGAGTTTCGGGTCAGGCTCTAAACACTTTCGGGCACTTTCGGGCACTTGCGGAAAACGTAAGTGCCCCGACCCATTTCAAATTTGAACCTCCCGCATCGCCGGCTGCAAACAACCGGCGGGTGCCGTCATCACGTCTGCTGTTGACAAGCACGGGTGCTGCCCGCTCCGTTCGCCTTCACGGCCTAATCGGCCCGAAGCTGATGAGGTGGAACGGCCCTTCTCAAACGGCATCAAGTGCCTAACGTGGTCGTGTTGAAACGCCACAAAGAAGAAGGACCGCTCCATGGAGAAGATTACCACAGTCGGGCGTTGGTGCGCGGATATGAAATCGAACGCATTTCGATCTTTAATGTAGTTGGTTATGCCTGCGTGACTTGACGCCGGATAGACTCCGGGCGTGCCCATGCCAGCATGCGGTTGAGAACGATGCAA